>CAKUDE010000039.1 GCA_934645175.1 uncultured Oscillospiraceae bacterium
GTAACTTCATTCTACCAGAGTCTGCAAACTATGTCTCCTTTTTCGCTTCCTTTTTGCGCAATTTATTGTACCTTATCAAAAAGCGTCGTCCTTCATGGACGGCGCTCTTTTTGTGGTGACTGGAAACTATTAACGCTGTCGTAACAAAGTTTTTTGTCAACGCTTCAAGTTTAATCATCATTTTCCACTGAAATATATTCAATCTCGATGATACATTTTTTTGTTGTCGGGAATACGACCTCATGCTCATTTCCCCGCGAGCAGTTGAGTTCGTCCAAATCAATCCCATAGAAGGGGGTAGATATTTCGCAAGATAGCAAAGTAACCGGGCCATATAGCTTACTCCTGATATACCCGTTTTGAGGTTCTTTGCTCCACGATACATAGATATCATCAAAAACAGGCTTAACTATATCATCCGGGTCATCCGACGGGTAGGCGTTCCCCAAATAGCGGTACACTTTCCCCCTGTACAATAACTTTTCTGCAATAGCTCTTTCGCTTTTTTTGCCGGTATTTTTCATGTTTAAAAGAAGATCCATCAGTGCCTCAAAGAAAGACTGAAAAACGGCTTTTACAGCAAGATCTTTTGGTTGTCCGACGTATGTATTACTTGTCCAGAATTTCCCAATTTCGATAATATCTTCGAAAAGATTATGCAATGCCCTTATGGAAGTATTTGATGAACTCCGATACGACGCAATGTTCTCTGTAGCCTCTAAAACACCTTTAACGATTTGTTCGTTATCGGACCCCCAAAGTGAGGACATATCAACGCTTAACATTCCTCATTCTCCTTTCTCTGCAATACACCGACCGCTTATGGTATACCACAATTTCATCATCTCGTCAAGTAAGACAACTAGGATTGAAAAGCAATGATTCGTAGGGCACTACAGTCACGGTGACTGCGCTTTCAGGCGAAAAACCATTATTGGGGTGCAACTGCTGTCAAAGCAGAAAACCAAGATAAAAGGAGTTACCGCATCCTGCGGGAAGGCAAAATCTGTTGTCGCAAAGTCGGAAGAGCCTATCGTATTCCGAAGGCTCATCTTTTCACATTTCTCTGCATCGGATGCGGAGAAGAAGTCACGGCATAAGGCGTGGACTCAATTTGTTCGCAAGAATTGTTCGCCTTATCAAGCGTGCCGTAAAGCCCCTCGCTTTAGCCATGGGGAATAAGGCGAACAATTCACACTTTGTCACCGCTGTCAACATCCTCCGTGAAGGACTGCGACTGATGGCATGACATAATCATAACGGTAGGGTGGGACACACCCAAACCTAACGCTTGCGGAGACTATGTAAGACCCGCCTATTTGGTGGGCAACAGTCGTTGAACCAAGATTTATCTGTGGGGAGTGTCAACATCTTCAATCTCGCTACTGTCATACTCCAGCAGATCCTCCACCCGGCAACCGAGGGCTTTAGCCAGAGCGAGGAGGGTAGCGCCTGCGGCCTTGTTGATGTCTTTGGCACGAATCTCATACTGTTGCAAAGTACGCAAATTGACACCGACCTTTTCGGCAAGCGTCCGTTGCGAATAACCGCTGATCTTGCGCTGTGCCTGCAAGCGAGTGGGCAGGTTCTTCTTGCGGATCATGCGATTGATGGTATCTACGAATTTCTTTTCGGATGCTTCGTGGAGGGGTGGATAGAGCTTTTCGATTTCCTGCATGGTGATATGCTTCTGGATCTCCTTGAAACTCCGACCAGTGTACCATTGATAGTAGGCCAGAATCCACCCGCACCAATACTGTGGCGAATAGTCGTAGTCGATCTGTGCGTTGGGGAAGTCTACATCCGCCCCGGCCTTTGTAAGAACATCCATCACCAGCTCTGTGCCGGAAACGCCGGATACATATTTCGGCACACCTGCGGCAAACTGCTCGGCATAGCCGGTGCCGATGAACAGATCGAGAAAGCGATCCATATCCATCTGGCAACCATTGGCCGCATAGTCCATCGCTTCGCCCAGACACTTCATAGCATCATCGAGATATTGATTATCGTAAGCGTGGATCATTGGGTTGCACCTCCTCACGGATAATGTCCCGCATATACAGGCCGTCTATGTCATCTTTTTCAAGCTCTGCACAGTAAGTGGCTCTTGCTTCATCGTCACGGGCTTTTCGTTTGGCGTAATACTCTGTATTATCTGCGACTTCATAAGAGACAAACCGAATTTTCTCAAAAGCTGCCGGGTTTTTCAAAACGAACTGTTCCCCCAACTTGCCGAGCCGCATGGCATAAGAAAGCTGCGACAGCGAAATTTCATTGCTCACAAAAGCTCTGGCAAAAGAGAAGTAGGAGTCATCGGCACGATAGCCGACAACCACATCGTAGGGCGCAAGGTCGATCAGAAAATGTTCCCTGAGCCAATCCACACCACGCTTCATGACCGGCGTAGAGACACGGAACTTGCGATACTCCATCAGCAACGCCAGCCAATGCAGGATCGTGTATTCATCGGAAGAAAGGTCAAGAACGCTCAGACCGTCTGTGTCGATTTCATATTTGTTGACATAGCCATCGGTATTCTCGGTGCAAGCCCATTCCTTTGCAAGCTCCAAATGCTCGGTGCAATAAAATCCCTTTCCATAGTCATTATAGGATTTGCCTTTTCCAAACACGGGGGTTTGGATGATGTCAGTTGAACCGTGATATAAAATAAGTTTGCTCATTTTCCTCTCCTCAATACTTCTTCAGAGTTATTCTGATTATTATCATACTTCCAAAGAAGTACAGAGTCAATGCGTTCAGAGAAAAATTCAAAAAGAAGTTACAATTTAATAGCTGCACTTTCCGCAATATTCAGGACAGGCTTGCCCAGCCGATTTGCCTGCTGTACGGTTTACCGTGCGACGCAGCTTTTGTGGTCTGTGCAGCAGATCACAAGGTCGGCTCGGTCAATCATTTCCTGATTACGGATTTGGATGGCGGCCTTGGGGTGGGCTTCTGAAGCGACACGGGATATTTCAATCTCGCCGTAGTAGTCCTCAAAGCTCTCTTGGTTGTTCCGATACTCTGCCGTATCGGACTGATTGACATTCCCACACAGAGGACGAAAGCAAAAGCCTTATCAAGCGTGCCGTAAACCCCATCGCTTTAGCCATGGAGATATAAGGCGCACAATTAACATCCTCCGTGAAGGAATGCGGCTGATGGCATGACATAACGACATAATCATAACGGCAGGGTGGGACACACCCAAACCTAACGCTTGCGGAGACTACATAAGACCCGCCTATTTGACGGGCAACAGTCGTTGAACCAAGAATCCCCCTGATTTATCTGTGGGGAGTGTCAAGTGGTAATAGTGGACTTGCCGCTTTTCATATAGTGTAACAGTTGCCTTTTTGAAAGGGGGATTCTTATGAAGCAAAGCAATAAATCCAAAATTGGTGATGAAAAAGAAATTTGTGTCAGTGTTTTTAAAAGCGGCGAGAACACAACGAGCAAAGAAGAATATACAAAGAAATGGATTGAGCTTATCAATCGAATTGAAAAAAGCAAAAGGTTAAACTTTTGCGACACCTGATGACAAGTTGATTTTTTTATGGTAGAATATATCCATAAGGAACAGCTTGCCCTTTCTTTATCAATGAAAGTAGCTATTTATTGCCGCTTATCCGAAGAGGACAGAAACAAGCAATTTGAAACCGACGACAGTAACAGCATACAGAACCAAAAAGCAATGCTGCTGCAGTACGCAATGGAACAGGGGTGGGAGCTCTACAACATTTACAGCGACGACGACTATACAGGGTCTGACAGACGTCGCCCTGAATTCAACCGTCTGCTGCATGACGCAGAACAGCGGAGATTTGATATTATCCTCTGCAAGACGCAATCGCGCTTTACGCGCGAGCTTGAACTCGTTGAGAAGTACATACACGGCTTGTTCCCGATTTGGGGTATTCGCTTTATCAGCATTGTTGACAACGCCGATACTGCTAACAAAGGGAACAAAAAGTCACGACAGATCAATGGGCTTGTCAACGAATGGTACCTTGAGGATATGTCGGACAACATCCGAAGCGTTCTGACAAACAGACGAGAGAACGGTTTTCACATCGGCGCATTTGCCTTGTACGGGTACAAAAAGGATCCCGACCAAAAGGGGCATTTGATTATCGACGAGGAAGCTGCCGCCGTCGTGCGTGAGGTATTCACCTTATTTTCGCAAGGTTATGGCAAAACCGCAATCGCCCGTATGCTCAATGACAGAGGCATACCCAATCCAACCGAATACAAACGTCAGCAAGGCTTACGTTATAAGCAGCCGACCATGAAAAACAGCACCATTTGGAAATACTTTGCGATTTCCGATATGCTGATTAACGAAATCTACATCGGCAACATGGTACAGGGGAAATACGGCAGTATTTCTTATAAAACCAAGCAGAACAAGCCGCGCCCGAAAAGTGAATGGTACATTGTCGAGGGGACTCACGAACCGATCATTGACCGCGAGCTGTGGAACAGAGTGCAGAAAATGATTGCGGAACGTGCCAAGCCGTTTGACGTTGGTACAATCGGACTGTTTGCACGAAAAGCCCGCTGTGCAAACTGTGGATACGTCATGCGTTCATCCAAATCGTCGCCCGATCACGGCGGAAAGCATTTTCTGCAATGTTCCAACCGCCATGTGGCAAAAGACGCTTGCGAGGGCGCATTTATCTCGGTTGATCGATTGGAGCGGATGGTAATTGCCGAACTGAACAGGCTATCCGCAGAGTATCTGGACAAGGACGAGTTGGAGCAAAACATTGAGTTTTGCGACAACTTACAGTCACAGAAAAAACGCATACTCTCCAATCTTGCGGCATACCGCAAAAAAATCGAGGAATATGCGAAAGGTATCAGAGAGCTTTACATGGATAAGGTAAAGGGGCTGATAACCGAGAGTGATTTTGTGGAGCTGTCGAAAGACTTTACCGTGCAAAAAGAACGTCTTGAACGTGTATGCTCGGACGGAGAAAAGCAGTTAGCCGAAATCGACGAAAAAATCGCGGTCGGAGACAACCGCCGTGAACTGATCGAACAATACACAAACCTGGAACATCTGAACCGTGAAATCGTGGAAACGCTGATTGATTATATATCAGTCGGCAAAAGAATCCCCGGAACACGGAATGTTCCCATCGAAATTCACTGGAATTTCTGAAAAGTTTATCCTTATATGATTGCAGCAGAGCAAAAGGCTCGTGTGACTTACGACAACATTCTGCGGCTGTCGGACGATCCCGATGTAAACAATGTGATCAAATTCCTGCGGGCACGTGAGGTCGTTCATTTCCAGCGCTTCGGCGAGGCACTGGAGCGCGTGCGCCAGCGGCTTGACGAGAAGAACGTCTATTATATGAACCCGGCCATCGACAACTGAGAAACGCACAGGCCCCTGCCGTATGGCAGGGGCCTGAATGAGAAGGATCCGGAATACCGCTGTTGCCTTACTTACCGCTCCACTCCCGGTTCGGTCGGCTGCGGAGGAAGCTCGGCGGGACAGACTGCTGCTTTTTTCTTTTTGCGGCGGCGGATCAGCACAATGCAGCCGACAGCCAACGTGACAACGACTACGCCCGTGATCACACCGCGAACGATGCGCTGCTGCTTCGTTGCGACGGATGGACGAAGAATGGGGTAGCGAAGCAGCCACGGCAGGTAGGGGGAATCGACGTCATACTGCACGACGTCCCAGACGTATTCGCCGCGCCGCTCCTCGGGGAGACTTTCCAGCAGCCTTTGATATTTGATAAGATCTTCCGCAGGAACCAGAAGCCCGTCTTCGACAAAATACCGGGAATCCTCATCCGCCTCATAGCCGGGGTTCACTTCAAAGCCGCCTTCGGTTTTTATGTATTCGTATGGCATCGTGGAAATATAGGTTTCTCCGCCCCGTGGAAAATTCTCCGGATATACCTCCTCGGTTTGGTATATGACAAGATAGACTGTATCGCATTGCTCTGCCAATAGCTCCTCAAGCGAGCTGTACTCTGCGAAAAGCCGCTCCTGCGGAGCGTCAAAGCCGCGATAGGGGTAGGAAAAGACGCGGAATACCTCGGCATTGACGTATTCCTTCTCTTCCATGGACAACAGCGCCTCTACGGTCTGCTCATCCACATCGCGAGAGTCGGGGACACGGTTCGTCCGGGCATCGAAGAATGTGCAGCCGTTTGCAGCGAGCAATACAACCAACAGCAGCAGAAGCAATCGAATTGATTTTTTCATGAAGGTTCCTCCTTTTTGTCTGTGAAAAACGACAGCTTCCCGTTTCTCGCCGGGCGGGGGAGAGCAGTGAATTTACGTTTCTTTATCCGCCGCTTTTTTCTTTTTGTATAAAAGGATCAGAATTGCGGCTGCAGGGATCGAAGCAATCAGCAAAATGCGCGCAGCAGAGACGAGCGTAAGCCCGAATGCCTCCTGCCTTTCGTGTGATTGAATGACATCCATCAGTTCGGGATTCGTGATATCATAGACGGATAATTCCTCGTTGTTTTGCTGTCCGAGCTTGGAGGAAACAAACGACCAGGTGGGAGGTTCGTCATCGGCTGACAAGCCAATCAGCACAGTTTCTCCGTCGGGGTAACGGGTGCGCCATTTTATGTATTCATTTTCTTCGAGACGCGCTTTCTCGACCAGAAGGGAAACGGGTAACAGCCGGAAGCTGGCATTTACCGGGCTGCTGCCGTCGCAATCAAAATGGTCGAAGCACGCGCTCAACACGAAATCGCCCCGGTCGGTAACGAGGTAGTAGCCGAGGTTGGCGCAACAGCCTGCGGCCAATGCACAGTCTTTGAACAGAATTGCCCGCTGTATGCCCAACTGTGGGAATCTTTCCTGTATACTCTCAAGGCTTGGGAACGCTTGCAGGAGCACGGAATAGTAGGCGTAGGGAATTCCGGTGTAGAGCTGATCCGGATTGCCGAGCTGCAGATAAAGACCGTGGGAAGTCCAATCGGAGCCGTTTCCGACGACGTAGTAGGCAATTTCCGGGCTGTCCGGCGCGAGAGAATCCACATATTGTGTAATGTTTTCTTCCTTCTCAATAAGCGCAGAGAGGCGCGTTACCACTATCTTATAGTAACTGAGGGATTCCTGCGGATCAAGGTCGTACTTCTTGCAAAGTGTTCTGCATACTTCCTGCGGAAGCTCCGAGTCGGACACCAATGGCTCCGACAGCGCAAAACAGGGAGCGCAGAGGGCAAGAATGAGGCTTATCAGCAAAGCAGCTATTAAAACCCGGCTAGAATGTAAATGCATTTTTCGACTCCTTCATAAAGAACTGTAAAGTATTTGTGCCCTGCGAGAAATCTGACCGGACGGAAGGGGAACTGAAGCTTTCCCAACTAGAAACTTCGGCAGTGATAAGAGAATCAAGAACAACACTATCCATCCATTCTACAGTGAAGTCAATCCCGTATTCTGTTATTTGACGACTACAGAGGCGATCGTATGTCAGATACCTCGCAGTACCACCATTCCGACTCCAGTCTGTTTCAGCGGTGACAATGCTCGGGTACGGGTCAAATAATGTGTACAAGTAAACAGGTTGATCTTCTAAATATTCAATCGAGTACCCAACTATCGGAACGATATGACCGACTTGACCGTTAGTGCTCTTTATTACCTGAGCTACGATTTCCGATGCACGCAAGATTTTTCGAAGAACTGCTTCTTCATAATACTGTTTTTCTCTGTATATGGCTTTCCGCTCACCGGAGTACGAAAAGCTATCGTAGCACGAGTAGTTTACTGCCCGTTCAGTCTCAATTATACTTGCTGTTTCGTTCAATGCTTTACCCTTAACAGCTCTAACAACTTGCCCCTGTGTGTATGTCCTACTGGAACTCCCGTAATGCTCTGCCATCATCAATGCAGTTGCAACCCAGCACCAGTTACTCATTTTCTGCCCTTCAAGCGTTGTGATCGGTGCGACCTCAAATTTCCATTTGCTCCGATTTGTGGAAACATTACTGATCCATTGCAGAGAAAGGCTCTGACTGTCAGTATTGTTTGATACGGAGATAATGCGTCCCGGTGCGTTCTTCGGCTCAAACAACAGAAGTCCGGAAGAATAGGCATAGATTTTCCAGCGGGTGTTGTCGGACAGAGAACCGTAAAGCTTTACCAAATCGACGCCAACCTGACTGCCTGAAACGCCCATATACAGAGAAGTGGAATTCATGGGCTGAATCGTGTAGTAGCCGTCTGGCTGTAGTTTAATCGTCCATTGGGTAAGGAAACCATCGAATGCTGCCGTGTGGTCTTTCTGTCGGATTGTTGCCTGAGCAGTAAGACTGGCAGGATTAACATACATTCCGCTTACGCTGTTACGAATGACATACTCTTCAGTCGGTAACGTCGGAGTTCTGAGCAGCCTGATTTCATATGAGCCGGTTGCCTGTCCGGAGTGGCCTAAGACAATGTAATACGACTTGTCTTTTTGAAGTGTTGCAGTTAGACGGAAATTCAAATTTCCTCCTGAATTATCGTTTTCCCCCACACTTTGAAGATTACTGTCATAGATCCATATAAATGGATTACCGGAAGCGTTGGCACTGAAAAAAAGGTATTCATCGGTAAATGCAGGGGTGAATTTATAGCAGGTGTATGTATACGGTGATGCTGCAGTGACAAGCCTTGCCTGGTCGAGCAGAGTCGGGGCAGATGAGGAGAAATATCCAACATTGGTAGTAGATGTGAGCTTAATTTTGCATGAGCCGGTTGCGCCGGTGAGCGATTCCACGCAGAAATAATAAGTTGTCCCGGCGGTAAGGTGGTAGGTCAGGCGAAAGTTCCCGCTGCCGGCAGAGCCATCGTCGCCGGTGATTTCTGTCTCAGCAGAAACTATCAGCCCCACTCGAGGCATGATACTTGTACGCTCGAAACTTTGTAATGTATAGAAGCCTGAGACGGTTGGGGTATACTTAAAGTATTTGGCTTCATTCGACAGCGAGATTTGCACATTTGTGAGCTGATCCTTTGTCAGTGCCACGGCGTTTTCAATCGTTGAGGGAGGCGGTGCGGGGATGTAGTTGATTTCCAGCGAGGGGCGGTGCGTACCGTGGTCATAGGAGGCAAGCAGCTTGCTGTTCTTTACCGTGCCGTTTTCCAAGCTGTCCGGCGCCTTAAAGAGGATGCCCTTGCTCTGATTGTAGCTGCCCGACTTCCACCCCTTGACCGCTATGGTGATATTAAAGGGATAATAGTGCGCTGTTTCCTGAGCGGTGCCGTTGGCATAGGAAACGGAGTTGGTTGACAGCAACACGCCGACGTTCGCTACACCGACATTTGACCAGTTCGCTGTGTCCTCAGCCCAGACGTTGCCGTTGAAGACATGGCAGTTGACAGTCAGCGCTTCGGCCTCACACATCAGACCGCGGACAAAGACAGTTGCGGAGGTAATGCTTTCGGCACTCGGGATGGACGAAAGATCCAGTCCCGGAAACTTCATCAGAAAACGGGAAATGCCGTAAGTGTCACGCAGACCAACAAACAGAGAGGTGGAGCTGCCGCTTGAGCCGCGCAGACTGTTGAGCGTAACGTCCTGAATTGCTCCTGCGCCGAAATTTGCATAGTTTAAGTTGATGGATGGGTCGATACGGATCGGATAGGTCGTTGCGGGGTCGGAAAGATAATCTGCGTCCAGACAGACAGTCAAAAGATAGGCTGCGCCTTCCTGTAGGGTCTGGATTTCCAGATTGCCGAGTGTATTATTCCGCTCATCGGCCGTAACGACGAGAATGTCGCCCAGTGTCGCACGGACAGAACCTTCGACATCGAGTAGCACATAGGCGTCATCTTGCTGCGAAAGCGTCAGACCGTTTGTCCGCAGTGCGAAGGAATACTCCGTCTGGCCGGTATAGCTTTCTACGACAATGTCCTCCTTGAAGCCTGTATAGGTCAACTGATACATATACCGCGTTTTTGCGTCAAGTGTGTAACTGACCGTTTTTGAATCTTCGGAAAGAGAAGCTTGTGGGATGGCAGTAACGGTTTGTGAGGGCAGCATCGGCAGCAGTGTAAGGCTTGTATCTCCGTGCGCCAGTGTGATGCGTCGGTCAAGCGGCGGGAAAAGTGTGTGCTGATTGCGTGCTGCGCGGAAATATAGCCTCCTGCCTCCGTTTGCGGAGTAAGGCTTAGGGAGATGTCCTGCACAACACCGTCGGAGTTGATGAATTTGACCGGCTGGCCATAGAGCTTCATCGTTTGTGTGCCGTCTTCATTTTGGTAGACGCGCGTATAAAGATTTGGCTCCGCATCGGTAAGACGCAATCTGCCAGTTTCCGACACTTCTTCGGAATCGTCGTATTGCGGTGCGGCAGAGGGAATGTTGCCTTCAAGCGCTTGTGTGGGGAGGGGAATGAGCTGCATCAGGAGCGCAAGGAACAGTGCAAGGGACAGGAAATGACAGACACGTTGTTTTGTCTTTTCTTTCATAATGTTACTCCTTCCGTTTTTGCAATTATGTCTCATTTTCTTCCGGGCGTTGTTTCGAATTACACCTCCTTTGAAAAAAACCAAAGTACGGGGGCGCGAGCGTTGAGCAGGGCGGCGTGCTTTGGTCTAAAGTCAGTATATCACAGTTTTTCGCGATGTCAAGCATATGGACGACGAAAAAAAGATATATTTTGAAAAAATACCGGAAAAGCCGAATGAGCATCCGCGAAAAAATCTGCGCGGAGCCTTTCCGCACGACAAAGGAAAACCGCAAGGATTTCCTTGCACTTTTTTTGAATGGGGGATTGACAAATTCTTCCGTTCGTGCTATTTTAAGCGGTAGAAAGTAAATAAGTGTTTCGGTTCCTGTCGGGCGGTCAAAGCGCGGCGGGAGAATAGAGAATCGTGTGAAAATCACGAGCGGTACCGCCACTGTAGGCGCGGAGACCGCCGCTTTGGCGAAAGCCGGTCATTGGGAGCTTTCCCGAGAAGGCCTGCGGCGGATCGATGATGTGCGAGCCAGGAGAACTGCCGGAATACTTCGGAGCGTCGGAGGTCTGCCAAGTACGGATCTCGGGCGCCGCTTGTCGCGGGAATACGGCCGCGGCGGCTCATTTTGAGTCGCCGCGGCTTTTTCTTTGCGGTGGGGCGGGCGCGCGTCCCGGCTTTCAAAACAAATATAAACGGAGGAAGAAAACCATGAAGAAACGTCTTCTGAGCCTGCTTCTCGTACTGGCATTGGTGTTCAGCGTTCTGCCGCTGAGCGCGCTTGCCGGCGACAGCGAGGAGAAGGTTCGCGTCATCGTGGAGAACACGACCTACACGGCCGAGACAGCGCCGTGGTCGGGTACTCTCGTTGACACCTATGTCACCCTGACGGAGGGATGCACGATGATGTCGTGCGTCCAAGCTGCCATATCGACTGCAGGTAAGACCTACACTGCCGGAGAATCAGAGTTTGGACTGTACCTGTCTGAAGTGGGCGGCCTGAAGGAAGGCGACGGCGGAAGCGGCGCCGGCTGGATGGGCACGCTGAACGACTGGTTCGTCAATTTCAGCTTTGCCAAGTTTGGCTATGACGACGGCAAGATCGTTGACGGCGACGTGATTCGCGTTATGTACACCTGTGACGGCGAGGATCTCGGCGGCTCCTGGAACAACAATGACAAGACCGTCAAGGCTCTGACTGCAAGCGTCGGTTCGATCGTGCCCGCGTTTGACAAGAACACGCACGACTATACGCTGACGGTTCCGCAGGGGACGACGAGCCTGACCGTCAGCCCGACGGCGAGCAACAAGAATTTTATGGTGAAGACCTCCGTCGGCGAGACGACGTATCGCGCACAGGATGCCATTCCCGTTTCCGAGGGAACGGTCATTACCGTTAAGTGCGGAGATCCGAGTTGGCCGACGATGAATGATGCAGCGGACATTCCGGCGGAAACCTACACGCTGACCGTCCGCATTGATAAGGGCAATACCGCCCCGAAGCGCGCCGAGGGTGTTGCCGCGACTGCAACCGCCGAGACTGCGCTGAGTGTGGCGTATACGCTCGACCTCGGCACGATTTTTACCGACGAGGACGGCGATGCGCTGACCTACCTCGTCAGTGTTAACAACGGCGAATTTGTTGCCGCTGCGGAAGATTACAGCTTCTCCGCTGCTGCGGCCGGGACCTATACGCTGGTATTCAAGGCCAACGACGGTAAGACCGACAGCGCCGAAACCTATACCGTCACGCTGAGCGTGACCGATCCTGCCGGCCCCGGTGCACCGTGTGAGCTGCAGCTGAGCGGCATTCATGACGCGCAGGTCAAGTACCTCAAGCTCTATTCCTTCAACGGCGAGGAAAAGACCGGAGAGGATCTGCTGGCTTCCGTGACGCCCGAGAGCAGCAGCTACACGCTGACCGTTGCGGCCGGCGACTACTGGGTCGAAGGCTACAATGCCGAGGACGAATACAACGGCGCGGTCGTTCTGACCGTCCGTACCGATGCGGAAAACAGGTTTGAGGTCAAGCGCGTGTATGAAATCTACGCCTCCAACTCCGGTTGGGTGCGGGACGTTGATTACCGTATAGACGTTACCGTCAGCAGAGGCGGCGTTGTCCGCAAGTCTCAGACCGGCGTGTCGACGAACTGGGGCAATGTCCGCGCCTCCTGCATTTTCATTGTCGGCGATACCGTTACGGCAACCCTTACGCCGATCGGTGAACGTGCGGAGGGCTATGTTCCCGTGACCGTCAGCAAGACGGAGACGATGAATACCTCCATCAGCACCTCCGTCCCGAAGGGACTGGTGATCACCATCCACGCGCCTGCCGGTTCGACGATTGACGTCGGCACCTTCGGTACTTACTACATTTACAAGTTTGTGGAAGCCGAGAGCGTTACTTCGGACGAAAACGGTGTGACTGCGATCTTCAAGGTCCCCGAGGCGGGCAGCGCGAATCACTTCTACCGCGTGATGAACCCCAACGGCGTGACCTACTGGCAGTTTGCCAAGTGGACCGCTGCGGCGGAGATCACCGTGACCGCCGAGGATCTTTACATCGGCAGCACGGATTTTGTGAAGAGCTCGATTCTCCGCTATGAGAAGAACTACTATGACCGTGCGGATATTTATCTGAATATCAACGGCCAGGGCTATATGAACATGGAGGTCGGCGGGACCTTCGAGCTGAACGTCTTCCGTAACTGGATGGCGATCGAAAACTATATGAACTCCAAGGTTGCGCTGCCGGATATGCACTATCAGGTCATCAACCCCGACGGCACGCCGAGCGACATTCTGTCCATCGTTCCGAACGAGAAGAACAGCTCCGTGGCTGTCATGACCGCCAATAAGCCCGGTACGGCCATCGTGCTCGTTACCTATGACGCGATGACCCATATGCAGGCTCAGAGCTCCTCCTCGAGCAAGCAGTTCTCCGCCATCTGGCCGGAGTGCACGGGCGTGTTTATCGTCACCGTCGGCAACGACGGCTCCTCCATCGAGCTGGGCATGACCCTCGACCGCATGGACGCGACGTTTAAGGACGATGCCGCCCGCGCCGAGGCCATCCGCCTGGATGCCGAGCATGACATTCTGTTCTATGTCGGCAGCGAGGGCGCGAGCTACACCTTCAAGCCCGAGGCAGGCACGAGCGTTTCCGTCGCCCGTTCCACCGTCGGCGCTGCCATGACCTTCTCCGGCTTCACGACCGAAGGCGTTACGACCGACGGCGAGGGAAATGTCACCGTGACGGGTCTGACGACCGGCCGTCACATCGTGAAGATCGAAAAGGACGGTAAGGCGAATTATCAGGTCATCACCGCCCGTGGCGTGACCTATGAGATTCAGGACAAGGACGGCAATCCGCTGCCCGAGGGTACGCTGCCTAAGGCCGGCCAGACCATCCGCCTCCAGTTTAACAACCTGGTTTCTCCGAAGGAGAAGCTCTCCGGCGTTTACAACTTCAACTTCTCTCTGTACTATCAGGGCGAGGACGGAACCTACTTCCGCTCCAACCCCGGCGGAAACTTCGGCGTCTATGACTTCAGTGGAAATCCCGTCCGTCAGGTCATCGAGATCACCATTCCGAAGTACTGGACGGGCAGCAGCTATGACCTGACCGGTGCGATCAAGGTTGCCGGTTACCCCGGCATCCCGACGCACCGCATGGTAACTTATGCCAACGGCGCGAAGATGGTCGGCACCGCACCGAACACCTCCGGCATTCTGGCGGTTCTTCCGGAGCTTTCCATCGCATTGGGCGAGACGAAGTTCCTGACCGGAACGCTGAACTTTGTCGACGAAAACGGCAACCCGGTTGACTGCTCCAATTTCACCTTCACGATGAAGGACGACGCGAACAATGCCGTTACCGTCAACCCCGACGGTACCTTCGGCTGTGTTGCCGGCACCTATGACTTCACGGTTCGCGCAGCGGGCTATGAGTACAAGACCGGCAACGTTACCGTCGCCGAGGACGGCGAGAACATTTTCACAGTTACGCTGCAGAGCACCTCCGCCTCCGCATGGGACGGCGTGAACGTGCAGGAGCCGCAGCTTGACGGCGATGTGTATCTCATTTCCAACGGCGCAGAGCTGGCATGGTTTGTCCAAAAGATCAACGCCAAGACCGCAGTCAGCGGCCGCCTGACCGGGGATATCGAGCTTGCCAAATATCCGTGGATTGCTTCCCTGACCTCCGGCGGCCCCTGCGTCAAGCTCGACGGTGCAGGCTATGCGATCCGTGACCTGAACGGCGACAAGGGCCTGTTCGGCGCACTGGGCGCGAATTCCGAGATCCGGAACCTCCGCATCTGCGGCGAACTGACCGGCGGTGGTGCAATCGCCACGAACGTGAGCGGCACCGGTACCGTTCTGGAGAATTGCGCAAACTATGCAACGATTTCCGGTAACAGTAAGAATGTCGGCGGTTTGCTCGGTACCGCATACGGCGTGACCCTGATCAACTGCGCCAACTTTGCACTCGTCGGCGGCAACGAGAATGTCGGCGGCTTGGTTGGCAACGTGTCTAGTAATGTTGTGATCCACAACGGCAGTAACGTCGCGATGATTTCCGGCGTGAAGTTTGTCGGCGGTCTGGTCGGCGCCGTCAACGGCGGCTTTGAGATGACCGCAAGCTACAACACCGGCCTTGTGACAGGCGACCAGTTTGTCGGCGGTATCGCGGGCGACGTATGCAACTCCTGCGTGATTTCCGACTGCTATACGCTCGGCGACGTGTCCGGCACGCAGAATGTCGGCGGCGCCTTCGGCCGCTTCCAGGGACCGAGCTGGGGTTCCGGTATGGCTTCCGTTTCGAACTGCTATGCCGCAGGTGTCGTGACCTGCACAGGCAGCAATTCCGGCGGCTTCTTTGCTGCTTTTGACACCGATAAGGCCAAGGCTGAAAAGGTTTTCTTCCTGAATACCGCATTCGCTTCCGATAAGGTTGCCGAGGCGCTGACGCTGGCTGAGCTGCGTTCCGCTGACCTGAGCGATGCCTTTGCGCCCGTCTGCGGCGGCTTCCCCGCACTCAAGTGGCAGACGAACGTGACCTTCCATACGCCGTCCGGAGATGGCAGCGTCACAATGCCGACCTGTACCGAGAAGGGGTACACCGAATACACCTGCGCAAAGTGCCGTGTGAGCTATCGTACCGACTACAAGCCCGCTAACGGTCATGATTTCTGCGACCATGCCGAGATCGATGAGAACTGCCCGGACTGCACCTTTGTACGCCCCGGCTGCACCACCGACGGCAAGATCGTGCGTACCTGCCGCGCCGACGGCTGCACGGAGACGAAGGTCGATGTGCTGCCCGCGACCGGCCACACGGAGGACGAGAGCAAGACCGTTGCGCATCTGACTTATAAGAGCTGCGTCTGTGCCGTTTGCGGTGAGAGCTATGTTCTCTGGAACGATCCGCTCTTTGCCGGTATGGATCTGCCCGAGGATCTGATTGCCTCCATTACGGTCAACAACGGTACGCCGAACTGGATTTACAACGCGGAGAAAAACCGCATCGAAAGCAACAGCGTCGGTCTGGACAGAACGACAGCCTCTCTGATGCTTACGCTGACCCTTGCAAAGGACGCACAGATTCGTTTTGTCTACGGCGTGTCGTCCGAGAACAACTATGACAAACTCACCATTACCGCTGTTGTAGACGGCCAGACCGTCACCATTGCCAACGGCATCAGTGGTGAAAGAAATGCCGAATTCAGCCTTGCTCTGAAGACCGGTGTGGAGTATTCCATCACCTTTGCCTACACGAAGGACTCCTCCTCGGCATCCGGCGAGGATTTGGGCTGGTTCAAGGAGCTGGGCTTCACCAAGCTCGTTACGCACGATGAGGTTGAAGCGCTGATCAATGCGATCGGCAAAGTCGGCTTTGCCTCCGGCGATGCCATCGCTGCTGCACGCAAGCTCTATGACGCTGCGAGCGAGGAGCAGCAGGCGCTGGTGGAGAGCTATGCAAAGTTGACCGCTGCCGAGACGTTCTATGCCACGCTGATTGCACTGCGTGAGGATGTGCAGAGCTACGATGCCGCGACTGTGACCGCCGACGACAAGGCGGATCTGGAAGCGCTTCTCTCGCGTATCGACGCCGTGCTTGCCGACGAGCTGCTCGCCGACAGTGCCAAGCAGACACTGGAGGGTTATCAGATCGAACTGAACGCTATGCTGAGCCGTCTGGCCGACATCGCCGCAGCGATTGCCGAGCTGACCGCTTGGCTCGATGAAATCGATCCCGAGACCGTTACGAGAGACGACCTTGGTACGCTGTATGCGCTCTATGAGCAGATCAATGCGCTGCGCAGAGAGAACAACCTCTCCGGGCAGAATCAAGCAGAGCTTGCCGCACTGCTGCGTCGTGTTACGGATATGATGTCGCTGCTGACCCGTATTGCAAATACCATTGAGGACGCGCAGAATGCGCTGGGCAATATGTCGGTCGATACCGTGACCTCCGCAGACAAAGACGCGATCCTTGCTTTCGCGACGCAGATCGCGCAGCTGACGGAGGGGAAAAACCTGACGGCTCAGCAGCGTGCGCTGTGCCAGAGCATTATCGCTTATGCCAAGCAGCTTGTCGACCGCATCGACGCGGTTGCCGCCGAGATTGCGGCAATTGCCAAGGCCTGTGACCGTACGGAGCAGAGCGTTTCTACCGATGATGCGCAGAGCCTTGCGTGGGCGGTGGAGAATATTGGCTCGCTGCTGGCCGGCAGCAACCTGACCGACGACGAGCGCGCAAGCCTCGAAGCCTACCTGGAGACGGCACAGTCCCTGGCGAAGATCGTCAACGCTCTGCTCGATGAGATCGCGCGGATTGATGCCGAGACGACGAAGCTGGAAAACAAGTCGCTGACTGCCGAAGATGCCGCGCAGATCGAAACGCTGCTGGCGGATGTGGAAAAGCTGATCCCCTCCGTCAATCTGGGCGCTTCCGCACGGACCAAGCTGCTGCTCATTAAGAACCGTCTCAACGCGCTTGCCGAAGCGCTGGAGGCGAAGGAGCTGATCGGCAATACGTACACGGACGTGAGCGGACACTGGGCGTATGACGAGATCGT
>CAKUDE010000040.1 GCA_934645175.1 uncultured Oscillospiraceae bacterium
ATCCCGAATAAGTAAAACCAATCAACTCACACGCCCTCTGCGGATCATTCCGTGGAGGGCGTTATTTTTTTGCAAAATCCCCCCTCAAAACCGTATGCAAATCTCCGTATGGTGAAGGAGGAATTCTCAATGACTACAGAACAGAAACAACTGATTCTCAAAATGCGCACCGACTTCTGTGGTTATACGCAGATCTCTGTAGCCACCGGACTGTCCGTCAGTTCCGTCAAGTCCTATTGCTACCGGCACGGATTGAACACCGAGGCGCTGAAAGCAAGTGGCGGTTTTTGCCGTCTCTGCGGGAAGCCCATCACACAGCCCTCCCGCACACGACCCAGGAAGTTCTGCTCCAATGCCTGCAAAAGCGCGTGGTGGAACCGGCACCGCTTCGACCATGCAGACAGTTCTGCCATCACGCAGTTTTCGTGCCCGGTCTGCGGAAAGCAGTTCAGGGATTACGGCAGTGCCCACAGAAAATATTGTTCACAGGACTGTTATCAAAAGCGGGGTGGCGCAGATGAATAAGTCATTTTACAAAGCCGTCATCGGTTACAAGTCAGCTCTGGCCCAAGCACGGAACCTGATGTCGGCGGGGCTGATATCGCCGGAGGAGTACCGTGTAATAGAAACAAAAATGTGCGAGAGATTTGGTATTAAATCGTGCAGCTTATTTCGGGAGGATGACTGGATATATACTCGCTTCAGAGGTAATATGTCAGCTGAAAAGGAGGCGCGATCATGCCAAAAATCATAACAAAAGCGGCAGTTCGGCCGGGAACGGCTGCAAAAACAAAAGTGGCGGCATATGCTCGGGTATCGAGCGGAAAGGACGCCATGCTCCACTCGCTGTCGGCGCAGGTGAGTCACTACAGTAATTTCATCCAGGAACATGACGGATGGGAATATGTCGGGGTCTATTCGGATGAGGCGATAACAGGTACTAAAGAGGATCGGGACGATTTCCAGCGCCTGCTGGCGGACTGCCGAGCCGGAAAAATCGACATGGTGATCACCAAGTCCATATCCCGTTTTGCGAGAAATACGGTGACACTTCTTGAAACGGTGCGGATGCTGAAGTCCCTGGGCGTGGATGTCTATTTTGAGGAACAGGACATCCACACCATCGGCGGGGACGGCGAACTGATGCTTACCATTCTGGCGTCTTATGCGCAGGAAGAAAGCCGTTCGGCAAGCGAAAATCAGAAATGGCGCATCAAACGAAATTTTGAGGAAGGATTGCCATGGAACGGCGCACTTCTTGGCTACCGTCTGGCGGACGGGCAGTATGAGATCGTCTCGGATGAAGCTGCTATCGTGCGGCGCATTTACGGAGAGTATCTTGCCGGTTCCGGGTACAGCGCAATTGCAAAGGGATTGAGCGAGGATGGTATCCCTACGAGATTCGGCGGGGCATGGAGACCTTCCGTGATCTCCAAGATCCTGCGTAACACAACCTATACGGGCAATCTGATTTTACAGAAGACCTTCCGCGAGAACCACATCACAAAAAAGACGGTCATCAACAACGGACAGCTTCCGAAGTATGCGGTTGAGAATGCGCATGAGGCAATCATCGACGCACGAACATTTGAGAAAGTCCAGAGTGAGATCGGCCGGAGGTCGGCTAAATACGGACAGCCTTCTCCGAGCCGCAATGTGTACCCGTTTACCGGGCTTTTGGAATGTGCCAACTGCGGAAAACATTACAGAAGGAAAACCACAGCCGCACGGGTCGTCTGGATCTGTGCGACTTATAATACACTCGGCAAAAAGTACTGCGCTGCCAAGCAGATACCGGAAGAAACACTGATGCTTCAGAGCAGAACGGTTACCGATGATATTTCTGCCATTCAGAAGATTCAAGTTGCGGACGGAAATATCCTGCGCTTCTTTATGAAAGACGGCCGTGTTATCGTCCGGCAGTGGGAAGACCGTTCCAGAGCGGATTCCTGGTCGCCGGAAATGCGGGAGGCGGCACGACAGAGAACATTGAACGGGAGGAAAAGCGAATGTCAAGAGCGGTAAGAGTAATTCCGGCTACGAAAAACAAATTCACTGCATTGCCGACGGCATCGATTGCGAAGCGCCGTGTGGCGGCTTACGCCCGCGTTTCCACCGACAGTGACGAGCAGTTCACCAGCTATGAGGCGCAGATCGACTATTATACGCAGTACATCAAAAAGCGTGACGACTGGGAGTTTGTCGCCGTCTATACCGACGAGGGCATCTCCGGCTGTAACACCAAGCACAGAGAAGGGTTCAACCGTATGGTGCAGGATGCCCTGGATGGGAAGATTGATCTGATCGTCACGAAGTCGGTCAGTCGTTTTGCACGGAACACCGTGGACAGCCTCACCACCGTCCGCAAGCTGAAGGACGCAGGCGTAGAGGTCTATTTTGAGAAAGAGAACATTTATACTTTCGACAGCAAGGGCGAGCTACTGATTACCATCATGTCGAGCCTTGCGCAGGAAGAAAGCCGTTCCATTTCCGAGAACGTGACCTGGGGGCAGCGAAAGCGGTTCGCCGACGGGAAGGTCAGTATGCCCTACAAGCACTTCCTCGGTTATGACAAGGGAGAAAACGGGCAGCCGGTCGTCAACGAGGAAGAAGCGGAAGTCGTGCGGCTCATCTACAAGCTGTTCCTGCAGGGGAAAACGGCATCCGGCATCTGCAAACAGCTTGATGGGATGGGAATTCCGACGCCCTCCGGAAAAAAGTCATGGAGCCAATCCACAGTCACCAGCATCCTCACGAACGAGAAATATAAGGGCGATGCACTTCTACAGAAGAAGTTCACAACGGACTTCTTGACCAAAAAGCAGAAGGTCAATGAAGGCGAAGTGCCGCAGTATTATGTGGAGAACAGTCATCCGGCGATTATCGATCCGCTGGAGTTCGACATGGTGCAGGCGGAGATGTCCAGACGGCAGAAACTCGGCCGATCCTACAGCGGCGCATCAATCTTCTCCAGCAAGGTCGTATGCGGCGACTGCGGTGGGTTCTACGGCCAGAAAATCTGGCACTCCAACGACCCGTACCGGAAAGTGACCTGGCGCTGCAACAGAAAATTTAAAGGGAAAACCGTGTGCGAAACACCCTCCTTAGATGCCGAAACCATCAAGACAGGTTTTCTGAAGGCGTACAACAGGCTCATGGGCAATCGGGAAGAACTGCTTGCTGCCTGCGAGGTCATGCGTGAGACGGTCAGCGACTGTACGGCGCTGAATGCGGAGATCGATGCGCTGAACACGGAAATAAAGGTTGTCGCCGAAATGGTTGACCAATGCGTCAAAGAAAATGCGGTTAAAAAACAGTCGCAGGAAGCCTACGCCCGGAAGTACAATGCACTGGTGAAGCGGTACGATAAGGCGGCGTCAAGGCTGAATGATGCGACCGCCGAGAGGAATTCAAGAGCTGCCCGTGATCGGGAGCTTCGCATTTTCATCTCCGAGTTAACGGAAAAGCCCCTCGTCCTTGAGGAGTGGGACGAGGAGCTGTGGGTCAGCATTTTGGAAACTGCTACGGTTCAGAGAAACGGGCATATCATATTCCTATTTAAGGACGGAACGAGCATTGAAGTCGGGGCTGAATAAGCCCCTTCTTTTTTTGCCCGAACCGAAAATGCAACGGTCTGTTATGACCGGCTTTGAAAATGCAACGGTCGGGAAGAAAAGTATCAGTGTAATTATCAAGGGTGAAAAACGGCGTGAAAAGGAATGCTTTCACGTTGAAAAACGACGGCGTTTTCAATACGCCGATACTTATCTCAAAAGCCGAAATGCGAAAAAGCCTTGTGCCAAGCCGCTTTCAGAGCATAGAAAAAGAACCGCAGTTGTAATACATATCGTATCACAATTACGGTTCTTATTTGGTGGAGGCGGGGGGAGTCGAACCCCCGTCCGAAAGCAGCTTGACAGGAATTTCTCCGGGCGCAGTCTGTTATTTACATTCCCTCACACGGACGGGAGCAGACACCCTGCCGCATTTGGTAGCTTCATGATTCATGGTGCGGGCAAAGCTTACCGCACACACGTTCTCCACTCAAATCACACCCGAGCCCGGCTCGTGGACCTTCCGGGGCGGATGGGCGCTTAATTAAGCAGCCAGTGCGTAGTTATTATTGTCAGTTAATTTTAAAAAATGCCCGTTTTTCTGTGGCCAGGCGCCACAGCCCGCTATTCCTGCCTTACCACCCCCGTCGAAACCGGTACGCCCCCATATCTGGCGGAGAGTACTCCGCCGGAATGACATAAGCTAAATCAGAATCTCCCGTAGGGATCCTTGAGCTTTTTGGGCTCAGGGTAGGTCTCCCCTTTTGTATCGACGCGGACGGATTTCATCTTTTGCTCCGTCTGCGGGCGGTCATTGCCATCGGTTTTGACCTTGCAGATTTCATCTACGACCTCCATGCCGCTGAGCACCTTGCCGAAAGCGGCATACTGCTTATCCAAATGCGGTGCGTCCTGATGCATAATAAAGAACTGCGAGCCGCCGGAATTCGGGTTTTGTGCGCGCGCCATAGAAAGAATGCCGCGCTTATGCTTGATGGGGTTATCAACGCCATTGAAGAGGAACTCGCCCTTAATGCAATAGCCGGGACCACCCATGCCGGTACCCTCGGGGCAGCCGCCCTGAATCATAAAGCCGGGGATAACGCGGTGGAAAATCAGTCCGTCATAGAAACCGGCATTTGCCAGCGCAATGAAGTTGTAAACGGACTGAGGCGCTTTGTCGGGATAGAGCTCGGCGGTAATCACGCCGCCGTTTTCCATTTCAATGGTCACAATGGGATTTTCTTTCATCGGTTTTTCTCCTTCATGGCGCGCTCGATCTGACGACGCGCATCCTGATTTGCGGCGTCCTGCCGCTTGTCGTAGAGCTTTTTGCCTTTGCACAGCGCAATTTCCAGCTTGACGCGTGAGTTTTTCAGATACACGGACAGCGGAACAATGGCATAGCCCTCCATACGGACCTTGTTATACAGCCGCAGGATCTCCCGCTTGTGCATCAGGAGCCTACGCGGACGCATGGGATCCTTGTTATAGATATTTCCCTTCTCATAGGGACTGATGTGCATCTGACGAACCCACAGCTCGCCGTCCTTGACGGCGCACCATGCCTCCTTCAGATTCAGCGTACCGAGGCGAACGGACTTAACCTCCGTACCGAACAGCTCGATGCCGGCCTCAAAGCGTTCCTCCACAAAATACTCGTGAAACGCCTTCGGGTTTTTTGCGATTATTTTCACACCCTTGTCCATCTGCCTCACCACCTTCTTTTTTATTATATCATGCCTGTCAAGTGAGATTCTGTAGAATCGCCGCCGAAACATGAATTTCCGAACAAATGAGGAAAACTGCCCATTGCCTCGCAGCGGCAGAATGCGTATAATGGAAAAAAGTGCGGAATGCTCCGCAAAGAACACGAAAGAAGGATTCTACTTATGTCTCAAAACGCGACTGCAGCGCCAAAAACGCATAAGGCGCGCAAGATCATCCTGATCGTTCTTGCCTGTCTGATCGGACTGGTGCTTCTGGTTCTGATTGCTGCGCGCTGCTACTTCCGTCTGCCCGTGCACGAGTATTACAGCAACTCCGAAAAAACCTTTGTGATCCCCGGTCTCTCCGATGGGATGATCGTGCAGGGACTTGCCTACGATGACAGAGCCGCACAGTTCTATGTGACCGGCTATCGCACGGACGGTAACGCCTCGCAGGTTGCGCTCGTCAGTAAGGAGAGCGGCAAGGAGGTCAAACGCATCTCTCTGGCCGATGCCGACGGTATGCCTTACACCGGACACGTCGGCGGAATTACGATCCACGGCGATTATGTTTACGTTGCAAGCAGCAAAGGACTTGTCGTCTACGCCTACGAGGACTTCCAAAGCGCGGAGAGCGGCAAGAGTATTATGGCGCTCGGTGTGTTCTCCACCGTCACCGCCGATGACAGGCTTGGCGTTGCGTTCACACACGCAGAAAACGGAATGATCTATGTCGGCGAGTTCTATCGCGAGGCAAACTATCCGACACCGGACAGTCACAAGTACAAGACGGCCGCCGGCGACGAAAACACCGCACTGATCCTCGCCTACCGCTTTGATGCGACAGCAGAGTTTGGTATCGATCCGACGATCCAGGCTGCGTATTCCGTTACCGGCCTTGTGCAGGGTATGTGTTTCGACGCAAACGGCCGCTTCTGCCTGTCTACCTCCTATGGTCCTGCCTTTTCTCATATTTATGTTTATGACACGCCAAAGCAGGAAGGTGAAATAACCGTACTTGGACAGACCGTGGCGCGCTATGTGCTCGATTCATCCAACCTCGCCCTTGATCTGAAGATTGCCCCGATGTCCGAGGAGATCGTTTTTGTGGATGATAAGCTCTATATCATGTGCGAGTCCGCAAGCAACAAGTACATCTTCGGCAAATTTACCTCCGCAAAATACTGCTACGCAACCGACCTCTCCGCATACGAGAAGTAATTCAGAGCAGGCAGATGTCTCTGCGAAAAAACAATTCATACAAAGCGACGCAGCCTGCGCTGCGTCGCTTCTGTTCTCTCCGGACGCGCTCGTAGCTCAGAAACACATACGTCCGTTCGGGAAGCGCCGCTTATTTGCAAACACAATACAATTTCTGTTGAAAGAGTCACTCTTATCCGTTATAATACGAATAGGACAGGCCGGGTGGCAATACATTGTACCCATGGGGGTGCTTGTATGACTTTGAAAGACCACGGACTGATCTATTTGACGCTTTGTGCGGTCGTTATTCTCGCTGCACTGCTGATTTCACGCGGCGCTTCCGCCATTCCGACCGACAAACCGGACGGTGGTACGGTCGTAATCATCGATGCCGGCCACGGCGGTGAGGACGGCGGTGCTGTCTCCGTAACCGGACGGCATGAGAGCCGGTTGAATCTTGCCATTTCGCTGCGACTGCGCGATCTGTTGCATCTTCTGGGGCAGCAGACAAAGATGATCCGCACCGAGGATGTCTCTGTTTATACGGAAGGCGAGACAATTGCGGCAAAAAAGGTTTCGGACATCCGCAATCGCGTAAAAACCGTTGAACAGACGCCGGGCGCTTTGTTGGTAAGCATTCATCAAAACCACTTCCCGGAGGGAAAATACCGCGGCGCGCAGGTATTTTACGCAAAAACAGGCGGTAGCGACACACTCGCAAAGCGATTACAAACAATTCTGACGACGCAGGTCGATACGCGCAACCACCGGCAGTGCAAGCCGGCGCAGGATGTCTATCTGATGAGTCACATTTCCTGCACGGCGGTTCTGGTCGAATGCGGCTTCCTGTCGAATCCGGCCGAGGAAGCGCTGCTGCACGAGGCGCAATATCAAAAAAAGCTCGCTGCGGCGGTCTGCTGCGGCGTGATACAACATCTGGAGGAGAAAAATGAAATCTAAAACGATTTTCTGCTGCACGAACTGCGGTAATGAGTCTCCGAAGTGGCTGGGGCGCTGCCCCGCCTGCGGCCAATGGAATACTCTGGAGGAGTACACGCCCTCCCCTGTCATTAAGACAGGCTCACGCGATACCGGAGTACGTTCCGGGCCGCGTGCAAAGCGGCTGACGGAGCTGGAAACGGACGATACCGTCCGTTTTTCCGGCGGAATGAGCGAGCTTGATCGAGTTCTTGGCGGCGGTGTGGTTCGCGGCTCGTTGGTTCTGATCAGCGGCGCACCCGGTATCGGAAAATCGACTCTCCTATTACAGATCTGCGCAAAAATCTGTGCCGCACAGCGGGTACTTTACGTCTCCGGCGAGGAAAGTGAAAGTCAGCTTAAACTGCGTGCAAGACGGCTTGGCGTAGAAAGCGACGAGCTGTTTCTGCTTTGCGAAACGGATCTGGACAACCTTCTTGCCGCTACGGAAAGTGTAAAACCGGATCTGCTGATTGTAGACTCCGTGCAGACACTTTACAGTCAGGACAAGCCTGCCTCCCCCGGCTCGATTACGCAGGTTCGTGACTGCACCATGCGACTGATGCAGTATTGTAAAAGCTCCGGCGTAACGGTTTTCGTCGTCGGGCATATCAATAAGGAAGGCGCCATCGCAGGACCAAAGGTGCTTGAGCACATGGTTGACTGCGTGCTTTACTTTGAGGGAGATGCCAACACTTCCTATCGCCTACTGCGCGCGGCGAAAAATCGTTTCGGCTCGACCAATGAGATCGGTGTCTTTGAAATGCAAGGTGACGGGTTACGAGAGGTACCGAATCCCTCGGAGATGCTGCTCTCCGGGCGACCCGCAGGCACACCGGGCACCTGTGTGGCCTGTGTCATGGAGGGGTCGCGACCGATTCTCGCCGAGGTGCAGGCGCTTGTCTGCCCGACTACACTGAATGTTCCGCGCCGCGCTACGAACGGGCTCGATTATAACCGCGCGGCCATGCTGTTGGCCGTGTTGGAAAAACGCGGCGGACTGCGCTTTTCTTCTGCGGACGTTTATCTGAACGTCGTTGGCGGACTGCGACTGGACGAGCCTGCCTCTGACCTTGCGGTCGTGCTTGCCATCGCCTCAGCGGCGAAGGACACGCCCGTACCGGACACGCTTGCCGCCGTCGGCGAAGTCGGTCTGACAGGAGAGATCCGTTCCGTTTCGCAGCTTTCTCAACGTCTGGCGGAGCTGCGCCGACTGGGCTTTACCCGCTGTCTGATCCCACGCGGCGAACGTGCGGCCTTTCAGACACCGGAGGGACTGGAGCTGCTGCGCGTGAAGAACATCCGCGAGGCAATTGCCGTTGTATTCTGAAAAATCGTGGCGGACCTCCGTCCGCCGCGATTTTTAATTTCGCACAAACTTTTTGCAAGTTTTCCCCATTACTGTAGACAAATCACAGTTTTTCTGTTAGAATAAGATGGAATACGAATCATGGAGCGTTCGAATTGGAACAGACGATAAAAAACAGGCTTCGGCTTGTTGCGGAAAAATATGAGGAGCTGTGCGCGCGTGCGGAGCAGCCGGATTTCTTTGCCGACCCCAAAAAGGCTGCCGCCTATCTCAAGGAACAGCGCGAGCTGGAACCGGTCGTAACGACCTTTCGGGCATACGAATCTGCTCTGCGCGATATGCATGAAGCCGAAGAGCTGATGACCGGCGCAGACGCCGAGCTGCGCGAGCTGTGCCGCGAAGAGTTTTCCGATGCAAAAAAACGCAGCGAACAGTTGGAGCAGGAGTTGACGCTTTTACTGCTGCCAAAGGATCCAAATGACGGAAAAAGCGTGATCGTGGAAATCCGCGGCGGCGTAGGCGGAGAGGAAAGCGCCCTGTTCGCCTATGATCTTTATCGGATGTATCAGCTCTATGCCGCCTCCAGAGGCTGGTCTGTCTCCCTGCTGAACTATAGCGAAACGGAGCTTGGCGGCGTCAGGGAAGCGGATTTTGAAATTCGCGGTGCGGGCGCCTACTCGCGCCTGAAATTTGAAAGCGGCGTCCATCGTGTGCAGCGCGTACCGGAAACGGAATCCGGCGGACGGATTCACACCTCCACGGCAACCGTCGCGGTGCTTCCGGAAATGGAAGAGGCGGATGTGGACATCCGACCCGAGGACATCGAAATGCAGGTGTACCGTTCTTCCGGCGCAGGCGGTCAGCATATCAACAAAACCTCCTCCGCCGTGCGGCTGATTCACAAGCCGACCGGCATTGTCGTTGCCTGTCAGGAGGAGCGCAGCCAGTTCCAAAACCGCGAAAAATGTATGCTTATGCTTTCGTCGAAGCTTTATCAGCTGGAGCAGGAGCGCATTGAAACCGCTTACTCCGGTCAGCGCAGAAGTCAGATCGGCTCCGGAATGCGAAATGAAAAGATTCGCACCTACAATTTCCCACAAAGCCGCGTTACCGATCACCGCATCGGGTTAACGCTTTATAAGATTGATTCCATTATGAACGGAGATCTCGACGAGCTGATCGATGCCCTAGTATCGGCGGATCAGGCGGAGAAGCTGCGTCAGAGCGAAGGCAGGCAGGAAGCATGAAAACGCAAATGCTATCGGCCGACCGTCCGGAGGATCTGCGCCTTGCATCGCAGATTCTGAGAAACGGTGGTCTGGTCGGAATACCCACGGAGACCGTCTACGGTCTGGCCGCAAACGGTCTGGACGAAACGGCCGTGTCGCATATTTTTGAAGCCAAGGGGCGTCCGCAGGACAACCCCCTGATTCTTCACATCTCCGAAGCGGCAGAGCTGGATACCCTTTGCCATGACATTCCCGATGCCGCACGGCTTTTGGCCGCGCATTTCTGGCCCGGACCTCTGACGATGGTTCTCCCCGTTCGGCCACTTGTCCCGAGGCGTACAACCGCCGGGCTGGACACCGTTGCCGTCCGCTGCCCGCGCACAGCTGCGACGCGTGAGCTGATCCGTCTGGCAGGCGTCCCCATCGCCGCGCCGTCGGCAAATCTCTCCGGCAAGCCCTCGACCACGACCGCGCAGCATGTTCTGCACGACATGGACGGGCGTATTGACGCCATCCTCGACGGAGGGCCCTGTGAGGTCGGCGTGGAATCAACTATTGTTGACCTCTCCGGCGAAAAGCCCCGCCTTTTACGGCCGGGCGGCATTACACCGGAGCAGCTCCGAGCGCTTCTCGGCGAGTTGATTATCGATCGCGCCGTTTTGGGACAAATCGACAGAGACGCCGTTGTGCGCGCGCCAGGGATGAAGTACAAGCACTACGCCCCCGCCGGGGAAGTACGCATCGTCTCCGGCAGCAGTGAAGCCGCCGCGGCATATGTGCGGCGCCACTTTGCCCCCGGTGATGCCGTTCTCTGTTTTGAGGAGGAGCTGCCGCTCTACGAGGGCTGCAAGCCGCTTGCCTATGGAAGGCTTGCCGCCCCGGAAACGCTCTCCGCCGGGCTGTTTGCCGCACTTCGTGCGCTGGACCGCTCGGATATTCGCGTAATCTTTGCACGTTGCCCCGAGGGCGGCGGCATTGCCTACGCCATCGGGAACCGACTGAAGAAGGCCGCCGGCTTCCATATCGTTGATGCAGAGGCTGAGCAATGAAGGTTCTCGGTATCACGGGCGGCACCGGCTGCGGCAAGACGACCCTGCTGCACGCTGCGGGAAGGCTGGGCGCGTACTGCATCGATTGCGACGAGCTGTACCATTCTCTGCTGGAGTCCGACATTTCTCTGCGCGCTGCGCTGCGTGAGCGCTTCCCTTCCGCCTTCCGCGGCGATTCCCTCGACCGCAAAGCGCTCGGACGACTGGTATTTCACGACCCGCAGCTGCTCCTCACGCTCAATACCCTGACGCACAGCCATGTCTGCGCCGCCGTAGATCGTCTGCTGGCGCAGGCACGCGCAAGCGGTTATCCGCTTGCGGCCATTGATGCCATTGCGCTGTTTGAAAGCGGCCTTGCCCGGCGCTGCGATCTGACCGTTGCCGTGACCGCACCGGAGGAGCTTCGCATCCGGCGCCTCATGCGGCGTGACGGAATTTCCCGCGACTACGCGCTCTCTCGCATCCGTGCACAGAAGCCGGACGAAGATTTTATCCGCATGACCCAATATCATCTGGAAACCCACGGGGAAAGCCCCGAAGCATTTATCAATACCTGTATTCAATTTCTGAAAGGAGTTATCACAATGGAAGAAAAAAAATACGAGGCAAAGCGCAAAGAGCTGCTCATGGCTCCGAAGAACGGCTATGACCGCATCTCCGCCGAGGATCTGGCCAAGATGGAGCCGTATTGCAAGGAATACATCGACTTCATCTCCGAGTGCAAGATCGAACGCGAGGCCGTAGACTGGACAATCGCAAAGGCCGAAGCCGCCGGCTTCAAGCCGCTTGTTCCCGGCATGGAGCTCAAGCCCGGCGACCGCGTTTATGGAAACAACCACGGAAAATCCGTAATTTTCGCCGTCATCGGCTCAGCGTCTCTCAACAACGGCACGCACATCTGCGCCGCGCATATTGACTCTCCCCGTCTTGACCTGAAGCCCAACCCCCTGTATGAAGACGCCGAAATGGCATACTTCAAGACCCACTACTACGGCGGCATTAAGAAGTATCAGTGGACGACCACACCTCTGGCGCTGCACGGCGTCGTTGCGAAGAAGGACGGCACCGTCGTGAAGGTCACGGTCGGCGAGGATCCCTCCGATCCCATCTTCTGCATCACCGACCTTCTGATTCACCTTGCAGGCGACCAGATGCGTAAAACGCTCGCCGAGGGCGTTACGGGCGAAGCCCTGAACATCCTGCTTGGCAGCCGTCCGCTGACGGATGACGACGGCGCCGACCGGATCAAATTCGCGGTTATGTGCCTTATCAATGAAAAATACGGCATCACCGAGGACGATTTCCTCTCCGCCGAGCTGACCATGGTTCCGGCAGGCCCCGCTCGTGAGGTCGGCTTTGACCGCAGCCTCATCGCCGCCTACGGCCACGACGACCGTGTCTGTGCATATGCGGCATTCCGTCCCCTGCTCGACCTCGATACCCCTGTCAAAACTGCCGTGTGCGTTCTGGCAGACAAGGAGGAGGTCGGCTCCGGCGGCATCTCCGGTATGCAAAGCCACTACTTTGAAACCTTCATGCACGACCTGTGCAAGGCTACCGGCGCCTGCGTGCACCGCTGCTTTGAAAAGTCCTTCTGCCTCTCGGCCGACGTCAGCAACGCCTTTGACCCGATTTATGCCGAGACCTGCGATCGCCGCAACAACACCCGTATCAACTACGGCACGGGCATTTTCAAGTATACCGGTTCGCGCGGCAAGGGCGGCTCGTCCGATGCCGCCGGTGAGGTCATGGCCTATGTGCGCCGTCTGTTCGAGGACAACGACGTGATCTGGCAGACCGGTGAGCTGGGCAAGGTTGACCAGGGCGGCGGCGGCACCGTCGCCATCTACATGGCAAACCGCAATATTGAAACCGTAGATGCAGGCGTGCCCGTTCTGTCCATGCACGCGCCGATGGAAATCGTTGCAAAGCTCGACACCTATATGACCTACAAGGGCATGAAAGTGTTCTACGAAGAAAAGTAATCCTGGCACTTTGGGGGGCGGCGGATAGCCGCCCCTCTTTGTTTGTTTCACCGAAGATTCACAGGAAAAAACCGCAAAAATCGTCGGAATAATTTACAACGGTTGCTTGTATTTCCGAAAAAAGTCGAGTATAATAATATGAAATACTATTTCGCCGCAATGCGGCAGGGATTGTGAGGGAACATCCATGCAGTTGATCCAAGTTCGCGAGCTGTTTAAAAACACTGCGCAATACGCCGGAAAGACCGTCGAGGTCGGCGGCTGGGTGCGCTCCGTGCGCGCTTCCAAGTCCTTTGGCTTTATCGTCCTGAGCGACGGCACCTACTTTCTCCCGCTTCAGGTCGTTTATCATGACACTCTGGAGAATTTCGCCGAGATTTCCAAGACCAATGTCGGCGCTGCGCTCATCGTGCGCGGCACGCTCGTGGAAACGCCGGATGCGAAGCAGCCCTTTGAGCTTCAGGCGGAGGAGGTTACGGTAGAAGGCGCCTCCACACCGGACTATCCGCTGCAGAAGAAGCGTCACACGCTTGAATTCCTGCGTACCATGACGCACCTGCGTCCGCGTACCAACACCTTCCAGGCCGTGTTCCGCGTGCGCAGTCTCGCTGCATTCGCGATCCACAAGTTCTTCCAGGAGCGCGGCTTCGTCTATGTCCATACGCCGCTCATCACCGGCTCGGACTGCGAGGGCGCGGGCGAAATGTTCCAGGTAACGACGCTCGATCTGAATAACATCCCCCGCACGGAGGACGGCAAGGTCGATTACTCCAAAGACTTCTTCAATAAGCCGACGAACCTGACCGTCTCCGGTCAGCTCAACGGCGAGACATACGCCATGGCCTTCCGCAATATCTACACCTTCGGCCCGACGTTCCGCGCCGAAAATTCCAACACCACGCGCCATGCCGCAGAGTTCTGGATGATCGAACCGGAGATTGCCTTTGCCGATCTGTCGGACGATATGCATCTGGCGGAGGATATGCTCAAGTACGTCATCGCCTATGTTCTGGAAAATGCGCCGGAGGAGATGCAGTTCTTCAATCAGTTTGTGGACAAGGAGCTGCTTGACCGGCTGCACCATGTGTTGACCTCGGATTTCGGCCATGTGACCTATACGGAAGCAATCTCCCTGCTGGAGCCGCACAATGCGCAGTTTGAATACCCCGTCCACTGGGGCAGCGACCTGCAAACCGAGCACGAGCGCTACCTGACCGAGGTGCTGTTCAAGCGCCCGGTATTCGTGACGGACTATCCGAAGGAAATCAAGGCGTTCTATATGAAGCTCAACCCGGACGGCAAAACCGTCGCCGCGATGGACTGCCTTGTGCCGGGCATCGGCGAAATCATCGGCGGCAGCCAGCGCGAGGACGACTACGAGGTTCTGCTTGCGCGCATGAACGAGCTTGGCCTCAAGCCGGAGGATTACGGCTTCTATCTGGATCTGCGCAAGTACGGCACGGCGCGGCACGCGGGCTTCGGCCTCGGCTTTGAGCGCTGCGTCATGTATTTGACAGGCATGGGCAACATCCGCGACGTGATCCCCTTCCCCCGCACGGTCAATAACTGCGAGCTTTAACGGACAGCAAAAATCCCTCCCGAGTGGGAGGGATTTTTTTGCTCTGCCCGGCGAAGAGCAGCCGGGCAAAGCGGGGAAAACGTAAAATGTGTGGAAAGGGTGCGGGAACTCATGGGATATACGCTAATGATACACGTGCAATTTCCGACTTATTTCTTTGTAATTACGCCAGAAACTGTAACGTTTTCACCGGTAATTAACTCGCCGTAGCACCCTGAACCGAAGTTGATTACAGTTCCGAGACCTGCAACGCTATTACCCCAACTATAGATTCCCCCATCAACAGTGACACCGGACATCGAAACATTTGTCGGATACTGGTAACTATTAGACCTGTTTCCAAGAACTAATGCATAAGCGGGGACTTCGTTACCGCTTTCCCATTGACGATTACTGTAGTCCTTGTCATTAATGCCATTCAGCACAGTCTTTGAAATCACGGTATTTTCAATTTTTGCAGAACCACCACGAATCATTAGTGCCTGCCGTTGCCCGGAGATCGTACTATTCTTGATAAGCGTAGTTGAAGGGACATTAATCTGAACAGCAGTATTATCTTGATCACTTGAAGAAGTCTCGATAATTGAGTTGTCAATCAATATTGAAACACCACCATTGGCTGCATTTGAAGCATTCGTTGCAAGTGCATAAACTGAAGCGCTGATATGGGAATTCCTAACCTCAACATAAGCCGCATTCCCACGAGGATATAATCCATAAACCTTACAGTTAAGGGTTACTCCATCAAGCGTCAGAGAGTCGTTCGGGCCAGTAAAAATTGCAATGTTGCCTACACAATTCATCTCACCTTTGGTTGATCCGCTGTCAATAAAGGTCAATTTTTCAGTCGTATTCTGAGTGCTACCTACAACATCACAGTTAAATCCTGGGAATTTTAATTGATGTCCATTGATGTCAAATACAAGTTCTTTACCTGAAAGCTCAGTAGAAATTTCATTAAGCTGTTTATAATCCTTCATAAAAAGGACAGTTTGACCTGAAGAAGCATATCGAATTGCTTCACTCAATGATTGGAATCCTTTTTTTCCAACAAAAATCGGATACTCTGCATCAGACTCAGACACAAAAGCAGTCTGTTCATTTTCGATAGAAATCTTCCCTTCAGGAACAGAGATGGCTGAAGTTACGGCAGGGACAGAAGCCATGGCCTTGACATTAATTTCTACATTGTTTGCGTCGGCACCATTGGGGATGTTAATCTGTGAAATCCGGGAACCATTCTCTGCAACAACGTGTCCGTACTTGAGGGAAATGCGCATAACATTTCCAAACTCATGGTAAGAGGCTGTCGCACATTTAACAATATCAACGAGGGACGCTGTGCCATAATGATACACAGTCGCATTGGCATTATCAACAGTCAGCGTGCCGCCGTTGGTACGGATGGTAACGGTTGCATCGCCGTTATAGGTCATAGGAGCAATCCCCGTCGTATCACCGGCGTCGAAGCCGACGCTGACAGTGGTGGGAGCATCCTTAGCCTCGCCGATCCAGTAGATGGAGTAGGTCTGTGTCTCGGGCACCTTGTCATAAATCTTCCACTGATTGACGCTTCCGTTCTCGGTTTCCTTAACGAACTCGTCCTTGTCTGCGTCCCAGACGATCCAGGCCTCGGTCTGCTCCTTCGCGATGGTGGGCAGATCGTAGCCTGCGGCCTTCGCCGCCAGAACGGCGGAATGCGCCGTCTTGTGCTCGCCGTTGAGCGCCTTGTCGTTTGCCAGCGCAACGTTCAGATTGCGCAGCAGAGCCGTCGTGTTCGACTCGTTGGCTTTTTTGGTCAGATTGATGAAGGTCGGGATCAGGACGGCGGCCAGAATGGCGATCACCGCAATGACAATGACCAACTCAACGATCGTAAAGCCCTTTTTGCTTTGGGTTTTCATTGTGTTTGCTCTCCTTATTAAAATATGTATTTCACACGCTGAAGCGTGGGAAACCCGAGATGATTGGGCACGAGATTGCCACTCCGTTAAGGCTCCCCTTGTGGCAAGGGGGGCTGTCAGCGAAGCTGACTGGGGGGATAGAACGTTGCGTTTTCAGCAACCCCTCCGTCACGGCTTCGCCGTGCCACCTCCCCTTACACAGGGGAGGCTTTG
>CAKUDE010000041.1 GCA_934645175.1 uncultured Oscillospiraceae bacterium
TCCGTCGTAGGAGGAACCGTCGGCGGCGCAGTCAGCCTCGTCGGTTCCGTCTGTCCCTCCGACGGCGCACAGGCACAGAGAAGCAAGAGAAACAGCGCCAACGCAGTCAGCATGATTCTGTATTTCATTGGTCATTCCCCCTTTCTGTCCTGTTTACCCGGTCTTTACGGAAAACTCGGCAATCCCGATCCTTCCACCTGACCCCAAATACAAAACATGATTATCGTCAATGACAATGATACGCATCAGGCTGTAGCCAAAGTCGTACAGCTCCTCGCAGGAGAGCTCCTCAATCTTTTCTCCGTCAAAGCGTTTCAAGAAACCGACGGAGATTAACTCCTCATTGTCCGGTTCGTAATTCGGTTCGCTTTCCGGCACCTCCACCTGGTAGTAGTAAATGAAGTCCCCGCTACAGGACGTTCTCCACGACTGTTCCACCGGTCCGCAGATTCTCTCCCCAGCCTGACCGTCCGGCTTCAGCGCGTAAATACCGTCGGTACCGAGCTGACAAGGCTTACCCTTAAAGACAAGCAATCTTTGGTTGAGGCTGTAGGGGTCGTACTCCCGTTCGTTCCCATTTGCGGTTATATAGTAGTGAGCCGGACTTCCTACCGGCGAATGCCTCCACGAAGCATATACGATACCGTCGACTTCCATCACTTCGGTAATCGTGTAGTCTCCCCGTTCGACCGCCTCGCCGTAAATGTAGTAGGATTCTGTCGGAGAGCAGCCGTATATTATGCCTTTCGAGGTAACAAACAGGGAGTAAAACATCGGTTCCTCATAATTCGGCTCAAAGCTCAGTCGCTCAAACAGAGTACCGGACTCTTTTTCAACAAAGGGCTTGTTCGCCGGGTCGTCGAGAAATTGACGGTTTTCAAGGTTTTTGTCCACGGTGTAAAGCCCGGTATGCGTCAGAAGAAGATAACCGTCCCCGTACTTTGCAATGTCACAGATCGTCCCGATTCCCTCTAACGCCTTTTCTTTCTGACTGAGCGTGGTGGGAGGCGCAGTCGGCGGCGCGGTCAACCGTGTCGGCTCCGTCTGTCCCTCCGACGGCGCACACGCGCAGAGAAGCAAGAGAAACAAGCAGCAGCAGAGAAGAGTGAGCTTTTTCATGTTGGCTCCTCCTGAAAGTATGTATTTCAGAACATTTCTGCTCTGATATACCGAGTATATCAGAAGTCTTTCACATTGTCAATCCTTGGCAGAAATATTTTCTGCAAATAAGTATTCATTTTTGTGCAAAAATATTCATTGTATGCAAAAATCGAGGCCGCAGGCAATACAGCCTGCGGCCTTCTTCCGTATACGGTTCGCGCCGTCCACGCCCAACTGGTGCGGCACACTTGACACAATATGGAAATTCGAGCCTCCGTCGGTTTGGCCGTCCTTCGGTGCGTTTTGCGCGTAACGCCTTGGCGCGTCTTTCGCTGTGTCCGACGATAGCTTGCCCCGCGGCACGGCGCTTATTCCTCCGCCGTCGGTTTTTTTACGCGCCTGTGCTCACACACGCCCCACTCCGGAAGCGGCAGCCGCTGCATCGCGCCAAACACGCGCGACTTCAGCTCCGGATAGGTCTGCGAAAGCTGCGCAACCAACTCCTTGATCTCCTGACGTTTGGTATGCTTGTCCGCCGGACAAACATTATGTACGACAGGCAAATCCGCCTTTTCCGCAAAGTTCCGAACCATGCCCTCCGTCAGGTAAAGCATCGGGCGGATCTGCGTTACGCCGCTGCGGTCAAGATAAGTCACGGGTTGGAAGCAGCTCAGCCGCCCTTCAAAGAGCAGACTCATCAGGAAGGTCTCGACCGCATCGTCGTAGTGATGGCCAAGCGCGACCTTGGAAAAGCCCTGCTCCAAAAGCGCCTGATTCAGCGCCCCGCGACGCATTTTCGCACACATAGAGCAGGGATTCTTCTCCCGGCGATGCTCAAAAATGATCGGCCCGATTTGCGTTTTTACCATACGGAACGGCACGCCGAGCTGCGCGCAGTAGCGCTCGACAGGAGAAAAGTCCATGCCGTTCAGTCCCATATCAATCGTGATCGCCGTCAGCTCATACGGCGCGGGGTAATACTCGCGCAGCGCCGCCAGCAGCGTCAGCAGCGTCAGAGAATCCTTGCCGCCGGAAACGCCGACCGCAATGCGGTCGTTCGGCTCGATCATTTTGTAATCGTCCGCACAGCGGCGAACCAGTCCCATCAGTTTTTGCATTATGTTCCATCCTCCCGGAAAAATAGAAAGTTAGAATACGAGAGTATTTTCGAGAAAACAAGAGGATTCAAGAGATTTTCCGGCGCAAAATGAATTTTTGAAAAATTCTCCTTGACATTCGTCTTTTCCCGTGGTATAAATACCCTCGCGCGATCTTATTGTACGCGCAATTTTGAGATTTGTCAAAATAATTATTTCACATACGGAGGAAACATCCATGTCTACCACCCTCGTCAGAAAAGAAGACGTGCAGCGCAAGTGGTACGTCCTCGACGCAGCCGATAAGCCCCTCGGCCGCACCGCGGTCATCGCCGCTAACATTCTGCGCGGTAAGGTCAAGCCCGACTTCACCCCGAACGTCGACTGCGGCGACTATGTCATCGTCATCAACGCCGACAAGGCCATTCTTACCGGCCGCAAGCTCGAGCAGAAGTACTATCGCCGTCACTCCGGCTGGATCGGCGGTCTGAAGGAAACCAAGTATAAGACCCTCATGGCCGAGCGCCCCGAGTTCGCGTTCGAGCTGGCTGTCAAGGGTATGCTCCCGAAGAACACCCTCGGCCGCACCGCCATCAACCGCCTCAAGGTTTTCGCCGGCAGTGAGCATCCCCATGCCGCTCAGAAGCCCGAAGCCTGGACGCAGGACTAATCAGGAGGTAGAATATCATGTACGAGAGCAAGAGACAGTATCAGTACGGCACCGGCCGCCGCAAGTCCTCCGTCGCGCGCGTTCGCGTCTATGAGGGCGGCACCGGCTCCATCATCATCAACGGCCGTGAGATTGACGATTACTTCGGCCTCGACACCCTGAAGCTCATCGTCCGTCAGCCGCTGGTCGCCACCGACCTGCTTGGCAAGGTAGACGTCATCTGCACCGTCAAGGGCGGCGGCGTGACCGGTCAGGCCGGCGCCATCCGTCATGGCATTTCCCGCGCACTGCTGGGCCTGAACGCCGAGTACCGCGCCACCCTCAAGGCCGCCGGCTTCCTGACCCGCGACCCGAGAATGAAGGAAAGAAAGAAGTACGGTCTCAAAGCCGCCCGTCGCGCTCCGCAGTTCAGCAAGCGCTGATCACCCGCGATTTTACAACCAAATTGCTTCAAAAACCCCGGAAAATCAAGGTTTTCCGGGGTTTTCTTATATCCGCCGTGTTTGTTCTGCTTTCAAATAATCTGATGGGATTTGACCCGGTTTGACGCGATTTTTTCATGTTAATGATGGGCTAAGTGCCGTTTTTGACCCCGAAACTGTTAACGGATAGGTTAATTTTCGGGGTGCTTGGGCGGTCATCCGGAGCAGATCGCCTCTGCATAAAAAATGAATAAAGGCATCGAAAAACGGTTTCACCGAGTTTGAAACGGTTTGACCAAACCGAATAAACTTTATCATTTTTCGCAGGGCAAATGCCACCGCAGGATTGATAAACGGAACGCAGTCTGTTATGACCGGGTGTTCAAAACCGATGAAAACGGCGTGATCCTCATCGAGGGTCTGCGCGTGGGAGATTACACCGTATCCGAGGAAAAGAACGGTGCCTCCGCAGGCTATTCGGCAAAGGAACTGATCGTCTTTCTGGCGCTGGCCACGAAGGATGATATTTTGATCTGTGATCCCGAACGCGAGTATTACGCGCTGGGTCAGGCGCTGGGCGGCGAGGTCATCCGCATTACAGCGGGCAGCCCCGACCACATCAACGCCATGGACATGGTGGAGGGTTACGGTGACGGCGGCAATCCGGTGGTAGACAAATCCGAGTTTATCCTGTCTCTGTTTGAACAGCTTGACCGCGGCGGCATCGGCCCATTGCAAAAGAGCATCATCGACCGGTGCGTAGACGCCGTGTATGCGGCCTATAAGCGCGGCGGCCCCGTCCCGACGCTTCGTGTCTTGCGGGAGAAGCTGCTGGCGCAGCCGGAGGAAGAAGCCCGCGATTTGGCGTTGGCGCTGGAGTTGTTCACCACCGGCAGTCTTGACGCCTTTGCCCATGAAACGAAAGAGAGCGTTCGCAATACGGTCAAGACCATTGACCGTGCTGCCGTTGCCTCCGAACGCATCAGATCTGCCGCCGTCCGCACCAAGGATACTGCGGCGGATGCCGCCGAAGAAAACACTGCTCCTGCGGAGGCCTCTCCGCAGGAGTACGGCGCACAGCAGATCAAAGATACCGTGCACCGATGTGTGGCAGAAACCGGGGTTCAGCTGCAAAAACGCGGACGACGCGGGTTCTCCGACGCAAAGCACAATGCCGGTAAAGCACGGGACAACATTCAAAAATTCAAGGATGCGTTCAAAGGAACCCAGCCGAAAAAAGCAGCGCAGCAAGCGGCTCAGAAAACCGGAAAGGGCACGCTCAAAACGGCGCAGTCTGCCGGGAAAGGTACCGTAAAAACCGCACAGAAGGGTGTCAAAACAGCGCAGCAGACCGGGCGGGCAGCAGTAAAAACAGCGCAGGCCACTGCTAAGACCGCCAAAGTGACGGCAAAGGCTTCCGCGAAAGCAGCGCAAAAAGCTGCACAGACAGCAAAAGCGGCAGCCAAAGTTACGGTACAGGCCGTCAAGGTTGCCGCAAAAGCCACCGTTGCAGCGGTCAAGGCGATCGTTGCCGGGATCAAAACGCTTGTTGCGGCGATCGCCGCAGGCGGCTGGGTTGCGGCAGTCATCATCCTTGTGATCTGCGTGATCGGACTGATCGTCAGCTCTTGCTTCGGCATCTTTTTCTCCGGCGAGGACAGCGGCACGGGACAGACCATGCGGCAGACCGTGCAGGAAATCAACGCCGACTATCAATCGCAGATCGACACCACAAGGGCAAATCTCACCTATGACGAGCTGGAAATGTCCGGTTCCCGTGCTGTCTGGCCGGAGGTGCTGGCGGTATATGCGGTGAAAACCACCACTGATCCCGATGATCCGCAGGAGGTCGCCACGGTGGACGATGCCAAGAAAGCCATTCTCAAAGATGTTTTCTGGCGGATGAACGAGCTATCTTCCCGCACCGAAAGCAAGACCGAAGAAGTCATTACCGAAACCGACGACGGCCACGGGAACATCGTGGAAACTACCACGACGGTCACGCGCACCTACCTTTATATTACGGTCAGCCACAAGGCCGCCGAGGAAATGGCAGACCATTTTAATTTCACCGCCGACCAACGGCAACAGCTCTCCGAACTGCTTGCCGAGGAAAATCGCAGTATGTGGTCTGCCGTCCTTTACGGCATCTATTCCGGGGACGATGCCATCGTCACGGTAGCCTTGTCGCAGGTCGGAAATGTGGGTGGTCAGCCCTATTGGTCATGGTACGGTTTTGAAAGCCGTGTAGAATGGTGCGCCTGCTTTGTGTCGTGGTGTGCCAACGAATGCGGCTATATCGACAGCGGCGTGATCCCGAAGTTCGCAGGCTGTATCAATGGGGTGCAATGGTTCAAAGACCGTGGGCAATGGCAGGACGGCAGCTTTGAGCCGTCTGCCGGTCAGATCATTTTCTTCGATTGGGACAACAAGGGCAGTTCCGGCCCGCAGGATGGACAGTCCGATCATGTCGGCATCGTGGAGAAATGCGAAAACGGCATTGTCTACACCATTGAGGGTAATTCCGGCGATAGCTGCCGACAGAACCAATATCCCGTGGGACATTATGAAATTCTTGGATACGGTGTTCCGGCGTATTAAAATCAGCCGCTTTTGCGGCTGATACATACAACATACGAATTGTTCACAGGTATCACATTGAAAAAAGCTGGTACTTGTGCTATACTATATAGTGTATTGTTATACCCAAGAGTCACAGATGAAGAAAAGAGGCGAAAGGATGACCGATCAGAAAAAGAAAACTATAATCACCGGCGGCGTGGCTGTTCTCGCCGCTGTGGTGGCATACACCTTTCGTCTTATCGGAAAGGGCAGCTTTTACCCGACGCTGTTTTCTTATCTGCGCAGCTTTATCTACATCGGACTGTACGCCGCCTGGGGGCTTTCCGTTCGGCAGCGCATCGTGCAGAAACAGGTGGGGCGGTATCTCACCAGCGTTTCGGTGCTGCTGATCTTGTGGTTTTCGTTCCGCACGGTGAAATACTTCATTTTCTGGCAACCGGGTGTTATCCGTCACCTGTGGTATCTATTCTATTTGCCCATGCTGTTTGTGCCGATGTTGGCACTACTCATTGCCATGTCGCTGGGCAAGCCGGACGACTACCGCCTGCCGAAATGGACGATGGCGCTGTGGCTTATCTCCGGCGCAATGCTTCTGCTGGTGCTGACCAACGACCTGCATCAGCTGGTGTTCACCTTTCCGAAGGATGCCGCCGTATGGTCGGATACTGACCACGGCTACGGCGTTGGCTATTTCCCCGTCATCGGCTGGCAGGTGCTTTGCGGCGTGTCGGCGCTGGTGGTGATGCTCTTTAAGTGCCGGCTGAAAAACGGGCGGCATCGTCTGTGGCCCGCCGTCCCCATGGCGATTTCACTGACCTATCTGGCGTTGAATTACATCGGCGTGCCGTGGCTGCGGGCGCTGTTCGGAGATGTCACTGCTTTCCAGAGCTTTATGTATATGCTCAGCTTTGAAGCCTGCATTGCCTGCGGCTTTATTCACTCCAACAGCCGCTATGCAGACCTCTTTGCCTCCTCCGTCGGCACCTCGGCGGAGATCACAGACAAGGATTTCAACATTCGCTATGCGGCGCTGAACACCGCACCTATTTCAAGGGAAACGATGCGGGAAGCTGAGCAAGGCTCCGTCACGGTGGACGGCGGCCTGACCGTGCACACCATGCCCATCGGCGGCGGCTATGCCGTATGGACGGAGGATGTGTCGGCGCTGCTGGCTATTAAGGAAGAATCCGAAAGCCTTGCCGAAGAGCTTGCCGACCGGAACGAGATCCTGCGCTATGAATACAAGCGGGAGTCAAAGCGCCGTAAGGTGGAGGAGCAAAACCGCCTGTATGACCTACTGCAATCGGCCACACAGACGCAGATCGACCGCATTGCCGTGCTGACCAAGGAGTATCAGCAGACCGCCGACACTGGCAGAGCCAAGACGCTCCTGGCCGAGATCGCCGTGCTGTGCAGCTACATAAAACGCCGCAAGCACCTGACGCTTCTGACCGACCGGGACTATAAGATCCCTGCGGCGGAGCTGGAACGGGCCTTCAACGAATCGCTCCAGACGCTGAAGCTGCTTGGCGTTCGCAGCACCCTGTATGTGGACGACTCTCTTTCCATATTCTCCGGCAAGGCTGCGGCGGCGATATTCGATTTTTACGAATCGGTGGTGGAAACCGACCTTGAAAATTTAACGAGCGTGCAGGTGAGCCTTGCAAAAGCGGAGGGGCTGCGCCTGTCGCTGAATGTCTGCTGTAAAGCAGACCTCTCGGCTTTTGCCGACAAGCCCCATGTCCGCTATGAGGCGGACGAGGACTTTCAGCATATCGTATTCCTGGCGGAAGGAGGTGCAGCGAAATGAGCGCCTTTTCCTCTCTCTCCGCTTTTGGACAGACCTTCATTCCGCTGCTTCTGTTTGCGGAGGCCGTGCTGGAGCTTGGGTTGTTTCTGTACCAAATGATCCGCAGCAAGCAGCCCCTTCGCAGTCTGCCCTGCGCCGTGCACTTTGCCATTTTGCTGACGCTGCTGTTCTCGGTCACCCAGGGTGATCCCGACGAGGGCAAGGACGCATTTTTAGTCGGCGCACCGTGGATCCTGTTCGCCGTGGTCATTGTTCTTGTGGCGATCCACTTTGCCATTGCCCTGCCCAGGGAATACCGCCGCAGAAAGAACGAGCTGTCGCCGTTCTCCATCAAGGAAGCCACCGACAAGCTGCCTATGGGCATCTGCTTTGCCGATCCCGACGGCCGCATCATCCTCTGCAACAACCGTATGCGCCGCCTGTCCTTTGCGCTCAGCGGTCACGAACTGCAGATCGCCGAGGATATGGAAGCTGCATTGGCGCAGCCCGATCTGTCTGTTACCGTCAAGGACGATTGCTTTATCCTGCCTGACCGTACCGTTTGGCAGTTTCACACGCAGAATATCGTCGTGGACGGTGATAGCCGCTGGCAGCAGGTGACGGCGCACAATGTCACGGAGCTGTATAACGGCAACCTGCGTCAGGCGGAGATCAACAAAGAACTGAAAGAGGTCAACCGCAAGCTCCGCAAAATGTACGAGCGTATGGAGGACGACATTAAGGAAAAAGAAAGCCTTGAATTAAAGGTCTACATTCACGACGCCATCGGCCGGAGCTTACTGACCATCCGGGACATCATCGACAGCGGCGAGGACACCGACAGAAAGATCGAGACCCTGCAAGAGGCGGTGAGTATGCTGACCAGCAACCGGGTAGCCGCCGTTGGCACCATGGAAGAGGTAAAGCAGACGGCAAAGGCGCTGGGCGTGACCGTAAAAACTGAGGGCTATCTGCCGCCCTATTCCGCAGCCGGTGAGCTGACTGTGGCCGCCGCCAAGGAGTGCGTGACCAACTGCGTCAAGCACGCAGGCGGCAGCGAGGTATATATCCGCATTGCCGAGCGCAGCGACCGTTATGACATTACCATCACCAATAATGGAGCCGTCCCCTCCCAGCCGATCACGGAGGGCAGCGGCCTGTCGTCCCTCCGCCGCCGCATCGAAGCGGCGGGCGGTGAGATGCACACGGCGCACAAGCCCCGCTTTGCCCTGATCATTACGCTTCCCACAAAGGAGAACGACCTATGATAAACACCATTCTTGTAGAAGATGATCTCTACATTCAAAAGCACTTTGCCGAGCGTCTGACCGCAGAGGACGAATTTCGCCTTGTCGGTGTATACAGCGACGCCTTCGAAGCGGAAAAGCACTGCGACGGCACCATAAACCTCATCCTCATGGATGTGCAAACCCAGCATAAGCATTCCGGGCTGGCGGCTGCGGAGCGGATCAAAAAAATATATCCGCATACCAAAATCGTCATCGTCACTTCGCTGGTTGACCCCGAGGTACTGCTGAAAGCCAAATTGGGCGCAGCCGACAGCCTGTGGTACAAGGATCACGGCACGGCGGAGCTGCTGGATGTGGTGCATCGCACGCTGCAAGGCGAAAAGATATTCCCGGACACCTCCCCGGTGGTTGAGATGGAAGGAACCATGTCCGACAGCTTTTCCCCCCGACAGCTTGACATCCTTCGCTTATATATTAAGGGCTTTACCTATCAGGAAATTGCCGATAAGCTGGGCATCTCCAAAAACGGCGTCCGATGGAACCTGGATGATATGGTCATCAAGGGCGGCTTTGAAAACCGAGAGGCGCTGGTCGCCACCGCCATTGAAAACAAGCTCATGGTCACCACACTGAAAGACGAATAACCACAAATTTTCCCTCCGGTTCACGCAGCCAGGGGGATTTTTTTGCGCCTGAAAACAGGTTTTTTTGAAAAAAGGGTGGATTTCCGTTCTGTTACTGGCACAAGTGCCAGTGACAGATGCAGGAAAATCCGTACAATAGGATATGTAAGATCATAGTTGTGCTTAGAAAAGGGCGGTGATGAATGATGAAAAAGATCGTTCTGGACATTCAGAGCGGTATCCATGCGCACAACATGGAACGAATGCTGATGCAGGAATTGGACGATTGCCAAGTTGTGATCTCCGAGTCGCCGGACGCTACGCCCGAATGGTGCAAAACGCATCGGCCCGATGTTCTTTTAATGGAGGTCAAGGCTTTTTCACCCTGGATGTTTTCCGAACGAATGACGATCCGTGACAAGGTAAAACGCAGCACGGAGAACTGCCGGATCATTCTTTTTGTGGATGACGAAAGCGATGGAGAGCTGACCGAAAAAGTACGGCAGGCAAAGCGTGAAGGTCTTATTGATGCCTTCCTGTTCGGCTCGGTGTCCGAGAACTACTTCGCTTCGGTAATCGACAGCGTGTAAAGGAGGCTGCCTATGAGATGATGAACACTATGCTCCCCTTTTACAAAGCCAAAGCAAAAACACATCCTCCCGGCTTTCGCTGCGGGAGAGAGATGAAATACACAGCGAAAAATTTAGCGATCCCGAATGGGATCAAGGAGGAAACAGAACAATGAAAAAAACAAACAGACTGCTGAGTCTGCTGCTCGTCTTTCTCATGGTGCTGACGCTTGTGCCGACAACGGTATTTGCCGAGGACGCAACCGGCAGCGGAACAGCAAGCGACCATCACATGGTCTATACTTGGGAACAGCTCAAGGCAGCTATGAAAGATCCGAGCATCGACTATGTTGAAATCGCGCAGGACATTACTCATAAATTGTCCTATATAACCCGTGAATACTATAATTATCGTGTCGAGCACCCGGAGTTGGGTTCGCTCACAGATATTGACATCGTTGATGGAGCTGCTGTTGCACCGGCGGTCGACCCCGATAAACCAGGAAATGTGGCTATCCTTGTTAACGGCACAAAACATTTAGTGCTTTCGCACGACTTAATAATTCCTTCATCCGGAATACCATTTGACTCCGAGATTGACGGTATGTCAAGCTTGTTTTTTCTTAATGAAAATGCAGATTTAACGGTAGAAGGAACCGGAACGATTGATTGCAGTACAAGAAAGCGCCAGTCATACAGTGCTGTCTTTACTGTAGGTAAAATAACCGGCGATCATACCGGAGAGGTCACCGGCAGGTATCCCGCAAATTTAACAATTAACGGCGGCAATATTATCGCAAAGAATTCGTTCTCCTATACAAAAACCTGCATTGTGAATTTGGTGTGCGGAAATGTTACTGCTAATGGCGGAACTATGCGTGTCCGCGGTGATCAGCGCAGCCAATATTTTTACAATCTGTATATAGTGGATAACCGTGAAGTTATTGGAAGTTATGAAAACTATACTCCATCTGTGTTTTATATCAATTCGGCATTTGAGTGGAAAAACTTTGATCATGTCAAACTGACGATTAACGGCGGTAACTTCGGTATGACAGATGACAGCAGCATAAGGGTTCCAGTCATTGGCGTGGATAATTATTATATGCGTACTATGACTGACAGCGCAAAAGAAAACGCCCTTAATAATCTTGCCAAGATGGTTACACTTAACGGCGGTACTTTGGAAACCGGCATCACCTACTGGTATAGTCAGTTCTATTTTGACAACGATATGTATACGAAGCTGCTCGGCGACAACTGTGAAGCGTATATTACAAGCTCGTATAAAGACGGTTATAATTTCGTTATGCCGGATTTTGATTATGAAGAAAATCCGCCAATTCAAGCCGGCGAAGGCCCTGTAGAAATCCAAAAGGTTGTCATTAGCAGAAAAAACTACTTGGTGCTTGACTATGGCGAAAGAATCTCTCAAAACGGCGGATATGCGCGTGCCGAAATCGGCTCGATTCAGCACACTGCAACAGCCATAGTGGAAGCAGGCTCTGAGGTTACAATAAACCCTGTTCCTTTGAAAAACTATGTGTTCGACCATTGGGAGCTTTCTTCCAATATTACTCTCACTGAGGGAAGCACTACGATTGAAACCATTAAGTTCACAATGCCGAATGCAGGTGCTACTGTTAAGCCTGTATTCAAAAAGATTACCTACAGTATCAGCTATGATTTGAACGGCGGCTCTTGGAACGGCGCTGCAGGCGTAGGCGAATATGAAGTGGGCTCCGAAGTAACGCTCCCGACTAATGTTACAAAATCGGGATATGATTTCCTTGGTTGGTACGAAGTTGAAAATGGACTTTGGTACGGCCCGTATGACAAGATTACAACCTATGACAGCGGCAATAAGACATTCACTGCAAAGTGGAAAGTTTCCGCTGACGCTGAGTTCCCGATTAAAGTTCGCATCGACAATACAGCAGGACGCACCGATAAGGGTGCAACGGTCGCTTTGGATAAGACTGCGGCTGCAGGCGGCGAAACCGTTACTGTTCAGGTCAATGTAAAGGACGGCTATACGCTTGATTCCGTTAAAATCGCCAAAATAGGCGGACGCGGCCAAATCACTCTAAACGATCTTGGCAACGGCAAATACACCTTTACCATGCCGAGTGATTTCAGCAACACCAACACGAATTATGCCGAAATCACCGTTAAGACCACAAAGAACACCTATAACATCAACTGGAATCTAAACGGCGGAGTAAAGGCCGGCTCTTCTTGGGGCGATGAGATTTATTACAGATCAACCTATACTGTAACTGACTATGGCTTTGATATGCCCACAATGTCCGATGTCAAGAAAGAGGGCTATAAGCTTGTCGGTTGGTACACAAACAGTGCTTGCACAGGCGATCCTGTACTCCGTCATGAACAGGGCGAAACCGGAGATAAGAACTACTACGCAAAGTGGGAAAAAGACACCTATACGGTTAAGGGCGGTCAAATCGGAAACGGCATAATCGCCGTCGATAAGGTTGCAGGACAGATGGGCGATGCGGTTACCGTAACCGTAATGCCATACGCAGGTTATAAGATGAAATCCGGCTCTCTGGAGTTGCAATATTATGATGTCAACAATCAATTTAAGAGAGTGGCAATAACCGGCAACACCTTCACTATTCCCGGCGGAAATGTACAGCTCTATGCGGAGTTTGAAAAAGATCCCGATTATGAATTTGGCATCACTGTAACGGGCGGCACAGCCTCTTTCAGTGGCAGCACGATTACAAAGGCCAAAGAAGGCACTGTTGTTAAGCTAAACGCTACCGTTCCCGAAGGCAAGATCTTTAAGGAATGGGAGATTGTAATCGGCAATACGACCATTACCAATGCTACAAGTGCAACAAACGCTTCCTTTACTATGCCGTTCAGCGATGTAGAAATCAACGCCGTGTTTGAGGATATTTCCGAGTACGACATTATCGTAACAAACGGTAAAGCAACTGTCGGTGCAGGCAGCGAGATCAGCAAGGCAGCAACAGGCACTGTGGTTACCATCACTGCCGATCCTGCCGAGGCAGGCAAGCAGTTCGACAAGTGGGAAGTTATCTATGGCGACATTACCATTGCCGATGTAAACAGCGCAACCACTACCTTCACGATGGGCGGCGAGAATGTCAAGGTAAGAGCAACCTATAAGGACGCTGCGCCGGGCCATACGCACACCTACGGCACAGAATGGAAGTCCGATGATACCAACCACTGGAAAGAATGCACCGATACCGATTGCCCCAATCCGGCAGACAGCGTAAAGGATAAGGCAGCTCATACGCTGAGCGATTGGATCATCGACACTGCGGCGACCGATACCGCAAACGGCGCTAAGCATAAGGAATGCACCGTTTGCCATAAGGTGCTCGAAACCGCAACTATCCCTGCAACGGGCAGCAGCCACACCCATGCTTACGGCACAGAATGGAAGTCCGACGCAGATAACCATTGGCATGAGTGCGATTGCGGCGACAAGGCTGACATCGCAGCTCACACCTTCGCTTGGAAGATCGACCGAGAGGCTACCAAGACCGAAACCGGACTGAAGCACGAGGAATGCTCCGTCTGCGGTGCAAAGCGTAACGAGAACACCGTTATCGACAAGCTCCCCGACGGCGGAGAGAATCCGCAGACCGGTAACACCGGCAATCTCTTTGGTTGGATGGCTGCACTGTTTATCACCGGCGGCGTCCTGACAGTGCTCGGCGTTACAGCTAAAAAAAGGAAAGAGAACGAAGCCGAATAAGGCTTCACTCAGCAACCCATAAGAACGGGCGGTGACGGAGTCCTCCGCCACCGCCCGTTTGCCATGAAAGAGGCTTACAAAAGCCCCTTTCCGAAAGGCGATCATTTCGCATGACCGCTTTTCGGAAGGGATACGATCCTTTCTCATACGACTGTCAACCATACGCATGGGGTGTAAACGCCCACATTTAAGGAGGAAAACATTATGGCAAATACTTGTGCGATCTGCGGGGCAAGCATCAATGTGTTCCAGTCACAGAAGCTGGCGGACGGTAACTACCTCTGCCGCAAGGAGTGCTGCAAAAAGGCACTGACGAAGTATTTTGACTTTGTTCACGCAACTCTGCCGGAGTATCAGTGCCATGTGGCACAGGTAGAGCGTGGAACGAAGATTTGGGAGCAGCTTTTTGTTCCCCGGCTGAAAGAAAAGGATAAGGCTGAAAAGCTGGAGCGGCACTACCAGCCCCTGATCGTAGCGCCCAGCCTGGGTCTTGCTGCGCTGCTGGAAACCCGCTATAAATTCATGAATTTCGGCAAAAGTGAGCACGCCTGCGTGTTCCGGCTGGATGATCTGGTGTGCTACGAAACCGAAAAGGAAACCAAGACCGTGGACGGCAAGCAGAAAACCGAGTATTACATCCACTATGCCTTCCGCAACATCTCCGGCCTGTCTGACTTCCGTGTGCCCTATGCCAGCTCCGCCGAGTGCCAGTCTGTGGAGAAGTATTTCAACAAGCTATTCGGCATCCAAAAGACCCTGGGCAACTCCGTGAACAACAGCAGACGGCAAATAAACGCCATCAAGGACATTGCCTCTGCGGTCAGCGCTGCCGCCAAGGGCGAGGATACGGCGGAAACCAAGGTCGGTGCAGCCATGGACTCTCTGGACGCTGCCGTTTACGGCGACCGCTCCGACCTGAAAGCCCGTGCCGATGCCGCACTGGCGGCCTTCGGCGGCTGATCGGCCGGATGAGATCAGCAAATAGGAAGCGGACAGGATGAACCTCAAAAAAATAGCGGTGTGGCCGCTCATGCTGTCGCTGGCGCTTACCTTACTTTCCGGCTGTGCGGCAACGCCGGGTGGCACATCAAATACGCCGTCGGGCGGCAGCACCGATAAGCCATCGAAGATCACCGGGCAGACCGATCCGAAGCTGCTTTCCTTGCAGAAAGAAATCCGTGATAATGCGTGTCCGGCCGGCATGGCCTTTCTCGGTTTTGTGACCGAAGATGCTGCGGAAAGCGACCTGCGCAGCTTTTTGAAAAGCAGCCAGTATGCGGAAAAATACGCTTTTCTTGCGGATGCTCCCTTTGTGGACGCAGGCGGCACGGAGCTGTACGCCGTGGTGACTGCCGAAAAGGAGTGCCGCGCCTCTGTTTACCGTGCGGCGATCAATGACAGCGGCGAATACGATGTGCAGACGGATAATGCCCTTTATGAGGGCAGCGGCACAGACTGCTTCCTGCTGCGCTGTAATGTCAGCGATATTCACGCCAATGCGGTGGTTTCGTTCAGAACCGGTGACACGATCTTCTCCGTGTTTCCCATGCGCTCCGGCGCGGATGGGCGGCTTGTGGCGGAGGGCTGCTATGATTTCTCCCTATATGCCGAAGACAACCACGCACCGGACAGTGACGCCATCATCGCCTATGGGCTTCTCTCGGAGGCAAGTGAGGTGCAATACTACATGGGTTTGGGCATGACCCTGCAATACACCGGGCAGATCCAGATCATTGACGGGCGCTCCTGCTGGATCTTTGCCCTCGGCACGGAGCATGACGACGGCCAATTCGTGCGGGAGCACCTCTACGGCGTGTGTGATAATCTCATCTACACCTACGATGCGCTCAGTGATACTTGGAGCGTGCTCGGCGCAGGGTAACGCAAAAAGCAACCATCTTCGGGCGCATCCCGAAGCAAAAATATAAAAACGATTTGGAAGGAGTCTGTATCATGGGACTTATTAAAGCAGGAATCGGTGCCCTTGGCGGCACATTGGCGGATCAGTGGAAGGAGTTTTTCTACTGCG
>CAKUDE010000042.1 GCA_934645175.1 uncultured Oscillospiraceae bacterium
GCTAACCCTTTATTTTGACCGCTCCCCATTTGCAGGTCCGTCCGACGGGCGAGCACGGCCCGGCCGCCGGACGGCGGGCATTCCCCCGATCAAGCAATCACCCCCGCCGGATTCCCGGCGGGGGTCTTACGTTATCCTGCGGCGCATATGAAAACCCCCGAGAACGAAAGGGTTCTCGGGGGTGTGAAACACGGCCTCTGTAAAATTACAGCTTCGCGGTGCTGACCTTGACGCCGGGGCCCATGGTGGAGGCGACGACGCAGGAACGGATATACTGACCCTTTGCCGCGGCGGGCTTTGCCTTGATGACGGCGCCGAGCAGAGTGTTCATGTTCTCGGTGAGCTTTTCCGCACCGAAGCTGACCTTGCCGATCGGGCAGTGGATGATGTTGGTCTTGTCGAGACGGTACTCGATCTTACCGGCCTTGATCTCCTTAACCGCAGCGGCGACGTTCGGGGTGACGGTACCGGCCTTGGGAGAGGGCATGAGACCCTTCGGGCCGAGAACCTTACCGAGACGGCCGACGATACCCATCATATCGGGCGAAGCGACGACGACGTCGAAGTCAAACCAGTTTTCCTTGGTGATCTTTTCGACAAGCTCCATGCCGCCGACATAGTCCGCGCCGGCTTCCCTGGCCTCGTCGACCTTGGCGTCCTTCGCGAAAACGAGGACCTTGCGGGTCTTGCCGGTGCCGTTGGGCAGGACGATGGCGCCGCGAACCTGCTGATCCGCATGGCGGGAGTCAACGCCGAGCTTGATGTGAATCTCGACGGTTTCGTCAAACTTCGCCGGGGCGGTCTTGACGACGAGCGCCAGAGCGTCGGCAACTTCATACTGCACGGAGCGGTCGATCTGCTTCGCGCTGTCCTTATATTTTTTACCTCTAAACAATGTTATTTCCTCCTTGAAGTGGTGAATGCGGAATAATCCTCCCACATATTGAGGACTACGTCCTCGACGATGATCGGTCAGTCAACAACGGTGACGCCCATGCTGCGGCAGGTGCCGGCAACCTGGCTCATAGCCGCCTCAATGGTAGCGGCGGTGAGGTCGGGCATCTTCTTCTCGGCGATCTCGCGAACCTGAGCCTTGGTGATGGTGGCGACCTTCGTCTTGTTGGGGACGCCGGAGCCCTTCTCCTGGCCGACTGCCTTGAGAATGAGGGTCGGGGTCGGAGGGGTCTTGGTGATGAAGGAGAAGCTGCGGTCGGAATAAACGGTGATGACGACCGGAATCTTGAAGCCGGCCTGATCCTTGGTGCGCTCGTTGAACTCGCGGATAAACTGTGCGATGTTCACGCCGTGCTGGCCGAGTGCCGGGCCGACGGGGGGCGAAGCGGTCGCCTTCGCAGCGGGAATCTGAAGTCTGATATAACCGGTGATTTTTTGTGCCATGATAAGCACCTCCAATTAGAATGTGGTGATACGCTTTCGCGTATTTCTGGCGGGGGATAAAACCCCTCCCACGTTGTTCGATCAGTCGGCGATTGCTTCGACCTGATCGAGCTCCAGCTCGACGGGTGTCTCGCGACCGAACATGGAAACGGTCACGCGGACTTTGTTCTTTTCGATGTCGAGCAGCTCTACGGTGCCGTTGAAGCCGCTGAGCGGGCCGTCGATAATGGCGACCGTGTCGCCCTCGGCGTAACCGACGACGACCTCGCGCTTTTCAACGCCGAGCTGGTAGACCTCATCCTCGGTCAGAGGAGTCGGCTTTGTGCTGCCGGAGGTGACGAAGCCCGTCACGCCGCGCACGTTGCGGATAATGTACCATGCCTCATCCGTCATTACCATCTTCACCAGCACATAGCCGGGGAAAACCTTACGGTCATAGGTCTTGGGACCCTTGTCCGTGATCTCGGTCACGGTTTCCAGGGGGATGGAGACCTGCTGGATAATGTCCTGAAGCTGGCGGGTTTCGACCGTCTTTTCGATGGTCGCTTTTACGGTGTTTTCATAACCGGAATAGGTATGCACAACATACCATTTTGCTGCCTCTGCCATGGCGGATCAGAAGAGCTTGCCGAGCAGATCGATACCGAGACCGGCAACGACGTCGAACGTGCAAACGATCACGCCGACAATCAGAACGGCCACGAGCACGACGATCGTGTTGTTCAGAAGCTGCTTGCCCGAGGGCCAGACGACCTTCTTCAGCTCGCTTTTCATTTCACGGAACCACTTGGACAGCCCTCTGCCGAAACGGACAAAGATATTGGGTTTCTTGTTGACTTCAGCCATTGGGAACTCCTTTCCGTTACTTTGTTTCGCTGTGGACCGTGTGCTTTCTGCAGAATCTGCAATACTTCTTCATTTCCAGGCGGTCGGGGTCGTTTTTCTTGTTCTTCATCGTGTTGTAGTTTCTTTGCTTGCACTCGGTGCATCTGAGAGTGATCTTAACTCGCATAGTGTTCGGCACCTCCTTAATCATTTGCCTCCCTGCGCTCCTGCGGCTATCGAAAATTTAGCCGACGCCGAAACTACCGGGCGTGCTCCGCAGGCGAAAAATGGGCGCAGAAAAAAAGCCCCTTTTTCACAGGTAGAGCTATTCTACCACAGAAAAGGGGGCAGGTCAACCATTATTTTCTGTTTTTGCGGCAAATTTTCAGGAAAACAGACGGTCAACGGAGGCAAATCGGTAGCCCATTTGCTCCCAGCGCGTCAAAAGCTCATCCAGGATTTCCGCATTGGTTGCCGAGGTGCTGTGCAGCAGCACGACCGCGCCGTTGTGGATCCGCGGCAGCAGCTTGGCAAACGCCTGTTCCTTCGTCGGCTGTTTATCGGTCAGCCAGTCCACATAGGCAAGACTCCAGAAAACCGTCCGATAGCCGAGCTGCTGCGCCATTTTCAGATTCTCCTCGGAATAGACACCGCGCGGCGGCCGGTAATACTTCGGCAGCGCCTCGCCGGTAACATTATAGTATGCCGCTTCCAGCGATTCCAGCTCCGTGCGGAAGGACGTCAGGTCCGCCAGCTTCGACATATCATAATGATGGAACGTGTGATTGCCGACGATATGACCCTCGGCGCGCATTCTGCGCACCAGCTCCGGATTTTGCTCGACATAGTGCCCGACGACGAAGAACGCGGCCGGGACGTTATGCTTTTTCAGCACATCGAGAATCTGCGCCGTGTAGCCGTTTTCATAGCCCGCGTCAAATGTCAGATAGATTGTCTTTTGGGATGTGTCGCCGAGGAAAGCCGCGTCCAGCGCGCGAAGCTGCTCGACGCCCGCGTTGCCGGCAGGCGGTTGCCCTTCCGTGCGGAAGCTCAGTCCCCATGATGCGGTCGGGACCGCCGCAAGCGGATGAAACAGCGCCACTGTGACCAGACAGAGCAGCACAAAGCACGCCGTGGCCAGCGGCGCATAGTCCCGGAAAATTTGTTTCACATTCCTCACCTCGGTCAAGCCTATGCGCGGGCGGGAGAAGAAATGAAAAAATTCTTGTCTGTCAAGTTTTTTCTCTTGACAGACGGGAGTGCAGCGTGTATAATGGGCGGAGCAACGCGAAAGGAAGAACGCTTATGAAGCACGACGCCTATCGGATGTCGCTGCTTTTCGACTATTACGGCGCGCTTCTTGCGCCGAAGCAGCGCAGTTACTTTGACCTGTATTACAATCAGGATCTGTCGCTTGCCGAGATCGCCGAGGGCGAGGGCATCTCCCGTCAGGGCGTACACGACGCCATCGGCCGCGCGGAGGCGCTGCTGCTGGACTGCGAACGTGCTGCGGGCTGCGTTGCCCGGCAGGCGCGGTTTCGCGAGGCGGCCGAGCGGATCGACCGCGCTGCACGCGGACTTGGGCAGCACCCGGACGCATCCGTCCGCATGGCCGCGGAGGAGATCCTGTCCGCCCTTTCCGACGTAAAGGAGTGACACTATGGCATTTGAAGGATTAACCGCCAAGCTCAACGCCGCATTCAAAAAGCTGCGCGGCAAGGGGCGCTTGTCCGAGTCCGATATCAAGGATGCAATGCGCGAGATTCGTCTGGCGCTGCTGGAGGCCGACGTCAGCTATAAGGTCGTCAAGGATTTCATTAAGAGCGTGTCCGAGCGATGCGTCGGCCGCGACGTGCTGGAGAGTCTGACCCCTGCGCAGATGATCGTCAAGATCGTCAATGAGGAGCTGATCGCCCTGATGGGCAGTGAGAATCAGCGCATCACCATCGCGCCCAAGCCGCCGACGGTTGTGATGCTTGTCGGACTTCAGGGTGCAGGCAAAACGACGAACGGCGCCAAGCTTGCCGGCCTGTTCAAGAAGCAGGGCAAGCGGCCGCTGCTTGTCGCCTGCGACATTTACCGCCCCGCCGCCATTAAGCAGCTTGAGGTCGTCGGCGCGCAGCTCGGCATTCCCGTGTTCCAGATGGGGCAGGAAAACCCTGTCAAGATCGCCAAGGCTGCCGTGCGCCACGCCGAGCAGCATGGCAATGATATGGTGTTTCTGGATACTGCCGGCCGCCTGCACGTCGATGAGGCGCTGATGAATGAGCTGAAGGCCATCAAGGCCGAGATCAGGCCGAGCGAAATCCTGCTCGTGGTTGACGCCATGACCGGTCAGGACGCGGTGAACGCCGCACAGTCATTCAACGAATGGCTCGACATCGACGGCGTGATGCTCACCAAGCTCGACGGCGACGCACGAGGCGGCGCGGCGCTTTCGGTTAAGGCCGTGACCGGTAAGCCGATCAAGTTTATCGGCACCGGCGAAAAGCTCGATATGATCGAGCCGTTCCACCCGGAGCGCATGGCTTCGCGGATTCTCGGCATGGGCGATGTTCTCACGCTGATCGAGAAGGCCGAGCAGGCCATCGACCAGAAAAAAGCTGCGGAACTGGAACAGCGGCTGCGGCAGAACAAATTCACACTCGCGGATTTCTACGATCAGCTCTCGCAGCTCAAGAATATGGGCTCCATGCAGGATATTCTGGGAATGCTGCCCGGTATGGGTTCCATGAAGAACGTCGCTGTGGACGAGAACGCACTGAGCCGTACCGAGGCGATCCTGCGCTCCATGACGCCCTATGAGCGCGAAAATCCCGCCTGTCTCAACTCCTCACGCAAGCGCCGTATTGCGCTCGGCTGCGGTCAGAAGGTCGAGGATATCAACCGGCTGCTCCGACAGTTCGAACAGATGCAGCAGATGATGAAGCAGTTCAACGGCAAAAAAAAGAACAAGCTTTTCGGCAAGGGTGGATTGCCCGGCGGCTTCCCCGGCCTGTGATTTGAAATCGATGGGAAAAGACCCATAGATCATAACGACATTTTTTATTTTAACTGGAGGAAATATCCCAATGGTCAAGATCAGACTCAGAAGAATGGGCGCGAAGAAGGCCCCTTACTACCGTATCGTTGTCGCCGATTCCCGCAGCCCCCGCGACGGCCGCTGCATCGAAGAGATCGGAACCTACGATCCGCTGACCAGCCCGGCTACCGTTACCGTGGATGCCGAGAAGGCTCAGGCGTGGATCAAGAACGGCGCTCAGCCCACCGATACCGTCAAGGCGCTGCTCAAAAAGGCGAACGTCCTTTGAGCGAGAGGAGCCTACCGATGCAGGAACTCCTACTCTACGTGGCGAAGAACCTCGTCAGCCAGCCTGATGCTGTGACGGTTGCGCAGAGAGAAGACGGCGACGGCATTGTTCTGGAGCTGCGCGTTGCCCCGGAGGATATGGGCAAGGTCATCGGCAAACAGGGCAGAATTGCCAAAGAGATTCGTACCGTCATCAAGGCCGTTGCACAACGCGACGGCAAGCGCGTCACCGTTGATATTCTCGACTGACATTTTAAAAATCGCCTGCCGGCAGCTTCCGGCGGGCGATTTTTGTCAGTAATTGCTACAATCTTTTAACCGAATTGTCACCGAACTGCGGTTGACTTTGCTTGCGTGGGGAAATATAATGGAGCCAAAGGATGTGAAATCTATGCAGAATACCAAGCTCGGCACTGCTCGCATGGTGTTCGGCGCGCTTGCGTCAACGGTTGCCTTAGCGCTGTTTGCGTGCAGTGTATTCGTTGCGCCACGCTTCGACTTCGGACTGGCGCTGCTGGCGCTGCTTTGCCTGTGCGGCGGTGCGCTGCTGCTTGCGCCGCTGTTTGCGCAATGACGCTGCGCGTACTTGATCTGCAGCAGCTCGAGCCGCTGCAAACGGATCGATGGCTTTTGAGCTTTGACGATGCGCTGCGTACACATATCGGCGCCATACGCCGCAGTGCCGATCGCCTGCGAAGTATTGCCGCCTATGCGCTGGCGCAGCAAATGCTTGCCGAGGCCGGAGCAAAGCAGCCGATTCCGTTTTCGTTTGAACCGAACGGCAAACCCTATGTCGTCGGCGGTCCTTTCTTCAGTCTTTCGCACTCCGGCGATTTTGTCGTCTGCGCCGTGGCGGAGCGCCCGGTCGGAGTGGACATTGAGACGTTTCGCCCGATGCGTGCGCAGCTCGCCCGCCGCGTCTGCTGCGAGGAGGAGTCGGAGTATGTCTTTCCCGACGGAGACTTTGATGCGCGGCGCTTTCTGAGACTCTGGACGGCGAAAGAGGCTGTGCTGAAATGCACGGGAGAGGGAATTCGGGGCGATCTGCGCAGTGTGCAGGTCATGTCACAGGGAGCGCTGCGCTGCTGCGGCTTTTCGCTCGAGAGCCGCTCACAGCGGGAATATGTGCTCTGCACGGCCGTTGCGGAAAAAGATTTGAAACCCTTTTTTGTTTCGACCGTCTGATATAAGTAAGTTAGAAGGAAATGCTTGTCACAGAAAAAGAGGTGTTTTTATGAACGACGAGAAGAACCGCAGTCAAATGCCTGAATGGGAGCAGGAATGGGACGTTGAGCAGATTCTCCGCGAGAGCCGTGAAACGTCCGCAGAAGACCCGCAGCCGCCACGGCGTGAAGTTCCGAGAAAATCGCAGCCGGTGCGACCTGTGCAAAACAGAAAAAAGAAGAAAAAGGGCGGTGCAGGCCGCTATCTGCCGTTTGTTGCCACCCTGGTCATGCTGGTTGTCTGTGTTGTCGGCTTGGCCGTGCTTGCGATTCACGCATTCTCGCCCGGTACATCTGCGACGACTCGCCCGACCGGCGGCGACGACGAGCCCGTACCTACGCCTCCGCCCACGGAGGACGTCAATCTCAAGGCGCAGGAGCTGATCGCAGAGGCCGACCTCCTTGCCGTCGGCTACGACTATGACGCCGCCGTCGCCAAGCTTGCCGAGTACGGCTCCGACTGGCAGACCAATGATCTGCTTGTCGCTGCCAAGGAACGGCTGGAAAAGGAGCGCAATAAGCTTGTCCGCTGGGCGGATACCACGCAGATTACGCATATTTTCTTCCACAGCCTGATCGTGGACACCGACCGCAGCTTCGACGGCGACTACAGCTCCACGGGCTACAACCAGTATATGGCGACCGTTTCGGAGTTTGAAAAGATCCTGCAATCTCTCTACGACCGCGGCTTCGTGCTTGTCCGGATCCACGATATTGCCAAGCTGACGACCAATGCCGACGGTGAGGAGGTCTACGCACAGGGCGATATTTATCTGCCGCCCGGAAAGACGCCGATCATCATCTCACAGGATGATGTTAACTACTATGAATACATGATCGACGGCGACGGAGACGGGCAGGCTGACGCGCGCGGCGACGGCTTTGCCAATAAAATCGTGATCGGGCAGGACGGCAGGCTCACCTGCGAGTATGTTACGGCGGGCGGGCAGACGGTCTACGGTGATTACGATCTGGTGCCGATCCTTGAGCGCTTTATTCAGCAGCATCCGGATTTTTCCTATCGTGGCGCCCGCGCCATCATTGCCGTAACGGGTTATGAAGGTGTCTTTGGCTACCGCACGCATCCGAAGTACAAGGAGACGCTCGGACAGGAGCGCTACGAGCAGGAGGTTGCGCAGGCCAAACGCGTTGCGCAGCAGCTTCGCGACGAGGGCTGGGAAATTGCCAGCCACAGCTTTGGGCATCCGGCTTACGGAAGCATTTCCGAAGACGCCGTGAAGACAGACATTCAGAAGTGGGAGGATCAGGTGCAGCCCATCGTCGGTGACAGCGATATTTTCATTTATCCTTACGGCAGCGATATTGCCGGCGTAGGCAGATATCAGGGCGAGAAGTTTGACGCGCTCTATGCAGCGGGCTATCGCTTCTTCTGCAATGTCGATTCGACGAAATACTGGGTACAGATCCGTGACAAATACGTCCGCCAGGGCCGCCGGAATATCGACGGCTACCGGATGTGGTGGGATCCGGATATGTTGGATGACCTTTTCGTCGTGGAGGAGGTCTTTGATAAGGCCCGCCCGACGCCGGTGCCTTCGGTGGTGTAGGCGGTATCCCGACCGCTGGCCGGGCGTGCTGCCGCAATGCCATAGGACAAAAAAGCGTGCCTGCCGCAGGCAGACACGCTTTTTTATGCACTTTTAGAGAACAAGACGGGTACCGACGACCTTGGAGGTTGCGGCAAGGCGCTCAATGTCGTGCCCCTTGGGCTCGAGTGCACCGTAAGCATTGAGCACAAGCAGGATCGCAAGGTAGGTGTCCCAGCCGAGCGGCGCGGCGCCGCGCTCAATCTCGGAGATCTTCTGGCGGCTCTTACCGATGGCAGCGGCAAGGTCGCCCTGAGACATACGAGCCTTTTTGCGATAAAGCGAAAGCTCTTTTGCCATGGAGTTGACGAGTTCCTTCTGTTGTTCGGTCTGTACGAATTGCGGCATTGTGATCCCAGCTTTCTGAAAAAATATACAGGTGCATGAATTCCGACTGAAAGGTGTAGCATACTTTCCTTCACGGAGACATTTCCTATTGCTAAGTATAGCGTCTTTTTTTGAGTTTGTAAATACCTTTTTTGCATTTTTTCTCAAAAATATGCAAAAAATTTTTGCATTTTTGGACTCAGCAGAATGAATCAGAAACGGGCGTCACTTAAAAAGTCACATTCCGCGCTTAAAAACGGCTTCATAGCGGTCGCCGTCGGCGATTTTCTGCTGTTCGAGTCCAACCGTCAGGTCAACGCCGGCCTTTGAAAAGCACCACCATGCCTCGCCGTCGCTCCAATCTGCCTTTTCGCCGTCCACCACATCGTAAACGCCGTCCTTCTTGGCGCGTTTTTCCACGAGCTTCTGCTCAATGAGTGCGTCGGCAAGGTTATCGGCGGTCGTAGTGAACTGAAATTCCTTTGCGCTTCCGTCGGCGTGTGTGACGCGCAGATAGAGCTTCTTCGGCGTTGCATCGTTCTGCGCACAGGCGGTGAAAAGTGCCAGCACCATCAGGGCGGCCAGCAAGAGTGCAAATACTCGTTTCATGGTGTTTCCTCCGTTGTTTTGGTAGTTTTACAGCTTCAGCTTCGGGCGGATGCGGACATGGTAGAAGATCTCCAGCCGCGCCAGAAGCAGGTCATAGATCGCAAAGCAGACGTTTGCCAGCACGGCCAGCGCAAGGAACATCCACCGTTCCGCTGCGGCAAAATCGTCGGCAACCGTTCCGATGCGGAACACGAAGATCATCAGACCGTAGGCCGCAGCGACGGCGGTGTTGAGATAGATCAGCTTGACGAACCACCGAAGCGCCGCGGCGCGGATGCGGCCGAAATAGCGGCGCAGGATGGGATAGTAGCCGAAGAAAACAAACAGGATGGCCGCTTCCTTCTCCGGCGTGAGCAGGATTCCGAGAATTGCGACGGACGCATACCACAAAAACCCCCATTTTGCGCCGCATTCGATATAGACCGGCAGGAGCGTCAGCGAAGCCAGCACCGGCAGCGCCAGCGCCGCCAGCGGGATCACGCCGCCGAGAAACAACAGTGCAACTGCCAGTGCCGCCAGCACGCCGCTCAGGGCGAGCGCCTTTGTGCGCCGTTTCACTTGTCCTGCCCTCCGGCGTTTCGGCAGAGCAGAGCGTATTTGATATCCCAGAGCTTCTGTGACAGATCAACGTAGTAGCCGTGGGGGTTGTCGAAGCGTTTGACCTCGTCCCACAGCGCGTCCACCTGTTCGGCGCAGTAGCGGCGGATTTCCTCAAGCGTGGGCAGCGTATAGACCTGTTTTCCGCCAAGGAAAATCGGCACCTGAAGCTCGCGTGCGGTAAAATTATAGACCGTCTTGCGCTTCCAGGTTGCCTCGGGGTCAAAAATCGTCAGATCCTTGGAGTCGTCCACCGTTTCGTCGTAAACGCACAGGTAGTCTGCAATGGCCTTCCCGGTATCGTTACCGTAGAAGCGGTAGAGCTTCTTGAAATGCGGGTTGGTGATCTTTCCGGTATTTTCGGAGATTTTGATTTTCGGCTCGACGGTGCCGTCCGGATGCTCCACGGCCACGAGCTTATATACGCCTCCGAATACCGGCTCGGAGCGGGCGGTGATGAGCCGCTCTCCGACACCGAACAGGTCGATCTGCGCACCCTGTGCCAGAATGTCCTGAATGATGTATTCGTCGAGCGAGTTGGATACGGAGATCTTGCAGTCCGTCCAGCCGGCCTCGTCGAGCATTTTGCGCGCGCGCTTGGTCAGATAGGTCATGTCGCCGGAGTCCAGGCGGATGCCGCACTTTGTGATGCCAAGAGGCTTGAGAACCTCGTTAAAGGCGCGAATAGCGTTCGGTACACCGCTCTTGAGCGTGTTGTAGGTGTCAACAAGCAGCGTGGCGTTTGAGGGGTAGAGCCTGCAGTAGGTTTTGAAGGCTTCCAGCTCGCTGTCAAACATCTGTACCCAGGAATGCGCCATTGTGCCGCCGGCGGGGACGCCGTAGAGCTGGTCGGAGATGGTGCAGGCCGTGCCGGCGCAGCCGCCGATATAGGCAGCGCGCGCACCCAGAATGGCGCCTTGCGCACCTTGCGCTCTGCGCGAGCCGAACTCCAGAACGGTCCGACCCTGCGCCGCGCGAACAACGCGGTTGGCCTTCGTGGCAATCAGACTCTGGTGGTTAAGCACGAGTAAAATATACGTTTCAACGAGCTGCGCTTCGATCGCAGGTGCGCGAACGGTCAGGATCGGTTCCTTCGGGAAGATGGGCGTGCCTTCGGGGACGGCATAAATGTCACCTGTGAAGCGGAAATTGCGAAGATAGGTGAGAAAGTCCTCGCCGAAGCAGCCGCGGCCGCGCAGATACTCGATGTCGGCCTCGGAAAAGTGCAGATCGCGGATATACTCGACCACCTGCTCCAGGCCTGCGGCAATGGCAAAGCCGCCGCCGTCGGGAATGTTGCGGTAGAACACATCAAAGTAGCAGATCTGCTTGTCCTTACCGCAATGGAAATAACCGTTGCCCATGGTCAGCTCGTAAAAGTCGCAGAGCATGGTCATGTTGAGTTTATCGTAAGTGTTCATTACGCACCTCGCAAAGAATGATACCACCATTATACTATTTTCATTCATCAAGTGCAACCTTATTTTTCTTGACCATGGGAGAGAAATTTGCTATGATAGATACATCGAACCGAAAGGAGCGTTTTTCATGATCGAGATCGGAATTCAGGGACATGCCGAGTCCCTTGTCGAAAAAGAGGATACCGCGCAGGCTGTCGGGTCGGGCGACCTTCTGGTCTATGCGACTCCGTGCATGGTTGCACTGATGGAGGGCGCCGCCTGCGAATCCGTCGCGCCGTATCTGGCCGAGGGCGAAAGCTCTGTCGGCGTATCGCTTCAGCTTACCCATTCCGCAGCCACGCCCGTCGGGATGCAGGTGCGCGCCGAGTCCACGCTTGTCGCCGCAGAGGGCCGTAAGCTCCGCTTCGAGATCGTCGCCTACGACGAGGCCGGTGAAATCGGCCGCGCAACGCATGAGCGGGTCATTATCAAGTCCGAACGTTTCCTGGAGAAGGCCTATGACAAGCTCTGAGCTGCCGCGCGCGCTGTTGGAAGCGGGCGAGATCGTGGCAAGCCATGGAATCCACGGTGAAGTAAAGATTCTGCCGTGGGCGGACGGACCGGAGTTCCTTCTGGATTTTGACGAGCTTTTCATTGACGGGCGGGCTTACGCCGTTGAGACCGCGCGGGTGCATAAAACCTGTGTACTGGCCAAGCTCAGGGGGATTGACACCCCGGAGGCCGTCCTGCCGCTGCGCGGGCGGAAGGTGTGTATTGACCGCAGCCGGGCGCAGCTTCCCGAGGGGCGTGTGTTTATCGCCGATCTGCTCGGCTGCCGCGTACTCGACGAAACGCGCGGCGAGCTGGGTACTATCGCCGATGTTCTGTGCCTGCCTGCGAGCGAGGTCTATGTCGTTAAGGGCGAAAAAAGCTACCTGATCCCCTCCGTGAAGCAGTTTGTAAAGGAAATCGATATTGCTGCACGCACCGTGCGCGTCTGTGTGATCGAAGGGATGGAAACCGATGCGTATTGACATTCTGACCCTGTTTCCGGACACGGTGGGCGATGTTTTGAGCGAATCGATCCTCGGCCGCGCCCAGGAGCGCGACCTGATCCGTATTGAGACGCACCAGATCCGCGATTACACGGCCAACCGCCAGAATCAGGTGGATGATTACCCCTATGGCGGCGGGCGCGGAGCGGTCATGACGGCCGACCCTTTGTACCGCGCGTGGTGCCATGCCTGCGACGAGGCGGGCGGGCCGGTGCATACCATCTACATGAGTCCCTGCGGGCATGTATTCCGCCAGCAGGATGCGCGTCGGCTGGCGCAGATGGAAAACATTATTCTGGTCTGTGGGCACTACGAGGGGATTGACCAGCGTTTTATCGACGAGTGCGTCGATGAGGAGCTGTCCGTAGGCGACTATGTGCTCACCGGCGGTGAGATCCCCGCCATGGCCGTGGCGGATGCCGTGTGCCGTCTGGTTCCGGGCGTTTTGTCCGATGCGGAGTGCTTTGAGGACGAGAGCCACTGGGCGGGACTGCTGGAATACCCGCAGTACAGCCGTCCGGCGGTATGGCACGGACGCGAGGTGCCGTCGATTCTGCTCTCCGGCGACCATGCAAGAGTTGCCCGTTGGCGCAGACAGCAGTCCATTTTGCGCACCTTTCACCGCAGACCGGATCTGTTCCGTGCGCTGACGCTTCCGAATCGAACGAAGGCAGAGAAGAAATTCCTTGCAGAAATGGAGGAGCAGGACGATGAATTCCGCAATCGAAACGCTGCGACAGTGGGTCAATGAAGCGCGCAGCGCCGTCTTTTTCGGCGGCGCGGGCGTTTCTACCGAGAGCGGTATTCCGGACTTTCGCAGTGTGGACGGCCTGTACCATCAGAAATTTGCCTATCCGCCCGAGACGATCCTCAGCCACAGCTTTTTCCTGCGAAACCCTTCGTATTTCTACCGCTTCTACCGTGAGAAAATGCTTCCGCTCGGCGCGGAGCCCAATCTTACGCACCGCACGCTTGCGCGCTGGGAGCAGGAGGGGCGGCTGGCCGCTGTCGTGACGCAGAATATTGACGGGCTGCACCAAAAGGCGGGCAGCCGCCGCGTCTACGAGCTGCACGGCAGTGTGCTGCGAAACTATTGCGTGCGCTGCCGCCGTTTCTACCCGGCGGAGTATATCCGCGATGCGAAGGACATACCGTACTGCGAGTGCGGCGGTATTGTTAAGCCGGACGTTGTGCTCTATGAGGAGTCTCTGGATGACAGGACCGTCGAAGGTGCAATTTCAGCCATTCGTGCGGCGGATCTCCTGATCGTCGGAGGCACGAGCCTGACGGTCTATCCCGCTGCGGGCCTGCTCGGCTATTACCGGGGGCGCCGTCTTGCGCTGATCAACCGCGATGAAACGCCCTATGACGATGAGGCCGATCTGGTGCTGCACGCGCCGCTCGGCGAGGTATTTTCGCAGCTATGAGCGAGTTTGCGTTGAAAGAGATTGCGCACTACCATGGTGCGCTTCCCGAGAAATTCGGCATCCCGCGCCAGAGCGGGCTGGTCGAGGCGCTGCACGGGACGGTCGTTTTTGCGCCGGAATACCGCAATCCCGACGCGCTGCGCGGCATGGAAGGCTTTTCGCACCTCTGGCTGATCTGGAAATTTTCCGAGGCCGTGCGTGAGGACTGGTCGCCGACCGTTCGCCCGCCCAGGCTGGGCGGCAATGTGCGCATGGGCGTTTTTGCCACGCGCTCGCCCTTCCGGCCGAACCCCATAGGGCTTTCCTGTGTGCGCCTGCTCGACCTGCGCCGCACGGCGGACAGCGGCACGGTGCTGGATATTGCGGGTGCCGACCTGATGGACGGTACGCCGATTTTTGACATCAAGCCCTATCTTCCCTATGCGGATGCATATCCGGAGGCTTCGGGCGGCTTTGCTGCCGGGGCGCCGGAAACGCTTACGGTGCGGATTCCCGACGGCTGCCTTTCGTCCGTTCCCGAGACGCAGCGCGAAGCGCTGCGCGGAATCCTGGCCAATGACCCAAGACCGCACTACCATGCCGACGGACGCGTCTACGCGCTGCGTTTTGCCGGGAATACGGTGCGTTTTACAGTAAATAACGGTGTATTGACCGTAGTGGAGGTACAACATGACTAAGATTTTATTTGTTTGCGCAGGTAATATCTGCCGCAGCCCGATGGCGGAGTTTTTTATGAAACGTTTTGCGACGGACGCGGGCTGCCTGGATCAGTTCTATATCGAGTCGGCCGCAGTCACGGACGACGAGGTCGGCAACCGCGTCTATGCGCCGGTCTATACCCGCATCTGGAAGCGCGGCGCCGACTGTTCCAAGAAAACGGCGCGCCAGCTCACTCGCGAGGATTACGACCGCTTTGACTACCTGATCGGCATGGATTCGTCCAACATTGAGGGGATGAAGGAAATCTGCGGCGGCGACCCGGAGGGCAAAATGTCCATGCTGCTGGATTGGACGGAAGCGCCGCGCGAAATTGCCGACCCGTGGTATACCCGTGACTTTGATACCGCGGAAATTCAGATCGAGGCAGGCTGCAAGGCGCTGCTGAAAAAACTGAAGAAGGCTCAGCCGGAATAACCAAAAGTGAAGTGACCCCAAAAAGTTAGACAATATTTTGAAGCAAAAATTGTTCAAGCAACCGAAAGGGCTTGCTGTCTG
>CAKUDE010000043.1 GCA_934645175.1 uncultured Oscillospiraceae bacterium
CGCCCATTTCAAAGAGCGCCGCCTGCCCCTCATGCTCCAGCATGACCGCCTCTGCGTCGGTCAGCACAGGCTCGGGAACGGGATGCTCCGGCACAGCGGCATTTTCTACCGCAGGAGCGGAAGCCTCGGCGGGCGGGGCTGCCTCGGGAATGTTTTTCTTATCATCTGCCATTTGTAAACCTCCTTTTCGTGGCATGAAAAAAGCCAGTTCGCAGACTGGCCGGGTGGAAGTGACCTCCCTTCGTGGTGTTATATATGAAAACGCCGCCCGTTGTCCTGTTGAGCGGCGTTGTTCTCGTCATTTTGAATTTTTAGAATAAATACCTCTTGCCGACTGCCAGCAAACCGTTGATATATCTGTGTTTTCTGAAATCCTATAATTACACTCCGACCAAGAATCCACTGCGGTTTTTATGAGACTGCAGTGGATTTTTTTCGTTCCTGCAAGCTCGTTGAGTGGTGCGGTTCACCGGTTTTCCGTGCGGCGGATCGGCCAATCAAGCGGGGGATTCTCGGCGTCGAACGAAAACTTCTCTGAAATTGAAAAAAATGCTTGCATTTTGCGCGCCGTTCTGATATAATAGCCCAGCGACGGCGAGAGATGCGGATATGGGCCTTTAGCTCAGTTGGTTAGAGCATCCGGCTCATAACCGGACGGTCCCGGGTTCGAGTCCCCGAAGGCCCACCAGTTCTCAAAGATGCCTTGCAGAGAATATAGGGGTATAGCTCAATTGGTAGAGCGGCGGTCTCCAAAACCGTAGGCTCAGGGTTCAAGTCCTTGTGCCCCTGCCAAAACCACTTGCTTTTGCAAGTGGTTTTTCATTTGTATTTGCCTGCATTTTGCGGTGTTCATATCTCACGCAAAATGCATCATGAAGATTGAGAAATGGAAGTGCTCATGAGGCAATAAAGTATCAACAGGTTAGGATTGAAGAAATATGAAACTTGGTCAAAAAATCATTGTACTTGGGTGCCCGGGAAGTGGCAAGAGTACAATTTCAAAGAGGCTCCGGGACATCACGGGACTGCCTCTATTCCATCTGGATCAAATTTGGTGGAGGCCGGACGGATCGCATATTTCAAGAAAGGAATTTGACCAAAAGCTGGATGAAATGCTTCTGTCGGACAGATGGATTATTGACGGAGATTACAGCAGAACGTATGAAGTGCGATTTCAATCGTGCGATACGGCAATCTTTCTTGATTACGGCCTTGACGTGTGTATGAACGGGATTGGGGAGCGTGTCGGAAAAAACCGCACGGATATTCCGTGGACGGAACAGGAGCTGGACCCGGAATTGGTGAAGCTGGTTGAGAATTACGCAAAGGACAACCGTCCGGTCGTTCTATCCCTCTTTGAGAGGCATTCTGATGTAGACAAGCTCGTTTTCCGATCACGTTCCGAAGCGGCCGAGTGGATGAGCGGGCTTGCTCGGACTTCGTCTTATCTAACCGAACGCCAATCGGGATCTGCGAAGCGAGCGTAAAAAAATCGGAAGGGTCTTGACTCTCACACAGTGGCAGACATTATAATCGCTGCGAGCTCAAAGATAACAGCAAACAGGAGGTACCGCCATGCTGAAAATAGGAGATTTTTCAAAGTTGTCCAGAGTCAGCGTCAGAATGCTTCGTCATTACGATGAGATCGGGCTTCTGAAGCCTGCCGAGACCGACCGATTCACCGATTACCGATATTACAGAGAGGATCAACTTCCGACAGTCTGCCGCATTACGGCGCTGAAGGATATGGGCTTTTCACTTGCAGATATCGTAAAAATCCTTGATATCTATGATGACAAGGAAAAACTGGACGGTTTTTTCGCGGTCAGGGAACGGGAGCTGAAGCAGCTCTCGCAGGATACGGCATATAAGCTGACGCTTCTGGACGCAGCCCGAAAGAGGCTGAGAAAGGAAGAAAGCATGAATTATAATGTTACCATCAAAACCATTCCGACACGCTATGCAGCGACCGTACATATGACCATTCCGTGCTATGAGGACGAGGGCACGGTGTGGAGTACCTTGGTGTCCGAAACTGCACACATGAAGATCATCGAGGACGATCCCTGCCTCTGTGCCGTCACTTTCCTCGACGGGGAGTACAAGGAGAAGGACGTTGAGGTAATGGCGTGGAAAACCGTCAGGGGAAGCTATCCCGACACCGAGCACGTGAAATTTATGACACTGCCGGAGGTCACCGTGGCAAGCTGCATCTTCAAGGGCGGTTATCACCTGATTAACGAGGTCTATGCCGCAATTGCCGCGTGGGTCGATGCGAACGGGTATGAACCAACCGGATTGACCTTTAACATCTATCATATCAGCCCTCACGAAACACGCAATCCCGATGAATTTGTCACCGAGGTCTGCTGCCCGGTGAAAAAGAAATAATTGCAGTCCTGCCGCAGATGAACGGCTGCACCCACCCTCAGAAGCGAGGGTGGGTGCGTTTTTATATTCCGACCTTACCAAAGCGTCTTGACAAATCCTGCCTTTTGATATATAATTCAAATTATAAATAACACTGATTATACATGGAGGTGCGAGTATGCCGGCAAAAGCAAAAGTCACAAGAGAGATGATTGTTGATACGGCCTTTGCGGTCGCCCGCGAAGTGGGCGTAGAAAACATTAACGCAAGGACTGTTTCAGAGCGGCTGCATTGCTCCACGCAGCCTGTCATGTATCATTTTGCGACGATTGACGAGCTGAAACGGGCGGTCTATGCGAAAGCGGATCTTTACCATTCGGAATATCTGATGAATATGAAGAAACCGCCAAAGGGTGCGGCGCTCGGAATCGGAATGAATTATATCCGCTTTGCGATCGAAGAACCGCATTTGTTCCGTTTCCTGTTTCAGTCGGATTATTTCAACGGAAAGACTTTGCTTGAGCTGATTGACGCCGAGGAGCTTCGCCCTGTCCTCTTGGCTATGCAGGGAGCTTTAGGAATTGGCATGGAACAGACAAAAAAGGTTTTCCTGACGGTTTTTCTGTTTGCCCACGGGTACGCAAGTATCATTGCCAACAATTCGCTGAAATACGACGAGGAGCTTATCAATTCTCAGTTGGAGCGGGCATATCGGGGCGCAATATTGGCCGCGCAGGAGGAAATACAGTGAAAAAGCACTTCATATTGCGAGGGAAGATAAAATGAAGAAAATATATGAGAAAAACGAGCTGACATTTGCAATCATGTGGATCGTGGTTTATTGCGTTCTGCAATCGCTGGCGAATCCGCTGAACAGGCTCATAGACATTGAGTATTCCGTGAGCGCTGCTTTTTGTATTGTGCAGACGTTCGTTCTGCTTGCCTTCATCCGAAAGAACAACTTGCTGAAAAAGTATGGGCTTTGTAAATCGCCCGTTCCGGCATGGCGGCTGCTTTACTATGTGCCGCTTGTCATTCTGGCGTCGGGCAACCTCTGGAACGGTGTCGCCCTCAATTATTCACCGATTGAAACGGTCTGTCGTATTACCTGTATGCTCTGCGTCGGCTTTTTGGAGGAAGTGATCTTCCGGGGACTCCTGTTTACGGCCATTGCAAAAAACAATATGAAATCTGCAATCATCATCTCCAGCGTGACCTTCGGCATCGGACATATCATCAACCTGTTCAACGGAAGCGGCATGGATTTGGTGAACAACCTGTGCCAAATCGTCTTTGCGGTTGCGGTCGGTTTCCTGCTGGTTACAATCTTTTATCGTGGCGGGAGTCTGATTCCGTGCATTCTCGTCCATTCTGCGATTAACACGCTCGGCACCTTTGCCAATGATACAAACCTTACCACGGAAATGCACCTGCTCCATCTCGCTGTTCTGATTGTCGTTACGGTTGCCTATACGCTGATCCTGACAAAGATGCTTCCGAAAAATCGGTAGGCAATCAGAGGATTCCCTGGCGCAATTTCCTGTGCTACGGGACAGCGCGCATTTCAAGCCGAACCGTCGTATCAATGAAAAACAACAGCTCCCGGAACGGAACTTCCGGGAGCTGTTCTTTTGCTGCTTAGAGGCCGTCGGCGGGCAGAGAACCTCATTCCTCCGGCTCGGCGAATACCATGTTATTGAAAATCTCGGACATTTTTTCGTTGCCGTAATGCCGGTCGAGGTAGCGGCTGACGGCGTATTTCGGCGGCTGCCCCTCCAGGCGATTCTTCCAGCGAAGGATGGCCGCCGAGGTGACGAGCAGATTCGCCGCCATAAAGGCCGAGAGGACAATGCAGCTCACACGCGCAAAGACGCCGCCGTGCAGATGTTCGTCGATGCGCTTGAGCAGGGGATACAGCAGCTTGACAAAAGCCAGACCGCACAGCCCCCAGATGCCGCCCATACCTACGCTGACGCGTCCGTTGATGTTCAGAAAATCATCGCTGTAGTCCCAGGAGCGCGAACCGAAAAACAGCTCCTGAAAGTAGCTTGCCAGGTATTCCACGGCCATTCCGGCGGCCGCATAGATCAGGAATTGCAGCCACAGGCGCTTTTTCTCGGAGAAAAACGCTACAAGATACATGGCTACCGCACCGAAGCCGTAGACGATACAGAATGGTCCCCATACGACGGCGGAGTGGTTTTCCCAATGGCCGATCGTGAAGATCCGCCATACGCCCTCCATCAGAAATCCGGCAAGACTTCCGATAAAAAAGAGCCAGAACAGTGTGGAATAGCGCAGCTTTTCCTTCGCTTCCTTCATAAGACCTCCCGCTTCGTCGGAAACCCCGACGGTTCGACATTTCTGACTGTAAGTGGTATTTTACACGAAAGGCGGCGGTATGTCAACGGATTTTTCCGCCGGAGATGCGCCGATGCGGTGGGTGTGAATATAATGAATAAATATGCATAAAATTCGGCCCCGCGAGAGCCAATCTAAACCGGACGGAATTTTCTTATCATTCGAATTACGAATGAAACACTCCGGAGAAATACCGACCTCCCTGTAGGAACGGGGAAAAGCGGCACAATTTGGCTGTTTCGTGGGAGAAGACGGAAATGAGAATATAGAATTGCCGAGAGACGGCGAGGAAAATCGTTTTCGTTTGTGCATACAGTACAAACGGCTTTATACGGAAATTCTTTTGAATTACCAGACTCGAGCCGTGACAGTGAGATGCCGCTTTGCAGAGCTCACAAATTTACATAACCTCTACAATGAAAAAATTTTCACGAAACATTAACAAAGTTCTTGCAATTCGGAAACAGTGATGCTATAATTATACAAACTTTTAACAGTGCTTCGTGCGCTGTTATCGGTTAAAAATTGAGGAGGAAGAACCGAATGAAAGAAACGCGCAAAGGGCTGTCGCGGCTGATCGCCGTGCTGCTCGTGGTCGCACTGTGCCTCGGCATTCTGCCCGCCGGAATCCTCGCGGTCGATACGTCGACCGGAAATTCCGAAGAGCGGTATCCGCTGAAGCTCACGGACGTGACCGATTCTCTGACGTTGGCCGAACGTCTGGCCTTCTTTGAAGAGAACATGGATCCGAATGTCGTATCGCGCTCCGAGACTCCCGCAAACGACGAGATCGTCAAGGTCATCGTCACGCTGGAGACCGAGAGTCTGATCGACCTTCGCGACCAGACCGACAAGAACTTGACCATGCTGGAGTTCCAGCAAAGCAAGGCCGCAATCGCCCAGCTCGAGAAGATTGCAGCCATGCAGAGCAGCGTCAAGGAGACGATGCAGAGCAAGGGCATCGAGGGTAAATACACCTTCAGCTATGCCGCGCTGCTCGCGGGCTTCTCCGCCGAGGTCCCCTACGGGACATTGGACGAGATCCGTCAGATCGACGGCGTCTCAAGCGTTGTGATGTGCGATGTGTACTATCCCGCCGTCATGGGAGAGGCGACGCTTGGTTCCGCGCTCAGCGGCGCCGAGATTGCCGACTTCGCAAATGATACGCCTTATCAGGGCGCCGGTATGCTTGTCGGTATCATCGATACCGGCCTGGACTGGCAGCATGAGGCTTTTGCCAATGCGCCGATGCTCCAGAAGCTCCGCAAGTCCGCGCTGGAAAAGCTGCTGTATAAGGTTGAGCCGTATGAAGAAAACGGCGTGACCAAGTACAACGTTTCGGCCTACAGCTATGCGGCTCTGTGGTATGCACAGAAGAACAGCAAGACGGAGCTGGTGCTTCTGACCGCTGACGATCTGTATAAGAGCGCCAAGGTTCCCTTTGCGTTTGACTATGCGGATGTCGATACCGACGTCATTCCCACGCAGGACGCCGTGGAGAAGTACGGCAACGATCACGGCACGCACGTTGCCGGTATCGCGGCCGGCAAGACCGTCGACGGTGACGGCAATGTGACCTTTAAGGGCCAGGCTTCCGAGGCACAGCTCGCCATCTTCAAGGTCTTCTCCGATAAGTCCTCCGGCGCCTCCACCGACACCATCCTTGCCGCGCTGAACGACGCGCTGCTGCTTGGCGTCGATGTCATCAATATGTCTCTCGGCTCCGGCGGCGGCTTCGCTGCGGAACAGGCAGGCACGCTGGTGGCAAAGTATTATGACACCGTGAAGGCTGCGGGTATCCTGCTCAACTGCTCCGCCGGCAACGCCTACTCCTCCTCGCGCGGCGGCAATGCAGGCGACTTTGCTTCCACCTCCGACCCCGACACCGGCATCATCAGCTCCGCTTCGTCCTATCCCGCGGCGCTGTCCGTTGCCTCCGTCAATGCTTCCGAAACCAAGACCTTCCGTGTGGGCACGAACCATGTCGCCTACACCGATGCGGCAAATCAGGACTTCTACAAGCTGCTGCTCGGCACCGATTCCGAGCGGAAGATCGAGTATGTGATGATCCCCGGCGCAGGTGAGGCGTCCGACTACGAAGGGATCGACGTCACGGGTAAGATCGCCGTGGTCAAGCGCGGCGGCCTCTCCTTTGAGCTCAAGCAGATCAATGCCGCCGAGGCAGGCGCCGTCGGTTGCATCGTGTATAACAATGTAGACGGTTATCCCATCAACATGGCGATTACCGACTACCGCATCCCGTCCGCCTTCGTCAGCCGCTCCGCCGGTGCGATGATGGCCGAACAGCAGGACAAGTCCGTTGTTCTGTCGGCGAATGAGGCGGGCATCGTCTCGATGAGCGACTTCTCCTCCTGGGGCCCGCTGCCCTCGCTGGAGCTGAAGCCCGAGATCACCGCCCCCGGCGGCGATATCTACTCCACGCTGCCCTTCGGCCAGTACGGACTGATGAGCGGCACCTCAATGGCGTCTCCGTATATGGCCGGTACGGCTGCGGCCTGCCTGCAATATGTCAACAAGCTGTACCCGACGATGACCGCCGTGGAAAAGCAGCTTCTCGTCAACCGCCTGCTTATGAGCACCGCCAATATTCTCTATGACGAATACGGCGTTGCCTATTCTCCGCGTAAGCAGGGCGCGGGTATGTCCTCTTTGGCCGATGCGGTTGCCACACCTGCGTATCTCTATGTCCGCGGTGTTGACAAAACCAAGATCGAGCTGGGCGACGACGCACAGAAGACCGGCGTTTACACGCTGCGCTTCGTGGTTAAGAATTTGACCGGCGCTGAGCTGAGCTACGAGATCAACACCATCGTCCAGACCGAAACCACCGGCGACGATGCGCTGTATATCGTCCAGGCTGGGCACTCCCTGTCGCCCGAGTCCGAGACGATCCGTGTCTCCGGCGGCCGACTCGACGGCAAGACCGTGACCGTTCCTGCAAACGGCGAGACCGGAATCACCGTGACCGTCAAGCTCAGCGATTCCGACCGTGCTTATCTGGAGCAGTTCCCGAACGGCATTTATGTCGAGGGCTTTGTGGAGCTGACGGCGCAGGACGATCCCTCACTGTCCATTCCGTTCCTCGGCTTCTACGGAGACTGGGGTAAGGCTCCGATTCTTGAGGATGCCGATATTTACAACGGCAAGGATGTGAAGATGTTTGCAACCGCGCCGAGCGGCATCTATGCGATGATGTACATCTTCCGCCTCGGCACCTATCCCTTTGTCATCCCCGAGGGCTACGATGCGCCCGCTGTTTCCGCCGATCATATCAGCCTTGACCTTGGCGGCGGCAACGGTATCAGCAACCTCTATTATCTCCAGGCCGGTATGCTTCGCGGCGCAAAGAACGCCGATGTCGTCATCCGCGACGAGGACACCGGTGAGATCTACGCCCAGTGGAACGAGTTGAATGTCCGTAAGGCGATGTATAACGCTTCGACCGGACAGGTTCGCGCCGGCCTGATCGGCGAGATCTGGCCGCCTCTGACCGGCAGCTCCAGCATTGGCCTGATCCCGAACAACACCCACATGGTATACGATGCCACGTTGTATGTTGACGGCTACGACTCGTCCGACAACGTGAACAACCGTTACTCCTTCCGCTTTACCTCCGACTGCGAGATGCCTTATATCGTCGATCGCGAGAATCTGGCGCTCTATCGCGGCGAGGACGGCAGAATGTATGTCGATGTGGTGATCGCCGATAACTTTGCTCTTGCAGGCGCGACGCTCTACTCTGCGGAGTGGAAGATGAACGCCAGCTCCGGCAAAAAGGAAATTAAGCCCGGCAGCAACTATTACGGCGGCATTATCCCCGCGGTGAAGGACGACGGCACCTCTCCCGGCGCTTATGAGCCTTACACCTACACCTTCGATGTGACCGACTACTACAAGAGCTTTACCGAAGGCTGCTTCTATGTTCTTGCATACGACTATGCGATGAACGAGACTGCCTATCGCGTGACGCTTCCGAAGAAGTCCGTTACCCGAATCACCCTGAACGAAACCGAAAAAACTCTGCCCATCAACGGCTACTTCCAGCTTGACGCCACCGTCGAGCCGGACGATGCCACCAACCAGCTCCTTGAGTGGACGTCCTCCGATGAAGACATCGTTGTTGTCCGTGACGGCCTTGTCTCCGCGAAGGCGACCGGCACTGCGACCGTTACTGTGACCTCCGTGTCCGATCCGGAAGTGACGGCGACCTGCGATATCACCGTTACCACCGAGGTCGGCCCGGCTGTTCCGATGAGTGCTTTCCGTCTCAACTACCTGAAGGTTAGCATGATCGTCGGTGAGGTCAACACCAATACGCGACTGTATGCTTATAGTCCGTTCAATGCGACCGATCTGGAGCTTGAATGGAGCTCGGCGGACGAATCCATTGTTACCGTTGAGCCGAACGGTACCGAGCCTTATGTGACGCAGTATGCGAAGCTCACCGCCGTCGGCCCCGGCGAGACAATCGTCACCGCCCGCGCGAAGAACAATCCCGACGCCTATGCCGAGCTGACCGTCGTGGTCACGAAGGGCGCCGAAGGCGGCACGTTCGACATTGACGGCGATGTGCTGCGCAAGTATTCCGGTACGGATGCCGACGTCGTGATTCCCGACGGTATCCGCGTGATTGCCGACAGTGCTTTTACCGGCAACAAGTATGTGCAGAACGTTATTTGCCCGGACAGCCTGAAGGAAATCGGCGTCAAGGCATTCTTCAACTGCACGAACCTCAAGACCGTTCGCCTGCCTGAGACGATGGACGTCATCGGCGAGAGCGCCTTCCAGAATTGTAAGCTCCTGACCTCGTTCGGCCTGGACGAAAAGGGCGTCATCCCGAATGGCTTGACGGTAATCAACTACCGCGCTTTCTATGGCTGCAATGCGCTGGAGGGCGACCTGGTGATTCCCGACGGCGTGACTACCATCATGGGCGATGCGTTCTACGGCTGTAAGAAGCTCACCTCCATCACCATGGCCGACAGCGTTACGACGCTCGACGCCGCAACCGGCGGACAGTTCAACGGCTGCGACGGCGTGCTGAGAATCACCCTGTCCGCCGGACTGACCGAGCTGCCGAAGCAGTGCTTCATGAATGCCAAATCCCTGATTGATCTGCCCGATCTGAAGAATGTTACCAGCATTGGCCGGGCATGCTTCCAGCATATGGATTCGGCGATCAGCATTACCATCCCCGCAAGCGTTACCTATCTGGGCGACAACGCTTTCGCTTATGCCGACGTTCTGGAGAGCGTTACCGTTCTGGGCAACCCCGAATTCGGCAAGTCCACCTTCAGCTATGATCTCGCGCTTACGAGCTTCACCGCTCCGAACCTGACGACGATCGGCGAAGAAATGCTCAAGAACTGCACGGCGCTCAAGACCTTCGCCGTCCCCGACCGTGTATCCTTCATCGGCAAGAATGCCTTCGGCAACTGCTCCGCACTGGAAAGCATCATTTTCCCGGCGACCTACAGTGCCGAGACCCTGTCCGTCGGTCTGACACCGCTTTCCAACTGCAAGGCCTTCAAGGGCTTTGTCATTGAGGAAGGCGCGAACGTTAAGACCGATGAGACCGGCGCACTCTACACCGCAGACGGCAAGGCGCTTGTTATGCTTGCGCCGAGCTTCTCGGGAACGAGCTTCACCGTCCCGGAGGGTGTCGAGACCATTGGCAGCGGCGTGTTCTACAACATGACGAAGCTGACCTCCGTCACATTCCCGTCTACGCTGAAGAATATCGGCGATTATGCCTTCTACAAATGCGCGCTTACCAAAGTCGAGCTGCCGGACAGCATCGAGACCATCGGCAACAACGCCTTTGACACCTGTGCATCCTTGACCAGCGTCACCTTCGGTGCAAACCTCATCAGTATCGGCGAATACGCCTTTAACAAGTGCGCGAAGCTGACCGCTGCCGAGTTTGGCCCGGCGCTCAAGACCATCGGCGCGAGAGCCTTCTCGAACTGCACGAAGATCGCCAAGTTCAGCGTGCAGGAGGGCCTGGAGTCCATCGGAGATAATGCCTTCAACAGCTGCGGCGAGATCGTGAAGATTCTCCTGCCGTCCACGCTGACCACACTGGGCAAAGATGCCTTCTATGGATGCAAAAAGGTTACGGAGATCGACTGCGGCGGCGTAACCGTTATTCCGCAGAGAGCCTTCTATAACTGTGGCAAGCTCACGAAGCTCACCATGAGCGACGACGTGACCGAGATTGGGCCGAGCGCCTTTGCAAGCTGCAATCTTCTTGCGGATATCACCTGGCCGTCTCAGCTCGTGACCATCGGCGATACCGCCTTCAATTACTGCCGCGCACTGAAGAATCTTGACCTGAGCGGCACGAAGGTGGAGACGATCGGCAAGAGCGCCTTTGCACAGTGCTACGAGGCGCGCGTGCTGATCCTGCCGGAGACGATTAAAACAGTCGGTGCTACGGCGTTCAACTACCTGAACTATAACAAGACCGGCTATGTTACCGAGGTGAATATCCCCGCGTCCCTGACCTTTATCTCCAAGGACGCCTTCAACCTCGCCAACCGTCTGCAGAACATCACCGTTTCCGAGGGCAACCAGGTCTATACCGCGTCCAACGGCGTCCTGTTCCTTAAGACCGGCGAGATCCACATCTGGCCCGCTGCGAACAGCACTGACGTATTCACCGTTCCGGCTGATGTGACTTCGCTGCCGGAGAAGATGTTCTACAACAACAAGTCCATCAAGACTGTTTACATCCATGGCAACGTTACCTCGATCGGCGCCAATGCCTTCTACGGCTCGAATATCGAAAGGATCGTCTTTGAGCCGTCGGCAAACGGCCTGGTTATCGGCAACTATGCCTTCTACGGCTGCTCGCAGCTCAAGTCCATCGAGCTGCCCTACGGCACAACCGAAATCGGCAGCCAGGCGTTCCAGAGAAGCGCCCTGGAGAGCATTGTTCTCCCGGACACCGTGACCAAGGTGGGCACGACCGCACTGGCCTATATGCCCAATCTGAAGTATGTCAAGCTGTCGGCGGCTATGACCGAGATTCCCGACCGCTGCTTCATCGAAGACACCGCTCTTGAGGAGATCACGCTGCCTGCGTCCATCCGGAAGTGCGGCATGACGAACAATCTCAACGCTTACGACGGCTGCACCTCCCTGAAGAATATCTTCGTTGAGGAAGGCTCCCGCTACTTCAAGAGCGTTGACGGTGTTCTGTACGACGCCAACGGCGCAACTCTGCGCTACTATCCGGAGGGCAGGGACGATGAGAAGTTTACCGTACCCGAGGGAACCATCCGTATCGGCGCCCGCGCCTTCTTCGGCAATGAGAAGCTGAAGGCTGTCGTCCTGCCGTCCACGCTTGTGCGTATCGGCACGCACGCCTTTGCAAGCTGCACCGAGCTGAAGGACTTCTATTTCTTCGGTATGACGGCTCCGATGCTGGAGTCCACTATGTCCTCCACCGGTCCGTTTGCCAACCTGACGCTGTACTGCAACTTCATCGGCATCTGGGCAACCTACATTGTCAATGTCGGCTACGAGTATCAGGACTACGGCATCAACCTCTATTATCTCGAGGGCGCTACCGGCTACGATGCCTACGTCTGGGATAAGTACTTCAACACCGAAAACGGTTCGGTCAATGTTATGACCGCCGGCTATTTCACCCCGAGTGACCTGACGGCCGTTGACGACGATGCGCATAACGTGCAGCTCGACTGGACCGCCGTGAAGCAGGCGGCCATTGAGGGCATCACCTATACCATCGAGCGCAGTGTGGCCGTGAAGGTCGCCGGCGAGCAGAACACCTGGGATTATGAAGGCTTTGAAATCATTGCCGAGGGACTGACCGATTGCAGCTTCCTCGACAGATCCGGACTGTCCTTCGGCCTGAGCTATGCCTACCGTGTCACCGCCTATAACGCCAAGGGTGAGACCGGCCCTGCCGCCATTGTTGTTCTTACCATCGATGAGGTTACAAACGACGACGAAGCGGCTGTCCTGGAGCTGATCGCCAAGATCGAGGCTCTTAAGCCTACTTCCGAACTGAACCATAACGATCTTGAAAAGACATTGGCGCTTCAGGCTGAGTACGACGCTCTGAAGGATACACAGAAGGCGCTGGTTGTCAACTATGCAACGCTGATCTGTGCCGAGGCACAGTGTGTCACCGACGCAATCCACACCTATGATCTTGCGACCGTAAAATCCGCCGACGAGACGGATATCAGGACACTGCTTGACCATGTTGCAAGACTTCTTGCCGACGCGGCTCTGGATGACGACTGCAAGAGTGCGCTGGAAACGGCCAAGACCTTTGCCGACGGACTGCTTGCCCGTATCGCCGAGGTTCGCGGTCAGATGAGCGAATTTGGCGAGACGATCTCAGGTTATGCGCTTACGACCGTCAAGTCGAGCGACAAGACCGCGCTGGAGACTTTGTTGGCCAAGATCAATGCCCTGCTTGCTTCCGAGAACCTTACGGAAGCGGAGCGCGAGACAGTAGAGGCCAACCGCGACAGCGTTCAGGCGCTGCTTGACCGTATCGCCGAGGTGCAGCTTGCATACACAGGCATCCGCACCGACGCAGACAGCTACGCGTTGGATACCGTCAAGTCCTCCGATGAGGCAAATCTCAGACAGCTTATCGCACGTATCAACGAGCTGCTTGCGACCGAAAACCTGACCGATGCCGAGCGCGAACAGCTCCTTTCCGATAAGGCGCTTGCCAACGCGCTGCTCGACCGTATCGAAGAGATCGGAAGCTCGATCGACGGACTGTATGAGCGTATCATGTCTTATCAGGTCGCCACTATCCGTTCCTACAATCGCTCGGACGTTGAAAAGCTGCTTGATGAAGTCGTGCTGCTGCTGGCCGGACAGAATTTGACCACTGCGGAGCGTCAGAAGCTCGACGAGGCCAAGGCGCACGCCGAGGCGCTGCTGGCCCGCCTTGCGGAGGTTGCGCAGACGCTGACGGATGCGATCCGGATTTCCGAGCAGTATGTGGTGGAGAGCGTAAAGACTTCCGATTATGAGACGATTCTTGCCGTATACACCGGGGCTGTTGCTCTGCTCAAGAGCGACAACCTGACGGAGAGTGAACGCACCGCACTTGTTGCTGCCTACAATAAACTGAGCGATCTGCTTTCCCAGATTGACTCCATTGAAGGCTCTCTGGAGGCCCTGGAGGACCTTATCGGACGGTACACACTGCGCACGGTTACGAGCGCAGATGAAGAGGACATCGCTCTCGGCGGTCTGCTCAGCGCGGTTCTCCTCAACAGCGATAACCTGACCGAGCAGGAGCGAATCCTTGTGGAGGGTTATGCGAAGAAGATCGACGAGCTGCTGGCACGCATCCACATGGTAGCAGAGGAGATCGACCGCGTTCGCGGTGCCTATGCGGAGCTTGAGGACGGGAAGCTGACCAAGGATGACCGCACGACCGTTACCGACCTGATCCGTGCGATTGACGTACTGCTTGATTCCCGGAACCTGACCGACGCAGAGCGTGAGGAGCTTGTGCTTATCAGAGCGAAGCTCAATGCAATGCTGGAAGCGCTGGAGGCGAAGGAGCTGATCGGCAATACGTACACGGACGTGAGCGGACACTGGGCGTATGACGAGATCGT
>CAKUDE010000044.1 GCA_934645175.1 uncultured Oscillospiraceae bacterium
GACGACGACAGCATCGAGGTCGCAGAGTATTCCTTCCGCGAGCTTCGTACCTTCCCGGAAAAGGATAATACATAACATTGCGTAAATGTGAGACGCGCTCAGAAAAGGAGGATGATGCATGAAACGACGATACTTTGCCATATTCCTGACGATTTTGCTCCTCTTACTTCTCTGCGCGTGTGCGCCGTCGGAGGGGCAGACGGAGCCGACGAGGCTGACTGCACCGCCTCCAACGACGGTGCCTCCCACCACGCTCAGTCAGAAAGAAAAGGCGTTAGAGGGAATCGGGACGATCTGTGACATTGCAAAATACGGCGACGGTTATTTGCTTCTGACGCATACCGGGCTTTACACCGTGGACAAAAACCTTGAAAACCGCCAATTTCTCGACGACCCGGCGAATAAGCCTTTTGTTGAAAAAGAACCCGGTACACTCTTTGAACGCCTGAGCTATAGACCGAATTATGAGGAAAACTTTTTTTACAGGCTGAACGTTACCTCAAAGGGAATCTTCTATATCTGCGGCCCTACGAATTCCTATTATTTTTGCGGTGAAGAAACCAAATTTGAAGAAGGATTCGAGTTTTTCGGTATGGAAGAATACGACGGCTCACTCTATGTGCTTTGGAAGAAGAACCCCGGTTGGGCGCAATGGCATGTATATCTGGAGAAAGACGGGAAATTGACGGAGATCGATCGCTATATTGACCGAATGGTCTGGGTGAATGGTAAGCTGTGCCTGTCCGGCACAACAGGGCTCTTTGAGATAAGTCGGGACGGTACGACTGGTGAAAGAATCGGAGACGTACTGGAAAGAGAGTGGTGCGCAAACATGGACGGGAGGTATCGTTATTGCCTCGAGTACATTTATGAGTATGAGGACGAAGAACCCGATCCCTCCGGAGTCGTCATCTCGCACCGTATTCTAGTTGAGATTAAGCTGAGCAGAAGTGATGGAACGACGGTCGAGAGACTGGAATGTGCCGAGCTACAGGCTGATGTAGCGCACGTCAGGAAAATCCTGTTCATAGACGATAACCACCTTCTGTATTTAGCCGGGACGCATCGGCTTCAGATTGCCGAATTTTCCGTAAAGACCGGGTAAACAGGACAGAAAGGGGGAATGACCAATGAAACACAGAATCATGCTGACTGCGTTGGCGCTGCTTCTCTTACTTCTCTGCGCGTGTGCGCCGTCGGAGGGGCAGACGGAGCCGACGAGGCTGACTGCACCGCCTCCAACGACGGCGCCTCCCACCACGCTCGGTCAGAAAGAAAAAGCGTTAGAGGGAATCGGGACGATCTGTGACATTGCAAAGTACGGGGACGGTTATCTTCTTCTGACGCATACCGGGCTTTACACCGTGGACAAAAACCTTGAAAACCGCCAATTTCTCGACGACCCGGCGAACAAGCCTTTTATTGAAAAAGAACCCGGCACGCTCTTTGAACGCCTGAGCTATAGACCGAATTATGAGGAAAACTTTTTTTACGGGCTGATCGTCACCTCAAAAGGGATTTTCTATATTTGCAAGCCTACGAATTCCTATTATTTTTGCGGTGAACCGACAGAGCTCCGAAGGAATTTCAGATTTACACCAATGGAATACGAAGGGTCTCTCTATATGCTGTGGGTCAACTACTATGACCCACAGGATATTTTCTTATCAAAAGACGGTGTAGAACAGGAGATTGACCTGGATCTTCCCTGCTTTTACTGGTTTGACGGGAAGCTCTGCCTGGGTGGTCCTGCCGGACTCTATGCGATCGGAGAGAATGGCCTTCCGGGCGAACGGCTCGGAGACAGCCCGGACGATAGCTTGCTTGCGAGGCCGGTAGGAGACTACCGATATTTTCTGGATTTCGAATACGAAGAATACGTCTATGAGGATGAACTCGGATACGAACGTATCGGTTCTCTCGTAGTCGATATTATTTTCACTCGTTCCAATGGGGAGACGGTCGAGAGGCTGAGCTGCGGACGGTTACGGGAAGCGGCCTGCGAAAACATGATCAAAATCTGGTTTGTTGTGGATGACAGTCATCTTGTGCTTCTGAGAAACGATAATTCCGCAGAAATCGCAGAGTTTTTCGTGATGACGGAATAGCCGCTCTGATGCAATCGTGATATCGGCACACTTTGAAATCGGACTAAAGGAGGAAAACTCATGAAAAAAGTGCTTCTGCTACTTCTCTGCTGCCTGCTTCTCTTACTTCTCTGTGCCTGTGCGCCGTCGGAGGGACAGACGGAGCCGACACGGTTGACTGCGCCGCCGACGGTTCCTCCTACGACGGAGGGCCCGATGACGGAGGCGTTGACCGGAATTGGAACAATCTGTGACATTGCAAAGTACGGCGACAGTTATATCATCCTGACCCATTCCGGGCTTTACCTGCTGGATGAGAACTTCTCCAACCGCCGCAGCGCCGGGGAGCAGTGGGAAAAGCTCTTCGCAACGAGGGACGACGACGGCTTTTGGGAGCGCCTGAGTTGGAATATCGACGAAAAACCGCGCCTGTTCCATTATTTAACGGTCACATCGAAGGGCGTGTTTTTTCGCTATGCTACTACATGGCGTTACGGGGCTTTCTTTGAGGGTGAAAAACAGCGTGTTATCGGTTGGAAAGAAACTGAAACAGGACGTGTGGAAATCGGCAAGGGCTCATACTATGAATTCACGGAGTACAACGGGCATCTGTTCGGCGCCCTCGGAAATCTGATGTATGTGGATAACGAGGGAGTCTGCATTTTCCCGTCCAGAGACGGTGCACACTTCTTTATCAAAATGAACGGCAATCTTTATATCTATGATCCGGAACTGGATACCACCATTTACAAGCCCGGAGACGTTCGCCCCATTCCCAAATCGGACATCTATCTGTTTAATGAAAAAGGAGAATACGAGTGGGTCTCCGAAGGCTGGGGGGAGTTTTCGCTCTATGCGGATTACGATAAATACTGCTACTATATGCAGAACATCGACCGGTACAACGAAAACGGCGAGAAAGAAACGGAATTCTGCCTTGTGCGGACGGACGGAACGACGCACGAGATCATGAACTGTTCCGCGCTGGGCGGCAACAGCGGCGCGGCGATCCTGCGTTTTTTGGTCAAGGACGACAGCCATATCGTGATCCTTCGGGACGACGACAGCATCGAGGTCGCAGAGTATTCCTTCCGCGAGCTTCGTACCTTCCCGGAAAAGGATAAGGAAGCGGAGTAATATGGACGAAAACGGTTCTCCCGGGAGGGAGAACCGTTTTGTATATGTGCCCTCCTCGTAACGGTGTACGGGAGTGGCAGATGATGCTGCCGTATGGCACGCAGGCAATATGTCAACCCATACAGAGTTTCCGAAGCAGGCGAACCGTCAGCTCCCACCAGCTCAACCGCTCGACGGCGGCGGGAGCAACGATCGCAATTTCCGCAAGCACGCCTGCATCCGTTTCCAGCGTCAGCGTGCCCACCTGTTGACCTGCCTGCACGGGTGCCGTCAGTTCCGGAAGCGTTGTTACGGTGCGTTTTACCCGTGCCTGTATGCCTTTTTCCACCAGCAGCGGATCGGTTTTCTGCAGAACAGGCTGCACAAAGCTCTGCCGTCCCAGCTTGACGGGGATGGCCTCAAGCGCGTCGTCCGTTTCGGCACGGACGAGCGCATAATTCGCAAAGCCGTAATCCAAAAGCGCTTTCGCGGATTGGAAACGTTCCGGTGAGCTGGCGCAATGCAGCACGACCGCGACCAGCTCAATGCCGTCGCGCTCTGCGCTGGCGGAGATACAATGTCCGGCCTTTGAGGTGTAGCCGGTTTTCAGGCCGGTCGTTCCGGCGTAGAACCGGACGAGCTTGTTTGTGTTCGACAGGCCGAACTTGCCGCCGCGCACGGTGTCCATCCAGATCGTCGTGTATTTTTTGATGGCGGAATGTTTCAGCAGCGCACGCGACATGATTGCAATGTCACGGGCGGTCGTCAGATGCTCGGCGGCGTTCTCGCCGTCATCCAGGCCGGTGCAGTTGACAAAATGCGTGTTGTTCATCTCCAGCTCGGCGGCGCGGCGATTCATCAGCTCTACAAAGGCGGCTTCACTGCCCGCAATATGCTCCGCCAGCGCCGTGGCGCAGTCATTTGCCGAGCTGACGACGACGGACTTGAGCATTTCGTCCATGGTCATCTGCTCGCCCGGCTCCAGGTAGACCTGGCTGCCGCCCTTGGCGGCGGCTGCTTCGGAGGCCGTTACCACGTCATCCCAGCCGATTCGCCCGGAATCAAGCGCCTCCATGACCAACAGCAGCGTCATCACCTTTGTTACCGATGCCGGCGGGCGCTTTTCGTCGGCATTTTTTTCAAACAGTACCGTTCCGGTGGCAACGTCCATCAAAATTGCATTCGGCGCAGCGATTTCCGGTCCGGCAGCGTGCGCCGCCAGACAGCACGGCAGCAGCATTGCGGCGGCCAAAATCAGGCTGAGCAGTCGTTTTTTCATAAAAAATCCCCTCCGCTTCCTTTCTGTCAGAAGGATATGAAGCGCAGGGGAAGGCTATGCGGTTTTTTCAGACGAGAAACTTGTTTACACAGCGGGCAAAACGCGGGCCGTTGTCGCCGTCAACGGCGACGCCGATAGGGCCGCTCAGATCGAGCGTAAACAGCTCCATGAAGCTCTTGGCATCGGCGCAGCGACTGCCGTCCGAAAGGGAAATGGCATAGGGCTGCAGGCTTGCCAGACAGACAAATTCACGAACCTCATCAAGCGAACGGAAGCGGACGGTCATGCGGTTTCCTCCAAAGTTGGGACTATACATTTTAGAAAAAATGAAGTATAATAGAGCGTTGTTCGGACGTATTGCCAATTATACTATCAGAATATACAAAAAATCAATTCGGTTTTTGTGCAAAATTTTTGCCGGACCGCCGGATTTTTTTGGAGAAGATTATGAAATTCTATTGTTACACCCTCGGTTGCAAAGTAAACCAATATGAAACACAGGCGATGGAGCAGCTCCTGACCGCGCTGGGCGCAGAGGCGGGGAGTGAAAACGACTTTGACCTGTGCATTGTCAACACCTGCACCGTCACTGCCGTTGCCGACCGAAAGAACCGCAGCGTGATCCGCCGTCTGCGCCGTGAGCACCCGGAAGCGGTGCTGGGCGTATGCGGGTGCTATGCACAGATGGAGCCGTCGCAGATCGCCGCGCTCGGGGTGGATGTGGTCAGCGGCAGCACGGGCAGGGAGGATTTCGTTCAGAGACTGCTGCAGACGTGGCGCGAGCGCAGCGGTGAGCCGACGATCGTCGTCGATGAGGCACTGCGCCGCCGTGATTTTGAGCGGCTGCCTGCAGGCGGATTGGCGGCGCGTACCCGCGCGATGCTGAAGGTGCAGGACGGCTGTACAAATTTCTGCTCTTACTGCATTATTCCCTATGCGCGCGGACCTGTCCGCTCCCTGCCGGCGGAGGAAGCCGTTGCACAGGCCGCGCAGCTTGCCGCTGAGGGATATCTGGAAATTGTCGTGACCGGTATCGAGGTTGCCTCGTGGGGACAGGAGCTGCCCGGGCGTCCGCGCTTTGATTCGCTGATTGCCGCCGTCTGCGCAGCCGCGCCCGGTGTACGCATCCGCCTCGGCTCGCTTGAGCCGCGTGTGATCGACCACGAATTCTGCCAAGTGCTTTCACGTTTCGGTAATTTCTGCCCGCAGTTCCACCTGAGTCTGCAATCGGGTAGCGATACCGTGCTCAGGCGGATGCGGCGGAAGTATGATACTGCGCGCTACATGGAATCCGTTTCGCTGCTGCGGGAATACTTCCCCGGCTGTGCGTTGACGACCGATCTGATTGTCGGCTTTCCCGGCGAGACGGATGAGGAGTTTGCGCAATCGTTGGATTTTGCAAGGCGTGTCGGTTTTGCGGCGATGCATGTGTTCCCTTATTCCCGTCGGCCGGGGACGCCTGCCGCCGCCATGCCCAGTCAGCTTTCCGCCGCGCAGAAGGCCGAGCGCGCGGCGGCAGCCTGCGCCGTGGCAAACGAGCTGCGCGCGCGCTTTAACCGCGCACTGCTCGGCACCGTGCAGCAGGTGCTCTTTGAGCAGCCGGAGGGAGACTGCTTTACCGGACACGCGCCCTGCGGCGTGAAGGTCTATGCACCCGGCGAGGCGCTGCACAACCGGTTGTGCGACGTTCATATCACTGCGCTGCGTCCGGATGGCGTGCTCGGGACGCTTGTTGCACCGGACGAGCCTTAAAAGTGCACAAAACGGACGTTTACAATTTGTTCAAAGCGTAGATTTTTTCCGGAATAACAAAAAATCATTGCAAAACTATGAAGGCGACGTTATACTGTTGCCATGAGCTTTGGAAACGTTTCCAAAGCAAAACGGCGCTACGCCGCACTTTAATTGGAGGAAGAAAACAATGAAAAAGATCATCGCATTGCTGATCGTTCTCGCGACTGTTGCCTGCCTGTTTGCCGGCTGCAAGACCGAGAGCAAAGGCTCCGTCTATTTCCTGAACTTCAAGCCCGAGGCAGATCAGGCCTGGCAGGAACTGGCGAAGCTCTACACCGAGAAGACCGGCGTCGAAGTTAAGGTCGTTACCGCCGCTTCCGGCGAGTATGAGTCCACCCTCACCGCCGAGATGGGCAAGAGCAGTATGCCCACCCTGTTCCAGTGCGGCAACGCTTCCGCACTTCAGACCTGGGGCGACTACTGCCTCGACCTCACCGGCAGCGATTTCCTCAAGGAAATGACCACCAGTGAGTTCAATCTTACGAAGGACGGCAAGACCCTTGCCGCCGGCTACTGCTATGAGGCCTTTGGCATCATCGTCAACAAGAAGCTCCTGAAGCAGGCCGGTTACGAGATTACCGACATCAAGGACTTTGCTTCCCTCAAGACCATCGCCGAGGACATCCACAAGCGCGCTTCCGAGCTGGGCTTCGATGCGTTTACCTCCTCCGGCCTGGACGGCAGCTCCTCCTGGCGTTTCTCCGGCCACCTTGCCAACATTCCGCTGTTCTATGAGTTCCGCGACGACAACGTGACCGAGCAGCCTGCCACCATCACCGGCAAGTACCTCGACTACTTCAAGAACATCTGGGATCTCTACATCAACAACTCCGCGACCAACCCCAACGAGCTGACCACCAAGACCGGCGACGAGGCCGAGGCCGAATTCGGCACCGGCAAGGCCGTGTTCTATCAGAACGGCACCTGGGAGTTTGCCAACCTGACCGACACCAGCGACAAGGGCAAGTTCAAGATGGATCCGAACGATCTGGCTATGATCCCCATCTACTCCGGTGTTTCCGGTGAAGAAAAGGCCGGCCTGAACTGCGGCACCGAGAACTGCTGGGCCGTCAACTCCAAGGTCTCCGAGGCCGATCAGAAGGCTACGCTCGACTTCCTGTACTGGGTTGTTACCTCCGACGAGGGCACCAAGATGATGGCCGAGCAGTTTGGCCCCATCCCCTTCAAGCAGGCGAAGAAGTCCGCCAACGTCTTCTTCAATGACGCCAACGAGCTCATGAACAAGGGCAACTACACCATGACCTGGGCTTTCAACCACACTCCGAACGTTGATGACTGGCGCGCCGGTGTCGTTTCCGCTCTGGCTGCCTATTCCGCCGACAACTCCAAGTGGGACGACGTCGTTACCGCGTTTGTCGCCGGTTGGGAACAGCAGTATAAGCTCCAGCACAGCAAATAAGATCTCCGCACTCGCTTGATCTTTTCCGCCCGGGCTTCGGCGGGCGCTCCTTGAAATACCTTTGTATTCCGGCGGAGCGTCGCCTTGCCCGAACGAAAAATCTCTGCGCGATTGCTGCCGGGATGCGTTATCATAAGCTGTGTTTCCCGGAAGGCTCGCTTGATCTTTTCCGCCCGGACTTCGGCGGAAGCAACCACAACAACCTCGGGGCGGGCGAAAGCCCGCCCCGTTGCTTTTTCAGCGTGCGGCTACCGGCGCTTGTACCGCCGTGCCGTGGTTCCCGCGTATCTTCAACTACCAGAAAGGATGGATCGCCCATGGCAATCAAAAAAAAGAAACGAGGTCTGCCCAAGGGCGAAGCCTCCGTCAACAGCCGGTTGATCCGGCGGCCGATCCAGAAATGGTTCCCGCTGTTTGTGCTGCCGACCATTGCGGCGTTCTGCATCGGCTTCATCGGCCCGTTTATCTGGGGCATTTACCTTTCCTTTACCACCTTTAACACTCCGCGCGATGCGGTTTGGACGGGCTTTTCCAACTATATCCGTGCTTTTTCCGATCCCAGCTTTCTCAATGCGTTTAAAAACACCGCACTTGTTGCCGTTGTGTCCATCGTATTGATCAATGTCTGCGCCTTCGCCGTCGCCTATGCGTTGACGCAGAAGCTGCGCGGATCGAACCTGTTCCGTACCGTGTTTTTTATGCCGAACCTGATTGGCGGCGTTGTTCTGGGTTATATCTGGAAGCTCATTTTTGACGCCATTCTCAAGGGCTACGGCACCTACCTGACCGCAAATGCGACCTATGGCTTCTGGGGCCTGATTATCCTTATGGCGTGGCAGCAGATCGGCTACATGATGATTATCTACATTGCCGGCTTACAGTCCGTTCCGGAGGATATGCTGGAGGCTGCGAAGATCGACGGCGCAAACCGTTGGCAGACGCTTTGGCGTGTGACCATCCCGAACGTGATGCCCTCGATCACCATCTGCGTTTTTTTGACCCTGACCAATTCGTTCAAGCTCTTCGATCAGAATATGGCGCTCACAGGCGGCGCGCCGGTTACGACGCTTCCCACCGGCGAGCAGATCAGCCAGACCGAAATGCTTGCGTTGAATATTCTTTCCACTTACAACATCAACCGTAACTGGCACGGCGTTGCGCAGGCGAAGGCAGTCATCTTCTTTGTCTTTGTTGCGATTATCGCCCTGCTCCAGCTCCGTGCGACGCGCTCGAAGGAGGTGCAGCAATGATCCGTAAAAAGAATTATGCCAGCCGTATTGTCACGTTTGTTTTTATCATGATCTGTGCGGCCTGGGTGATGCCGATCGTTATCGTTGCGTACAACTCCTTTAAGGAAAACGCTTACATTAACCTCGATGCGTTCAAGTTCCCCACAAAGGAGAGCTTTGCCGGACTGGGTAACTATATCAAGACCATGACCTTCGGCAACTACCCGATGATCAAGTCTATTTTTTACAGTGTTGTGATTACCGTCGGCTCGACCTTCCTGATTCTGCTGTGTACGTCCATGACGGCGTGGTATATTGCCCGCGTCAACAGCCGCTTCTCGCGTTTCCTGTATATGTTGTGCGTTTTCTCCATGATTGTGCCGTTCCAGATGGTCATGTTCACGCTGACAACGACCTCGGATATGCTCAAGCTCAATACACCGTGGACGATCCCCGTGGTCTACCTTGGCTTCGGCGCAGGACTGGCGGTATTCATGTTTACCGGCTTTGTGCGCAGCCTGCCGCTGGAGATTGAGGAAGCGGCAGCCATTGACGGCTGCGGCCCCGTGCGAACTTTCTTCTCGGTCGTACTGCCGATGCTGCGCCCGACGTTGATCTCCGTGGGCATTTTGGAGGTCATGTGGATCTGGAACGATTTCCTGCTGCCTTACCGCGTGCTCGACATCAACGATTATAAGACCATCCCGATCCATATCCAGTATTTGCAGGGCAGCTACGGTACGGTCGATCTCGGCGCGACGATGGCGGCTATTATGCTCAGCATACTGCCAATCATCATTGTCTATCTGTTCTGCCAAAAGTATATCATCAAGGGCGTCGCGGCGGGCGCTGTCAAGGGATGACCATCAAGGATCTGGCTCGCGAGACCGGCTATTCGACCGGAACCGTGTCACGGGTGCTCAACGGACACCCGAACGTCAGCGAGCACACTCGGGATGAAATTTTACGATGCATCGAGCGCAGCGGCTTTGAGGTCAATGCCAACGCAAAGCATTTGCGCCAGCAGCACGGGAAGGGTATCCTGGCCGTTGTGACCGGCAGCTCCAATGAGCTGTTTGCCCGGATGCTGGAGTTTTTACAGCGATACCTTGCCGGAACCGACTACGCGCTTACGGTCGATTATCTGGAGGAGACCGGCAACGCCGTCGCACACGCGCAGCGTCGCGTGCGCGAGCTGAAGCCGCAGGGGCTGATTTTTCTCGGCGGCGACCAGTGCTATTTTACCGAGCGCTACGCCTCCATTGGGCTGCCCGGCGTGCTGCTGACCGTAGACGCTTCGGCGCTCGGGATTGAACAGCTTTCCTCCGTGACGACGGACGACCGCTCTGCAGCCGAACAGGCGGTTACATACCTTATCGAGCAGGGACATCGGCGCATTGCGCTTATTTGCGGCGACTTATGCCTGTCGACCCCGAGCCGTCTGCGCTATGACGGTTGCTGCAGCGCCCTTGAGCGTGCCGGGCTGACGCTTTGCCAACCGCCGCAGACCGCGCGTTACTCGCTTGCCGACGGATATGCAGCCATGCTGCGCCTGCTGGATCGGGAGCCTGTCCCCACGGCCGTCTTTGCCGTTTCGGATGTGATGGCGCTCGGCGCGCTGCGTGCCCTGCACGATCGCGGGCTGCGCGTGCCGCAGGACGTGTCCGTTGTCGGCTATGACGGGCTGGAGCTGAGCGAGTTCTCCGTTCCGCGCCTGACTACCGTCCACCAAAACGCCGACGAGCTGGCGCGCACGGGTGTGCGGCTGCTGCTCGATACCATTGAAAAACACAGCCCCACGCGGCATCTGACCGTGCCCTTCGATCTGAAGTGTAAGGACAGCGTCTGTCCCGTGGGAGATTCACAGAAGGAGTTGCAGCTTTTATGAGAAGCTCCGGAATCCTGCTTCATATTTCCTCGCTGCCTTCGCCCTACGGCATTGGAACGCTGGGCAAGGCTGCCTATGACTTTGCCGACTTTTTGTCCTCTGCCGGTCAGAAGTACTGGCAGATCCTGCCTATTGGCCCGACAAGCTATGGCGACAGCCCCTACCAGACCTTCAGCACCCATGCAGGAAACCCGTATTTTATCGACCTTGACACGTTAATCTCGGAGGGATACCTGACCCGGAGCGAGGTGGAGGCGGTCGATTGGTCCGCACACACGGAGCGTGTGGATTATGATTTCCAGTTCTCCGTCCGGTTCCCGCTCCTGCGCCGTGCCTATGAGCGTGGCCGTGACCGGGACGCCGAGACGCTGGCGCAGTTCCGCCGCGAGAATCCGTGGGTCGAGGACTACGCGCTGTATATGGCCGTCAAGTGTAGCCGTAATATGGAGTCGTGGGAGCACTGGCCGGAAGAAATCCGTCTGCGCCGCCCCGGCGCCGTGGAGACTTATGCCGTACGCTATGCCGATGAAGTGAGCTTTTTCTGCTTCCTCCAGCTTTTGTTCTACCGTCAGTGGAACGCGCTGCGTGCCTATCTGCATGACAAGGGTATTCTCCTGATCGGTGATATTCCCATCTATGTGCCGTATGACTCCTGCGACGTTTGGGCGAATCCAGAGCTGTTCCAGCTCGACGAAAACGGCAGGCCGACCGCCGTAGCCGGTTGCCCTCCGGATTGCTTCTCGGCGGACGGACAGCTTTGGGGGAACCCTCTGTATAACTGGGGCCGCATGGCGCAGGATGACTTTGCCTGGTGGAAATGCAGAATCGATACAGCCTCGCACCTGTATGACGTGACTCGGCTGGATCATTTCCGCGGTCTCGAGAGCTATTGGGCGATTCCCTATGGCGACACGACTGCCCGCGGTGGCTGTTGGCTGCCCGGTCCGGATCACGCCTTTGTGGAAATGCTGCACCGCTGTTTCCCACAGCTTACTCTGATCGCGGAGGATCTCGGCTTCCTGACGGATGCCGTACGCCGCCTACAGAGCGATTCCGGTTTCCCCGGCATGAAGGTTTTGGAGTTCGCCTTCGATCCGCGGGAGCCGAGCAATTATCTGCCGCACCGTTATGAGCGGAACTGCATCTGCTACACCGGTACGCACGACAACGAAACGCTGGTACAGTGGCTTTCGACCATTGCACCGGAGACGCGCGCCTATGTCGCCGAGTATCTGGGCGTCGAGCCGGAGAGCGACCTGGTTTATGCGCTCATCCGTGCGGGCATGGCCAGTGTTGCCGATACCTTTATCGTGCAGATGCAGGATGTTCTGGAGCTGGGGGCCGATGCGCGCATGAATCTGCCCGGTACGGTCAGCACCGATAACTGGAGCTGGCGCCTTGCTGCGGATGCGCTTACTTCCGAGCTGGCGGCGCGTCTGCGTCGTATGGTGGAGCTTTACGAACGCTAGAGCCTGAGTGTGCGGCGACCTACAACGGCGCTCTCTGATTGCAGAGGGCGCTGTTGTATTTTTTTTCGCCGGAAAATTGGCGCGGCGGCCGCATCTCACAGGAAATCGGGAGAAAGTTCGTACTTTTTCATCTGTCACAGCCGTATGGGATGAATAAATATGTGAATAAAATTGAATATTACAAAGAAATTGATGAATAAATCCTGATTTTGATACAAGAAAGTTCGGAAAATGCTTGCATTTTTTGGGGATGTGTGCTAAACTAAGCAAAAAGGCCGCATGGCAGAATGGATGAGATGTTATGGCAATTTGCGTAAAGAGTGAGGTTCTTCCGCTGAAGAAGGTGCTACTGCATCGACCGGGGATGGAGCTTGAGCAGCTCGTCCCGAACTCTCTGGAGCGGCTGCTGTTTGACGATATTCCTTATCTGCGGGGTGCACAGCAGGAGCATGATGTTTTTGCCCGTACACTCCGCACGGAGGGCGTTGAGGTTGTCTATCTGTCAAGTCTGATCGCGGAGACGCTGGAATGCAACTGTGAGCTGCGTGCGCGCTTTGTTGCGGAGTTTATCCGCCGTTCCGGCTGCATTGCCGAGAGCTATCGCGAGTCGTTGACGGAGCTGCTGCTCAGCCAGCCCACCGCTGCCGAAATGATCCATAAGACGATGACCGGCGTGCGCTTTGAAGAGCTGAGCCATCTGGACCGGATGTCATTGGCCGCTCTGCGCAACGACCGGACGCATTTTGTGCTCGATCCGATTCCGAATCTGTATTTTACGCGCGACCCCTTTGCCTCTATCGGCAACGGCGTTTCGGTACACCGGATGTACTCCGTTACCAGAAACCGTGAGACGCTGTATGGCGAGTACATTCTTCGCTATCATCCGGACTATGCCGGAAGAGTGCCGTTTTACTACACGCCGGAGGAACCGTATTCTCTGGAGGGCGGCGACATTCTGAATGTCAGCGCAGACACCATTGCGGTCGGCATTTCGCAGCGTACCATGCCGGAGGCAGTCGAACGTCTTGCGCGGAATATCTTCCGTGACGAGCAAAGCACGATCCGCCGTGTGCTGGCGGTGGATATTCCGTCGCGCCGCGCATTCATGCACCTGGACACCGTTCTGACGCAGATTGATTTTGACAAGTTCCTCGTCCATCCCTCCATTATGGAACAGCTTCGTCTTTATGAGCTGACGCCGGCAAAGCATGGCGGCGTGCATGTCAGCGTAATGACCGATTCCATTGAGCGTGCGCTCGGCTCCGCCGTCGGCTGCGGCGAGGCAAAGCTCCTGCGCTGCGGAGGAGGCGACCAGATCGCGGCGCAGCGTGAGCAGTGGAACGACGGCTCGAACACGCTGTGTATCCGCCCCGGCGTTGTGATTGCATATGACCGCAACTATGTGACCAATGAGCTGCTGGAGAAGGAAAACATCACCGTACTGCGCATACCCAGCGGTGAGCTGTCGCGCGGACGCGGCGGTCCTCGCTGTATGAGTATGCCGCTGGAGCGTGCCTGAGACGCTCCGAACGACGTGAAATGCCCTGCCGAATGGTGAAGTGATAAAATAATGGTAGACACGAAAGTGCCTACCATTATTTTTATGCTAATATTAGACATGGAGGTGGAA
>CAKUDE010000045.1 GCA_934645175.1 uncultured Oscillospiraceae bacterium
TTGAGACGCCCTAAACTCTTTCGATTCCCATTTGCCTGTTTGCGGGCTGCTCCTTCCGTCTGTTTTGCTCATCGCTTTTATTCTACCATAGAACGGACGTATTCGCCACCTTTGTCAACAGGTCCAAATCTTGACGGGACCTTCTGCTCTCAAAGCTCTGCCAGAACCTGCCGCAGCAATGCGTTGAACGTTTCAGCTTCCCATGCGGCGCGGCCGACAAAAAGACCGTCGACATCGTCGAGCCGGATATACGAATTGGCGTTGCTGCTGTTGACGCTTCCGCCGAAGAGAATCGGCGCGCCGCTGCCGACGGACGGGTAGAGCTGACAAATGGTCTGGCGGATGCGCGCGTGCCGCAGGGCGACATAGTCCGGATCGGCGAGTTTTCCGCCGAAGCCAATCGCCCAGACTGGCTCGTAGGCCAGCCAGACGCGGCTGTCTGCGATCGCCTCGGCAGGGACACCAGCGAGACCAATCTTTGTTTGCATAGCGAGGACTTCGTCGCTCACACCGAATTCTTTTTCTTCGGCGGTTTCGCCGACGCACAGAAGCGCCGTGAAGCCGTGTGCGAGTGCGGAGAGCACCTTCCTGTTGCACTCGTAGTTCGTCTCATGAAAGACGTGGCGCCGTTCGGAGTGCCCAATCTCAATGATGCGGACAAAGCCGAGCTCCTGCAGCATGCGGGGGGAGACCTCGCCGGTGAACTGGCCATTGTCCTCCCAATGCATATTCTGCGCGCCGAGCAGGAGCCCACTATGCGCCTTGGCGCCGGCGGCCGGCAGGGAGGTGAACGACGGAATCAGAAAGCGCGTCACGGGTGTGGACTCCAAATCAGCGGTCAGGTTGGCGACGCCCTCGACGTACGCGGCCGTTTCCGCGGCCGTTTTGTACATCTTGAGGTTGCTGCCGAAATAGAGTGTCTTTTTTTTCATTTGTGGTTCTCCCGGTCGATGCGGCGCATTTCGGCGACTTTCGGTGTGGAGGAGCCATCCTTAAAGGTCAGCGTGAGCCATTCACGGGCAATCTTTTTGGCCAGCTCGCTGCCGATGACGCGGGCACCCATGCACAGCACGTTGCCGTCGTTCGACAGGCGGGCGCGCTCGGCCGAATAGTTGTCGTGGCAGACAGCAGCGAAGATACCCTCAAACTTGTTGGCGGTCATAGCCATACCGATGCCGGTGCCGCAGAGAAGAATACCCTGTGCCGGTGTTTCAGAGGCTTGCATGGCTTTGCACAGCTTTTCGGCGATGAGCGGATAGTAGGTCCCGTCCGATGCGCTGTTCACGCCGATGTCAACATAGTTGAGGGACAGGTCGCGAATCACGGAGAGGACTGCCTCCTTGAGAGCGAAGCCGGCATTGTCGCAGCCGATGTAGATCGTTTTATTGGTCATGGGAAACCTCCATTAAAAAATGATTTAAGCTTACTATACCAGCTTTTGCCCCATTCGCCTCCTACTTTTATAGCTAAGGATTGTTAACCGTTTTGTTACATTTGCGACGGTGTGGACTATTGAAAAGAAATTGTTCTTCCGATATAATAAAAATCTACCGCGGCGAAGGCTATCGGTGTCAGGCAGAAAAGGGTAGAACGACAGGGGGAAAATGGAGATGTTTTTGCGAAAGCCGGAATATTTTTTGACGGTTGCCCGCGAGGGCAGCATCGTTAAGGCGGCCAAAGCGCTCTATGTATCGGAACCGTACCTCTCGCAATACATCACGAAGCTGGAGAGGGAAAACAATACAATCTTTCTCGACCGTACCGTCAGCCCCTTTGTGCTGACAGAGGCAGGCGTTGCGCTGTGCCGATATATTGAAAAGATGCAGACGCTCGATAAGGAGATGGACGTCACGCTCCAGCGGTTACAGTCGCAAAAGCGCAAGACATTTAACATCGGAACGTCGGCGGGCCGCGGCTCTACGCTCGTTCCTGCGCTGATTGGCACGATGATGGAGGAATTCCCGGAGGTGGACATCATGCTCCATGAGCACCCCTCCGACAAACTGTCTGAGCTGCTGGCCGATGGTATCTGCGATGTCATCTTTCTCCACAGCCAGCGTTACCTGCCTGGCGTAATCTATGAAACGCTGGCGAATGAAGAGGTCATTTTGTGCGCGCCGAAGGACCATCCGCTTGTGCGGGACTATGACCCGTCCGTGCCGTTTGACTTTTCCAGGCTGCGCAACGAGCGCTTCGTGCTCCCGCGCCCGGAGCAGTCTCTGACCAAGATCATCTACAACATTTTCATGAAGTACGACATCCGCCCATCCTACACGGTCACGACCATGAGCAGCAATACGACGATGAAGCTGGTCTCGCAGGGCTTCGGTTTTTCGTTCTGGACAAAAGTGGACGCGATGCACAGCCGTTACATGAAAGATATCTTCATGCTTATCCTAAAGGATCCCCCACTCACATTCCCACTGGTCGCGGCCTACCGCAGCGCGGTCGAGCTCCCGCCGTATGCAAGGCGGTTCATCGACCTGACGCTGGAATATTATAAGGAAAACCGCATATGATTCACCCCGTATTCATAGCAGAGCCATCTCCGGCTTGATGCCGGAGATGGTTTTTTGCCGCCTTTTGCGCAGTGCATGACCGCCCCGGCTGCCACTTTTGACTGCCCGCCCCGTGCCTGTGGATTGGGATGCTCTGACGCTGCATTTTACCTGCACTTAACAAAATAGTTAAGAAAACCCACTCAAAAAAGTAATGTACTTTGTTGTTTAAGAATGATAATATCCAGCTAAAGAGCTCGAAAAAAATAGGTAAAGGGGTAAAAAATGATCAGACAATTTACGAGAAGTGAGATTCGGGCAGACCTGAGTGCCAAGATCTCTCGCAAGGAGCCTATCATTATGGGCGGTGCAGGAATCGGCCTGATCGCGAAGATTGAGGATATGGCTGGCATCGATGCTATCATGGCGTACAATACCGGCCCGTTCCGTATGGATGGACATCCGTCCTGTGTGGGTTATCTTGCATATGGAGACAGCAACCAGATCTCGATGGACCTTGCGCGGCAGATCCTTCCCGTTGTGAAAAACACCCCGGTCATTGGTGGTATTGGGGCGGGAGATCCGTACCGTGACATCGACCGGCTGATCGACCAGATGATGGAGCTGGGCTATTCGGGCATCACCAATGTGCCGACGGCCGGTGCGTACGACGGCTTCTTCCGCCACCGCATCGACACGGCGGGCGTCGGTTATCCGGCTGAGGTCGAACTGATCCGTAAGTGCAGCAAAAAGGACATCTACACGGTGGCCTACTGCTACCACGAGGATGAGGTCAAGGCTATGATCGACGCTGGCGTCGACTGCATCAGCGCCCATGTCGGTGCAACCTCCGGCGGCACATGCGGATTTCAGGACGCGACGAGTCTGGAGGAGACAATCGAGGTTTCCCAGCGACTGTGCGAGCTGGCGCACCGCGAGAATCCGGATGTTGTGTTCCTCTGTCACGGCGGACATCTGGAGGATCCCGAATCGGTGGCCGAATGCTTCCGCCGCACGGACGTGCAGGGCTTTGTCGGCGCTTCGAGCATTGAGCGCATTCCAGTCGAAAAGGCAATCATGACAGCTGTCAAGGAGTATAAGAGCCTGAAGTTAAAGTGAGCCCATCCGGAACGGATGAAAATAAAAACGAACAAAAAAGAGGAGAAGAAAGAAATGAAACGACTTGTAGCACTGATGTTGGCCCTAGTCATGTCCCTCGCTCTGGTTGCTTGCGGCAGCAAGCCGGCAGAGACTCCCTCCGATAATTCGGATGCCACCGAAAATACGGACGGCATTAAGATCGGTATCATCACGCTGAACATGGAAGCGCAGTACTGGCTGGACGTTGTCGCCGGTCTCAGGTCTGTGATCGAGAGCAACGGTGGTACCGTTGTCCACTACAGCTCGGAGAACGACGTGCAGAAAGCTGTTCAGCAGATCGAGGATATGATTGTTAAGGAGTTCGATTATATCGCCGTTACCTGCGTGGATAAGCAGGGCCTGCACCCCGCACTGGTTCAGGCGCACGATGCCGGCATTCCAGTCATCACCTATGATAAGACCACGGATGACACCGACCTCGTTCTCACGCAGATCCAGACCAACGACTATGACATCGGCTTCTACATGGGCAACCTCATGGCGGAGTACCTCAAGGAAGAGGGCAAGGTTATGAGCGTTACCACGCCCTCCGTCTCTGTCTCTGACCGCAACAGAGGCTTCCAGGAAGCGATCGACCAGTATCCCAACATGGAACTGATCATGGGCGAGGCTGCCAACGCGCTGGCGGAGACCACGCTGCCCGTCGTCGAGTCCATTCTGCAGGTCAACCCCGATGTGATCGGCTGGCTCGGTATTAGTGAGACGCAGAGCATGGGCGCCATCTCCGCAATCGAAGCCGCTGGTATGCTCGGCCAGGTTACGATCATTGATATGTCCGCCTCTCCCACCTCCCTCTCTTTCGTTAAGGAGGGCAAGCAGGAGGTCACCATCGATCAGCAGGCCTATCAGATCGGCGTTCTCATCGGCGAGAGCGCGCTGAAGAACTCCAACGGTGAGGATGTGGAGTCCTACATTGCCGTTCCCTGGTATGCCATCACCAAGGATAACGTCGAGGAATACGAGGCGATGGTCGCCGAGCGTTCCAAGTAAGATTCCCTGCGGCATCCGGATCGGGCCTCCGATTCGGATGCCGCCCCTAAGTAAGCTGCAGAGATATCAAAGAATTAGGAGATAAAGCATGAAGGAAGATAACAAGTATGTGCTGGAAATGCAGGGTGTAAACCTCTCCTTTTTTGGTGTGCAGATTCTCCACGATGTAGAACTGAAGGTAAAGCGCGGTGAGGTCCATGCCCTGCTGGGTGAAAACGGCGCCGGCAAATCTTCCTTGATGAAGATCCTCAACGGCGCATACAAGGCAGACTCCGGAACGATCATTCTGGACGGTGAAAAGGTTAACATCACCAGCCCGAAAGTCGCCAAGCGTCATGGTATCAGCTTCATGCATCAGGAAATCCTGATGGTCAACACCATGACGGTGGCCGAAAATATTTATCTGGGAGAAGAAGTTACACAAAATAAGCTCTCGTTTCTGAACAAAAAGCAGATGCTGGAAAAGACACAGAAGCTGCTCGATTCGCTTGGGCTGGATCTGCGGGCGGAGCAGGAAGTCGGCGGACTTTCCGTTGCCCAGCAGCAGATGCTTGAGATCGCCAGAGCATTGGCGTTCGACGCAAAGATCATTGTTATGGATGAACCGACGTCCTCTCTGACCGAAAAGGAAGTGGACGTTCTGTTCCAACAGATTCTGAAAATAAAAGAGCGTGGGATCGCTGTTATTTATATTTCGCACCGTCTCAAGGAGATCATGACCATCTGCGACAGCTACTCCGTTCTGCGCGATGGACACTATGTCGGCTCCGACACGGTCGCGGGCGCCACGAATGAGGACATCGTCACCATGATGGTCGGCCGCCAGATCGAGCAGATGTACATTGAGGATCGCCTCTACGGTGAGGAAACGGTGCTGGAGTTCCGCAACGTGAGCAACCGTTATCTCCACAACGTGAGCTTTACGCTCAAAAAAGGCGAGATTCTGGGATTCGCCGGCCTCGTTGGCGCGGGCCGTACGGAAATGGCACGGGCGCTGTTCGGCATTGACCCGATTGAGAGCGGCGAGATCCTCATCAACGGCAAGGTCGCAAAGATCCGCAAGCCGGCAGACGCCATCAAACTTGGTGTCGGCCTTGTGCCGGAGGACCGCAAAAAGCAGGGCCTGATCTTGATCCACAGCGTGGCCTATAACCTCTCGCTGCTGGTGCTGAACCAGTTCATCAAGGGGATCAAGGTCGACCACAAGAAAGAGGCCGAGATTGTTGATACCTACTCGCACAGCCTGACGATTAAGATGAGTGGCCCGGAGCAGCGCTGCGTGAACCTGTCGGGCGGAAACCAGCAAAAGGTCGTTATTTCCAAGTGGCTGGCCGTTGGCCCGCAGATCCTTATCTTGGACGAGCCGACCCGAGGCATTGACGTCGGTGCCAAGTCGGATATCTATCACCTCATCAACCGGCTGGCAAAGTCGGGTATGGCTGTGATTGTTATTTCCTCGGAAATGCCAGAGATCATCAATTTGAGCAGCCGTGTTGTAACGATGTATGAGGGCGGAATTACCGGCGTTCTGGACACCAGAGAAGAAGAGCTCACACAGGAAAAACTGATGTGGATGATTTCCGGAGGTAAGCAATAAGATGAATAAAAACAAGCTGGGAAATGCAAAGCTGCTGAATAACAATCCGCTCGGCAGATATATCAAGCATAACGCGGGCATCCTGATCGGCCTAGTCGTTCTGGTGGTCGGCCTGACGTTTGCCTCGCCCTACTTCTTGACGATGAAGAACTTCAGCAACGTTCTTCGTCAGGCAACCAGTAACGCGTTGCTGGCCTACGCGCTGACCTACGTGCTCATCATCGGCAACATCGACCTCACGGTTGGCTCCATGGTCGGTATCGGCAGCGTACTTGTCGCCACCTTTATTGAAGTGTGGAAGATGGACTTCTTTTCGGCGCTTCTGCTCACGGTGGTCTTTGGCTGCGCAATCGGCTTTATCAATGGATTTATTGTGTCCAACACGGTGATGCCGCCCTACATCATCACGCTGGCCATGCAGAACATCCTGCGCGGCTTCGCCTATCTGATTGCTGGCGGCGTCGCAATCAAGGTCAACAACGACGCATTCTACAAGTTCGGTAACTCCTATGTCCTGGGCATTCCCATCCCAGTCATCGTGTTTGCCGTGATCGGCGTTATTCTGGCAATCATCCTCGAGCGGACGGTGTTCGGACGCCACATGGTGGCCGTCGGCGGCAACATTGAGGCTGCGCGCTATGCTGGCATTAACATCAAGAAAGTGAAGATCATCGGCTACATGGTCTCGGGTTCGCTGGCGGCGCTCGCAGGCGTCATCGTTGCCTCCCGCGTTTATTCCGGTCAGCCCACCGCTGGTCAGGGCTTTGAGTCCGACGCGATCGCTTCGGCGGTGCTCGGCGGTACGAGCTTCAACGGCGGCCGCGGCAGCATCGGTGGCACGATCATCGGTATCCTCATCATCGCCATTGTGGCGAACGGCCTGAACCTGCTGGAGGTTCCGTACTATTGGCAGACGGTCGTCAAGGGTTTGGTCATCATGCTGGCGGTTTACTACGATACGGAAAAGCAGAGAAGAACGGTTGGCTGATTGTTTCTTACAACACTGAAATTTCAAAGAAAAACGAGGAGATCATTATGGCAAGATTTGACGGTAAGGTGGTTGTGATCACGGGTGCGAGCCAGGGCATCGGCGAGGCCGCAGCGAAGATGTTTGCCGCGGAAGGGGCGACCGTCGCGATTCTCGACATGAAAGAGGAAGAAGGTGCCCGCGTCGCTGGCGATATCTGCAAGGACGGCGGCAAAGCGGTATTCCACCAGTGCGACGTCTCTAGCTTTGCGCAGACCGGTGAGGTGGTCGAGAAGGTCGCCGCCGAGTTCGGAAAGATCAACATCCTCTTCTGCAATGCAGGCATTCAGATCGGCTTTCAGTACGACATTGCCCACATGCCTGAGGATATCTTTGACGCGACGATGAAGGTCAACGTCAAGGGCGTGTGGAATATGATCCACCACGCGGCAAAGTACCTCATCCAGACTAAGGGTGTGATTGTCAACACGGCGTCCTACGCGGCCAGCACCGGCGGCTTCGGCGGTTCGGCCTATGGCGCATCTAAGGGCGCGGTCAAGGCGCTGACCTATGTGGCGGCGAACGAGCTGGGCTGCTACGGTGTGCGTGCGAACTGCGTGTCTCCCTACACGGTCATGACCCCGCGCCTGAATGGCCGTCCGGAGGAGTGGTTCAAGATCACGAGAGCGGGCACGGCCCTGCTGGATATGCCCACGGTGGACGACGTGGTCAAGACGGTTGCGTTCCTTGCGTCCGACGAGTCCTCGTTCATCAACGGTCACGACATCCGCGTAGATGGCGGTGCGTTGACCAAGGCCCAGCCGAAAGACATCGCGCAGTGGAAGCTGGACAATCCTTACGATCTGTAAACGAAAGGGAGAAGAATTATGACGGATATCAAGGGGCTGATGGAACAGTACGGTGAGGTCACTCCAATTTTTGACCACTTTGGCCTGATCACCTCTTCACGTGAAAGGGCGGCCGATTTTCTCATGTCGATTCCGGGCTCGAAGATTCTTGCCACCCGAGACGTCGAGTTTATCAAGGAGCAGATGACGGTCGGCGAGCCGGTGAAAATCCGCATCCACCACATCGAGGTCGCCGGGCAGGATGTCGAGGTGATCGAGCCGGTAGACAGTCCGAACGCCTATCTGACAAAGTTCCTGGAGACGCATGGGGATTGTTTCCACCACCTTGCGCTTACGTTCGAAAAGCACGCCGAGCACCTCTCGATGTGCAAGATCCTCACCGCGCAGGGCTACCGCTGCGTGTTCGAGGCGCGCGTGCGCGACCTGTTGGTGAACTACTATGAGTCGTCCGATAACAGCGGCATTGCGCTTGAGCTCAAGAGCGTGGTCGAGTGATATGAGACAGGAAATGGCATACAGGTGACATACCGCCCCTGTATGCCATTTCCTGACATTTGGAATCGAGGAAACGACAGATGGGAAAGGTTATCGCGATTTTTGGTACGATGGATACCAAAGGTGAGGATTATTTCTTTCTGAAAGAGAAAATCGAGGAGGCTGGGCTGAAAACGCTGCTCATCGACACGGGGCTTGCGTCCGTGGCGGCGTATCCGTGCGACGTACCGAGTGAAGAGGTCATCGCGGCCGGCGGCTCCTCAGCTGAGGAGCTTCGCCGGCATGAGCGTACATACGCTTTTGAGGTGATCGGCCGCGGCTCGACGGAGATCGTGCACCGACTGTGCCGGGAGGGCGCAATCGACGGCGTCATTTCGATGGGCGGCGGACAGGGGACCCTGCTCGCGGCCATGGTGATGCGTGAGCTACCAATCGGCTTCCCAAAGGTGCTCGTCTCGACGATCGCCAATCTGCGCACACCGCCGTTCGAGGGCGTCAATGACACGGTCGTGATGAATTCGCTCGTCGATATCAGCGGCAGCAACGACATCCTGCGCGTGGTAATGACGAATGCCGCGCATGCAATCGTGGGCATGGTCGAGCACGCAGAGAAAGCTGCGGCCGCGCGAGAGAAGGAAAAGCCCCGCGTGGGCATTACAATGTTCGGCATTACCACGCCCTGTGTGGAGCGCGTGCGCGCCATGCTGGAGGCACAGGGCTTCGAGGTCGTGGTGTTCCATGTGAACGGGCAGGGCGGAAAGATGCTCGAGCGGATGATCCGGGAGGGATTGCTCGACGGCGTGCTCGACGTGACGACGGGCGAGATCGGACAGGAGTATATGGGCGGAACCTGCACGGCCGGTCCGCACCGACTGGAGGCGGGGCCGGAACGCGGCATCCCGATGGTCGTGGTGCCGGGCGCGCTGACGAACGCGAACTTCATGCCGCCGTCCACCGTGCCGGAAAAATACCGGCACAATAAAGCCTATCTGCACAACCCCAATCTGGTGCTTGTGCGCGCGGACCGACGGGAGAGCGTTGAGATCGGCCGGATTTTCGCCGAGAAGATCAATCGCTGCACAGGACCCGTGGAAGTGCTGCTCCCAGAGCGGGGAACATCGCTCTACGATTCACCGGGCGGACCACTCTACGATGAAGCGGCTAACCGCCTTATGTTTGACGAGATCTGCCGGACGCTGCGCAGCGATATCCCGGCTGTGCGGATGGACATGGCGATCAACGATGCGGCCTTTGCTGCGCGCATTGCGGAGGACTTTTTGAAACTGTATTATATGAAACGGAATGGAGAGTAAGAGACTATGGATAGACAGACCATCCTGAAGAGACTGCAGAAGAAAATTGACGAGGGCAAAGCGGTCGTTGGCACGGGCGCGGGTACGGGCCTAAGTGCCAAGTGCGAAGAGGCCGGCGGCAGCGACCTCATTATCGTCTACAACTCCGGCTGGTTCCGGATGCAGGGCTTGCCGTCTGTGTGCGGGAACTTCCCGCTGGGCGATGCTAACACCATTGTAAAGGAACTGGGACGTGTGGTGCTGCCGCGTGTCAAGGATACGCCGGTGCTCGCGGGCGTGTTTGCGAACGACCCGTTCCGCGACATGAAAACATTTTTGACCGAGCTCAAGACTATGGGCTTCTCTGGTGTGCAGAACTTTCCTACAGTCGGCACTTACACGGCTGTGTACCGGGAAAACATCGAGAGCGTGGGGATCTCCTACGATAAGGAGGTCGAAATGATCCATATCGCGCACGAGCTGAATCTATTGACAACGCCATACTCCTATACCATCGAAGAGGCGGAGAAAATGGCGAAAGCCGGCGCCGACATTGTGGTCGCACACTGCCGCGCGACGGTCGGCGGCATGGTCGGCGTGGGCAAAGAGGGCATTATGACTCTTGACGACGCAGTAAAAAAGGTGCAGGATATTCATGATGCAGTAAAAGCGATTAACCCGCAGGCGCTTGTGATCTGCCACGGCGGCCCGATCGCTACGCCGGAGGACGCAGAGTATGTGCTTTCGCGTACGCATGGCGTCGTGGGCTTCTACGGCGCGTCCAGCGCGGAGCGTCTGCCGACGGAGCAGGCAATCCGCGAGCAGGTCAGCCGGTTTGGGAGTCTGACGCTGTCATAATACGAAAAACAGGAATGGTGAGCATGGACGAAAAAAACCGGCAGGAGCTGGCACTGGAGGAACAGAATACGGAAGAGAGCGAGACGGAGGAAACGACGGCCTCCAACCGCAAAAGCGCGTTCCGCACACTGGCGGCATTCTACCTCGCCTATCTGGTCTATCAGTTGGTTAATCAGATTACGGCGGGTGACGTGCCGGGTAAAATACTGCCGTGGATGATTGCTGCAATCGCCGCGTTCTGTGCCGGTGCGGCCTGGCTTATCTGGCCGGAGGTCAAGCGCATCAAGGAGGTGCTGGATCATGTCGAGTGATGCCTGGCACGAAGCGGAACAGGCGCTGACCGGCCTTATGGTCGGGCGGGAGTTTCCACAGTTCAGCAAGCAGACCTATGCATCTGCGCTGCAGGCGTGCACGGAGGAGCTGCGCGGTATTTTCGGGCCACTCGCGGCGAGCTGTGCGGAGGACGGCGCTGACGACGCGCGGGCGCTTGCAGAGGAGCTCGCGGATGCGCTGCTGCGGGCGATTCGGGCAGATCTCGGGACGTGCTCGCGTGTGGATCGCCCGCTGCGGCAAGATGCTTACCGCATGTTCCTCGCGACTTTTCTTTCGCCGGCGCTCGCGCAGGTGGAATACCCGCTGGCGCAGACCTTTTGCGAGGCGCTGCGCCTGAAATGGCAGGCGCTTTGGCCGAAGCAGGCCTATCAAAGTGCCGCGGCGGAGGCCATCTCCGCGGGCTTCGACAAAAAGTGGTACCGCTGCTACATCACGCAGGCGACCTGTGAATACCTTGGGAAGAGCGACGACTGCGCGGAGTTGACGGCCTTCCGCGCGTTCCGCGACGGCTATCTTAAGCGTTGCCGCGATGGGGAGCGGCTGATTGCGGAATACTACCGGACGGCGCCGGCAATCGTCCAGCGGATTTCTTTTCATGCCGACAGGGACCGGATTTACGAGGAACTGTGGCTCAATTATCTGGCACCCTGCTTCGACGATCTCCGCGATGGACGTGAGGCGGTATGCAAGGCACGTTACTGCCGCATGGTGCGCACGCTGGAAAAGCGCTTTCTGCCGCGCGGATTCCGCACATAGTGAGAGGCACGTGAGCGGTTTGCCTTTCCGGTTTCCTGACCAATATTGCTGAAAAATCCTGAGATTATCATAATCTCAGGATTTTTCAGATACAGAACGGGCCTTGACCTGCAAACAATAGTACAATGGAAACGGCAGCTAAAGAGGATTAATCGCGGAGAGTCAAACGCTCCGGCGGGCAGAAAAGAGGCTGAGGGGGCGCGGCAATGTGCAGTTTGCGCAGGCAAATATTTTTACCCTCTATGCGGACAGGCAGTTTAACATAGGCGTAGGGTGACTCTGATGGCTTCTGTTTTGGCGAATACACCTTTGCCGCCAATATGAAAATCCGCGATACCTCCAGCGAAGGGAAATGCCATGAAAGTCGAACTGAAGTGTCTGGTCGGATACAGTCTCAGCAATTTTCCCCCCGTCAAACTGACTGATCATATTTGATGTGCTGCCCTCGTTCCCTGATGAACTGAAAAAGCTCTGCTCCACACCGTGACCCGCAAAGGCTCTATGGCAGTTGGTAAGGATGAGGCTGGCAACTCCATGGAAACCCGTTGTCCCGCAAGGGACAGCGGTTTTTTCTTTGCTATTTTTGAGTTTTTTCCCTTACTGGCTGTCAGTCGGCCGATACAGACTTGAAGAAGCGCTCCATTCGGACGGCGCTGTCTAACGGAATAAATTCCTTGCGCTGTACTTTCAGCAAGGCGCAGACATCGGACGGATTATAGCGCAGATGCCCCAGCTTGACCGCCCGACTTAAAGCGCGGAGCAAAATACCGTGCAGGCTTTTGACCGTTTTCAAGGATAGCCCATTGTTCTTCAAAAGCGCTTTGCCCATAGAGCTACGCTCCTTCCCCCGCAGGGCGCAGAAAGAGAGGGAGCGGATCGCTCCGCTCCCTCTGAAAAGGCCTGATTTTTCGGCGC
>CAKUDE010000046.1 GCA_934645175.1 uncultured Oscillospiraceae bacterium
CCGAACGAGTCAGAATACGGCTCAGCTCCTCCGGCGTATACAGCTCCAACCGGAACGAGACGCCGAAGCGGTCGCGCAGCGGCGCGGAGAGCTGACCGGCACGCGTCGTTGCACCGATTAAGGTGAAGCGCGGCAGGTCAAGCCGAATGGAATTTGCGGAGGGCCCCTTGCCGACAATGATATCGATGGCAAAGTCCTCCATGGCGGGATAAAGAATCTCCTCCACGGCGGTATTGAGACGATGGATTTCGTCAATAAAGAGAATATCGCCCTCGGATAGATTGGTCAGAAGCGCCGCAAGGTCGCCCGCCTTTTCAATGGCAGGACCGGAGGTGATGCGGATATGAACCCCCATCTCGTTTGCAATGACGCCGGCTAGGGTCGTTTTACCCAGACCCGGAGGGCCGTAGAGCAGCACATGATCCAGCGGTTCGTTTCTGCGGCGTGCCGCCTCTATGTAGACGGAAAGGTTTTCTTTGACCTTTTCCTGTCCGTTATACTCGCTCAGCTGCCTCGGACGCAGAGAAAACTCGTTTTCATCTGCTGGGGTAAAGCCTGTCGTAATTAACGGCGCGTCCATATCGCGTGAAAAATCAATGCTCATTCTCTCACCTCATCACCATTGCCCGCAGCGCAGCGCGCACAAGCTGCTCCGTGGTCATTCCGTCGGGCTTTACGCCTTTGAGGGCAGCGGCAATTTCCGCCTGACTGTAACCCAATTCCGCAAGTGCTGCCTGTGCCAGAGCCAGCGAGCTGCCGACAACCGGCGCCGATTCCGGCAGCGCACCCGTCTGCTGCGGCATATCCTGAGAGCCCAGCTTGTCCTTCAGCTCCAGAATAATTCGCTGCGCCAGCTTTTTGCCGATCCCCGGCGCGGCAGTCAGCGCCTTCTCATCCTGCGAGAAAATAGCCAGTGCAAAGCGCTCCGGCGTAGATGCGGACAGAATCGCAAGCGCGGCTTTCGGACCGACGCCGGTTACGCCGATGAGCAGTTCGAAGCAGCGAAGCTCCTCGCGCGTGGAAAACCCGTAAAGATCGAATGCATCCTCTCGGATATTGCAGTAGGTAAACAGCTTGGCGCTCTGACCGGTGCGAAGCTTGGAGAGCGTATAGGCGGTGGTGCGGCAGGCGTAGCCAACGCCGCCGCAGTCAATGACGGCGATATCGCCGTCTACCAGTGTGAGCGTGCCGCTCAGATAATAAAACATGGTTTATCCTCGACGATTCAGTAATGATGTGGCACTGCGCGCATGGCACAGCGCAATGGCGATGGCATCCGCCGCGTCGTCCGGACGTGGGACGGCCTCCAGACGCAGAAGTCTGCGCGTCATATCCATGACCTGACGTTTTTCAGCCTTTCCGTAGCCGACAACCGCCTGCTTAACCTGCATGGGAGTGTATTCAAACAGCGGCAGACCCGCCCGTTCAATGGCAAGCAGGATTACGCCGCGTCCGTGAGACACGCCGATGCCGGTAGTGATATTGTGCCCCCAGAACAGCTCCTCAACGGCAACGGCATCCGGCTGCGTGACCTCCAGCAGCCGATTCATGTCATCAAACAGCAGATTTAACCGCTGCGGAAACGGCAGATCGGCGGGCGTCGTAATGGTGCCGTACTGCATAAGGCCATAGCTGCTACGCTCGCTGTGCAGCAGTCCGAAGCCGGTGGTGGCGTACCCGGGATCGATTCCCAATATTCTCATCTCAGCTTGTGAACCATGACCACACGGTGTCCGGCCATTCCGGCCGGGCGATACCAAGCAGCCACAGGCCGATACCGACTGCGACAACCGCGAAAAGCACCCACGCAAGTATGCGCTTCCAGCGTGGGCTGGGAATATACTCTGTTTTTTCCTCCTCAGACTGCTGCGGCAAATCCAAAGCGTCTTCGTTTTTCATTTGGTCTGACATTTTCCTCACCTCCTGAATATCATATCACATTTTTTCTGTTTTTGCACGAAATATTTTTAGACGGCTCTTGACAATCGGTATGGGACCGTGCTATACTCGCGCATAAATTGAATAATAAAGGAGATTCTTCATGAATACCTATGCAAAAGTGATTGCACTGCTGTTGTGTTGTGCGATGCTTATCGGCCTGGCGGCCTGCACAAATTCCGACGATCCGACGGAACCGCAGGATAAGCCCACCGAAAGCACTGCCGCTCCCACGGACGACACCGCTGCCCCGACAGAACCGGAAAACACCTTCGATTATCAGAACGACGCGCTCGGCCTTACGCTTAAGCTGGAAGGCGACTGGACGATTGCCGATATGGATAAGCTCGGCGAGCTCAGCGGCATCGTCGCGGAGCAGATCACGGATGAGGCGCTCAAAAAGCAACTTGAAAACTCCGGTGTTGTTTATGATTTCTTCGCGCAGGACACGAACAACGACTCGCTGAACATCGTCAAGGAGAACCTGAGTCTGCTGTATTCTCTGACGCTGGACGAAGACGGCTATATCGACCTATCCATGGGAAAGCTGAAGCAGGCGCTGGAAGGCATGGGTGCAGTAGAGCTGATGATGGAAAAAACTGCCGTTGCCATTGCCGGGCAGCAGCATGCAGGTCTGGAGCTGAGCTATATTTACAACGGCGTGCAGCTCTATCAGCGCATTGTCGCTATCATTGACAGCGGAGTGGCCTACTGCGTTACGGCGACTAGCACGACCGAGGACCGCACGGACGCTATCCTCGCCGGCTTCTCTGCAACTGCGGAAAAATAAGCGAAATTTGACAAAAACAGCCCGAGAGGGCTGTTTTTTTATTGTCTTATTTGTCGGAATGTGTTATACTTAAACGGAAGGTTTGCTCACAGACCGGTCAAATACGGAAAGGGTAATCCTTCGCTGCCGATCGGTCGCCGACGTGCGATACGCCTGTGTTAATCAGAGAAAGGAGAAACCATAATGAAACGATTCACTGTGATACTGCTGCTTTTCTCGCTTCTTTTGGGGTTGAGCGCCTGCGTGACCTCTATAGCGCAGCCCTCCACGGAACGACCCGACCGCAGTGAGACGGAACCGACGCCGCAGCCGACTCCGGAACCCACACAGGAGCCGACACTTGAACCGACACCCGAGCCTACCCCGGCGCCCACAGAGCCGGAACCGGAGCCTGAAGCGGAGCGCTACAACTACTATGAGCCGTCATTGGATATTGCCTGCCGTCTCAACGAATATTCATGGCATATTGTCACACCGGAGGAGATCGAAGCGGTCGGCTCCATCGCCGCAGATACGCTGGATGACGAAACGCTGAAGGAAATGTTGGAAAATGGAGTCTCACTGGTGGATTTCATGGCTATCCATTCCTATGGCTATTCACTTTCGGCCGCGCATCAGCTGATTCCGCCGCTTTACGCCGGTTTGACGGACGAGGCTATTCTGAGGCAGATGGCACAGAATATGAAGCTGCTTTACGATGAGCTTGGCATTGAGGTCAAGACCGTACAGCGTGAATTTGCCGGTATAGAAAGAACGTGCATTCTTTTGAGCAGCGATTCTTCCGATACCCCATATGTGGCCGTGCAGTATTTCATCCGAAAGGATAGGATGCTGTACTGCTACGATATCACTGCATCTGACCTTGATACGATCGGCGCATTGGAAACGCTCTTCTTCAAGCCCTCCAAAGCGGAGCCGAGACAGATTTATACCTCCGATGTCGTCTTTATGCAAACCTCAAACTGGTTTGAAGGCGAGGCCGTTCCGACCTGGGATGAGATTGCTCTTGAGCTTGACAGCGGCGACGATTCTATGGTTTCTTTGTGGATCACGGTTGACAACGATGTCATCTACATTTCGGTTATGCCGGGAACTTATTCACGCGGTGGCAACGACGTGATCAACGTCCGAGATGTTCTTTTTTCCACCAAGGGATCGATTGAGCGTTTTCTTGCCGACGCGGAGATACCGTTGATTAGCTCAGAACAGCAGTATTTTTCCTTCCTCGGTATTGAATGCAGCGGCATCCGCACGCTGTACGATTACGAGGAGATTCCCTTTGTCCGTTATGATATTCTCTACTATCACGACAAGTGCTGGTATATCTACTCCTTCCTGGGGACGGACGAAGCGCTGCTGCAAAGCTGTCTTTCCATGTTTGTCCGGCAGGAAAATTAAATCCAGGGGAACCGCTTTAGCGGTTCCCTTTTGCAATATTCCCCTGCCGTTTGGGTAGACTAAGCCAAAAGGAGGGATCGTATTGCTCATTTCGTTTGTTCGGACGCTTTTGCTCTACGTTGTCCTTGTGCTGACGGTGCGGCTTATGGGAAAACGGCAGATCGGTGAAATGGAGCCTGCGGAGTTTGTCGTTACCATGCTGATTGCCAATCTGGCTGCAATCCCAATGCAGGACAGCGGGATTCCCTTGCTGAGCGGCCTCGTGCCGATTCTTGTGATCCTCGGTCTGGAGCTGATTCTTGCGGTTGCTTCATTACGTTCTATCCGCTTGCGGCGGATATTCTGCGGGAAGCCGGTCATTCTGATCGAAAACGGGAAAATTCTGGAGAAAAATCTGCGGCAGACCCGCGTTAACCTTGACGAACTGACCATGCACCTTCGCGAAAAAGATGTATTCGACTTGGAAACCGTCAAATACGCCATCTTGGAAACAAACGGTCAGCTCTCTACCCTGCTCTACGCCAAAGACGAGCCGGCAGCAGCAGGCGATGCCGGCATTCGCGTGCAGGAAAATGAGCTTCCGGTAACGCTGGTCTCCGGCGGAAAACTGCTGCGCCATAACCTTTTGCCTGCCAAAAAATCCGAGGCATGGCTTCGCGAGGAGCTTTCACGCCGAAACTGTACCCTGCGCGACGTGCTGCTGCTGACGGTGGACGGTGCAGGCAAAGTCTATTTTGTCAGAAAAGAGGATGTCCGATGAAGTATTTCTGGATCGGTGCAGGGATTCTTGCCGTTGTTCTCGCAGGAAGTCTTTTGCTGGGCTCGGCAGTCAGAAACAGTGTCAAGCAACCGCAGATACTCCTTGAACGGGCGATGCGGGCTGCGGAAGCGGATAACACAGAGGAAGCCGAGGCACTGGCGCAGCAGGCCGCCGAGGTCTGGCAGCGTCATAAGGGCATCCTGTCCTCGCTCCTCAGTCACGAAGAGCTGGAGGAAGCCTCCCGCGATTTTACGCAGCTATTGAACTGCGACCCGTCGGACTTCCGCAGCCTATGTAACCTTTTGTACCAGAAGATGCAAAGCATCGCGGAGTATGACGTCTTATTTTTCTATAATTTTCTAATTTGGGGCTTTTTCACTTGACGCTTTCATATCGGATGGTGTATAATGATCTTGAATTTCGTCAGCGCTTGAAAGAGATCAGGAGGGATCCTATGAACACGCAAGAACTCGACCATCGGTTTGTCGCAAGCACCTACGCCCGCTTTCCGCTGGAGATTGTCGGCGGAAGCGGCTCTACCCTGCTCGGCGCAGACGGGCGGGAGTACATAGATCTCGGCAGCGGTATTGCCGTAAATATCTTCGGCCTGAACGACGCATCCTGGAAGCAGGCCGTCGAAGCGCAGCTTGACCGCTTTGCGCACTGCTCAAACTATTATTATTCCGAGCCGGCCGCGCGGCTTGCGCAGATGCTCTGTGAGCGCACCGGAATGCAGCGCGTTTTCTTTGCAAACTCTGGTGCGGAGGCCAACGAATGCGCCATTAAGTTGGCCCGTAAATGGGCCGCGATGGAAAAAGGCGCCGAATACTACACGATTGTTACACTGCAAAACAGCTTTCACGGCCGTACCTTAGCGACGCTTGCCGCCACCGGACAGGAGGTCTACCACTGCGATTTTCTGCCGCTGATGCCCGGTTTTGTCCATGTCCCCGCAGGAGATGCACAGGCGCTGGAGAGGGCCGTTCAGGAGCTTCGCTGTGCGGCGGTGCTGTTTGAAGCCGTGCAGGGCGAAGGCGGCGTCATGCCCATCGGGCAGGAATATGCCGATGCGCTGCGTGACGTCTGTGCGCGGCATAATCTTCTGCTTATGGCGGATGAAGTGCAGATCGGCAATGGCCGCAGCGGCGAGCTGTACGGCTATATGCACTATGGGCTTCGTCCGGACGTAGTAACGACTGCCAAGGGCCTCGGCGGCGGGCTGCCCATCGGCGCAGCCCTTCTTGGTGCGCGCGTAGCGGATACCCTTCATCCCGGAGACCATGGCTCTACCTTCGGCGGGAACCCGGTCTGCTGTGCAGGCGGCGTCAATATCCTCGGTCGGATCGACGAAGCGCTTCTTTGCGGTGTGCGTGAGCGCTCCGAGTACATCTGCCGCGAGCTTCGCGATGCAAGCGGGATCGAGAGTGTAAGCGGCCTTGGTCTGATGCTCGGCATTCAGGCAAAAATCCCGGGACGCGAGCTGGCACAGCGGCTGCTGGAGCGCGGTGTGCTTGTAACTACAGCAAAGCAAAAGCTGCGGCTCCTGCCCGCATTGAACATCCCCATGGAACAGTTAATTACCGCCGTGCAGATCATTAAGGACTGCGCCGCGGATTAGGAGGACAAACATGAATCTCAAAGGCAAGAACTTTCTGACCCTGCTCGACTTCACCCCGGAGGAGATTACCGGACTTCTCGATCTGGCAGCCAAGCTCAAGGCCAAGAAGCGCGCCGGTATCCTGCACGAGGATTTCCCCGGAAAATCCATCGCCCTCATTTTTGAGAAGACTTCAACCCGCACGCGCTGTTCCTTCGAGGTCGCCGCATACGATCTCGGTATGCACGTCACCTATCTCGATCCCTCCGGCTCGCAGATCGGCAAAAAGGAATCCATTGCCGATACCGCGCGTGTTCTCGGCCGCCTGTACGACGGTATCGAGTACCGCGGCTTCGGGCAGGAGATCGTCGAAGAGCTTGCAAAGCACGCCGGTGTACCCGTCTGGAACGGCCTGACCAATGAGTATCACCCCACGCAGATTCTCGCCGATATGCTGACCATTCGTGAGCACTTCGGCAATCTGAAGGGACGCAAGCTCGTGTTCATGGGTGACTGCCGCTTCAATATGGCCAACTCTCTGATGATCGGCTGCGCCAAGCTCGGCCTGCACTTTGTTGCCTGCGGCCCCGAGGGCTACTTCCCCAACGCAGAGCTGATTGCCCGCTGTGAAGAAATCGCAAAAGAGACCGGTGCAACCCTTGCGTTTGAGACCGATCCCATGAAGGCTACCGTCGGCGCCGACGTGATCTACACCGACGTGTGGGTCTCGATGGGCGAGCCGATGGAAGCCTGGGAGGAGCGCATTGATAAAATGCTGCCGTATCAGGTCAACGCCAAGCTCATGGCTAACGCTGGAGAAAATGCTGTGTTTATGCATTGCCTGCCCGCTTTCCATGACCTGAACACCGGTATCGGCCGTCAGATCGGCGACCGTTTCCACCTCAATGCGCTGGAAGTGACCGACGAGGTCTTTGAATCCAAGCAGTCCATTGTTTTCGACGAGGCCGAAAACCGGATGCATACCATCAAGGCGGTCATTGCCGCTACGATTTAAGCCGTTTTACGCCTGATTTTGGGATGGGGTCGCAATTTCGGCCCCATCCGTCCCGTTTTCGCCATATTTCAAAGAAGGAGCGCCTATGAAGATCCACGAATCCGCAGAAAACTATCTGGAAACCATTCTGGTACTGCATCGCCGTACCGGGGCGGTTCGTTCTGTCGATATCGCAAATGAATTGGAATTTTCCAAGCCGAGCGTCAGCGTTGCCATGCGCAATCTGCGCGAAAACGGCTATATCAATGTGGATGAAAACGGATTTATTACGCTCCTGCCGCCCGGTCAGAGAATTGCCGAACAGATCTACGAGCGGCATATGCTGTTGTCAAAATGGTTGATCGACCTGGGGGTCGACCCGCAGATCGCGGCGGAGGATGCCTGTCGCATGGAGCATGTGATCAGTGCGGAGAGCTTTCAGGCAATTCGCAGCCATTTGGCCGCTTCACAGGGGCCTGAAAGCCCTGCTTCTGACAACTGAAAAGCTGCACAGGCCGCCTTCGGATTCTTTTATCCGAAGGCGGTTATTCTTAAAAAACAAACGTCACATTATAAGTAAGACAATTGACATTCATAAAAAAGTGTGATATACTTAAAAAAGTTAACAATTATAGCATCAATGATTATGATTATATCGAGGAATCCGGAATGAAACACTTGAATTTGCACCCACACCACCGGCAGCTCCGTCGAGACACGGATATGACGACCGGAAATGTTTTCGGCCATCTGATCCGTTTCTCCATCCCTCTGCTGCTCGGCAATATCTTTCAGCAGCTCTACAATACCGTTGATACATGGGTCGTCGGAAACTTCGTCAGCGATGAGGCATTCTCGGCCGTGGGTACCGTCGGACCGATCACCAATATGCTGATCGGCTTCTTCCTGGGGCTTTCGAGCGGCGCAGGCGTCGTGATCTCACAGTACTATGGAGCAAAACGCGAAGACAAGGTCAGTGAAACGGTCCACACCGCGCTGCTGATGACGGTCATTGTCGGTATCATTTTTACCGTCGGCGGCATTTTGATGATTCCGCTGATGCTTCAGCTGATTGATATGCCCGCAGAGGTCATCGCCGATGCGACCACCTACCTGACGATTTACTTTGCCGGTATGATCGGTCTGATGTTCTATAACATGGGCTCCGGGATTCTGCGCGCGGTCGGCGACTCTAAGCGGCCGTTCTATTACCTGGTTGTCTCCGCCGTGCTTAACACGGTACTTGACCTTGTGTTTGTCATCGTCTTTAAGATGGGGGTCGCCGGCGTCGCTTATGCGACGATCATTGCGCAGGCCGTATCTGCCGCATTGACCCTGATCTCACTTGCCAGGAGTAAGAGTTGTGTTCGCTTCCACCTTCGTAAGCTGCGGCTGCATTGGTCCGTGCTCGGAAAAATCTTCCGTGTAGGTATTCCTGCCGCCCTGCAAATGGCCATCACGGCCTTCTCTAATGTCTTTGTGCAATCCTATATTAACTACTTTGGGCAAGACTGTATGGGCGGTTGGACGGCGTATTCCAAAATCGATCAGCTCATTTTCCTTCCCATGCAGTCTCTTGCACTGGCGGCTACGACCTTTGTCGGGCAGAATCTCGGCATGAATCAGGTCGACCGTGCTAAGGAGGGTACGCGTAAGGCACTGCTGCTTGCCATGAGTGCGACAATAGTGTTGATTATACCGGTTGTGATCTTTGCCCCGACACTTGTGACCTTCTTCAACGGCAACCCGGAGGTGCAGCGCTTCGGCTCGCAGTTCTTGCGGACGATCTCCCCGTTCTATGTACTGTGCTGTTTCAACCAAATTTATTCCGGCTCGCTGCGCGGCGCAGGCAACAGCCGCGCAACGATGATCATTATGCTGCTGTCGTTTGTTGCATTCCGCCAGGTTTATCTGTGGATCATGGCGAATTATGTCTCTAATACCGTCTTCCCCATCTCCATGGGCTATCCGGCGGGCTGGCTGATGTGCAGCGCGCTGACGATGATCTATTACAAAAAAGTCGATCTCGGAAGAAACCGTCTGCTTGACCCGTCCGAGGTCGGTACAAATTAAAAGAAAGGAAACAAAGACATGGACTACGGAACACGCGAATTTGAACTCCTGCATAAGCTGAATTTTATCCGTCCCTGCGGGACAGAGGCGGAAAAAAAAGCAGCAGAAATTCTTGCAGACGAAGCAAAAAAACTGTGCGCTGACGTAAAAATCGAAACTTTTGAGGTTGATCACTGGACGATCGAAAAAGCAGAACTGCTGGCCTGCGGAAGAACGTGGGAAGTTACCGGCTACGGCCTTTCCGGCTCTACGCCCGAGGAGGGCATCACCGCGCCGTTTGCCTATGTGCAGGAGGCGCAGGAGATTGACCTGGTCAACGCAAAGGGAAAGATCGTTATGGTCAATGGCCGCGTCGGAGACAAGACCTACAAGCGTCTGGTTGAGACAGGCGTGTTGGGTTTCCTGACCTTTGAAGGAAACGTTGCCGACGAGCGCGACAAAACCGATCTTGATACCCGAAATCTGCGCGACTGGGCGCTGCAATACGGTAAGCTGCCTGCACTGAATCTGCGCACGATGGATGCCTTTGAGATTGTTAAGGCTATGCCGGAAACCGTTACTCTGACGCTCCGACAGACCGAGGACAAGGCAATCTCGCAGAATGTCATCGCCGAGCTGCCCGGCACCGATCCCCGCGGTGAGACAATCGTTTTCGGCGCGCATTATGACAGCGTGCCCTTCAGTCACGGGGTTTACGACAATGGCGCCGGCTCTGTCATCCTGATGGAGCTGCTCCGCTTCTTCAGCGAGAATGCACCAAAGCGCAATCTGCGTTTCTGCTGGTTCGGGTCTGAGGAGCGCGGCTTGCTCGGTTCAAAGGCCTATGTCGCCGCGCATGAGGAGGAACTGAAGAGCATCCGGCTTATGATCAATGTAGACGTCGCCGGTCCTGTGTTGGGCAAGGACATCGCACTTGTCACTGCGGAAGACAGTCTGCGCGTCGCCGTCGAGTACCTCTCGATGGAGACCGGCTTCCCGATCTCCGCCAAACAGGATATCTACTCCAGCGACTCCATTCCCTTTGCAGACAAAGGCGTCCCCGCCATTAACTTTGCCCGCTTCGGCGCTCCCGGCAATGGCAATATCCATAACCGTCACGACGTTATCGAAGCGCTCGCACCGGAAAATCTTGACGCAACCACACGTTTCCTGCTCACCTTCTGCCGCCGCTTCGTCAACGCGGTCGTATTCCCTGTCCCGCGCACTATGCCGAAAAGCATGGTAGACGAAGTGAACAAGTACCTGAAAAAGGAAAATTCCGAAGTCAAATAAAAGTCCGAAAGAATAGCAAAAAGCCGAAAGTCCTTTATTGAACCGCACCCCATTTGTTAGACAATGTGGTATAATGTCTAACGAATGGGGTGATTTTTATGGCAAAGGGAGTA
>CAKUDE010000047.1 GCA_934645175.1 uncultured Oscillospiraceae bacterium
GCTGACGCAGGAGAGCGCCGGCGAGTGGCTGCTGACCGTTGTGGCCGACAGCGATTGGATCGAAGCGCCGGAGCGCGTGTTCCCCGTAACCATTGACCCGACAATCCAGCAGGAGACCGGACTGGCGGACTTCATCGGCCGCACCGTCGCCAGCGAAATCCCCGGGAAGGTGACCTCCAAGACCAATGTGGCCGTCGGCTACCACGGCTCGAACGGTCAGATGGAGACGTATTATAAGCTCCCCTTTGTGCCGGAAATCCCGGAGGACTGCTCCATCGTCCGCGCCTATGCGGGCTTCCTGCAAAATGACTTCCGCTCCGGAACGGACAGCACCGGCGGCACGCTGGTCATGTATATGCACGAGATCACAAGCGCAACGGGCGACCAGAGCTGGTTTGACGCTATGACCTGGGCGACCCGCCCGTCCGTCGGCCCGGTGTTGGACTATCTCGAAACCAACTGGTACGGCATCGGCTCCAAGCAGCTCTTTGACATTACCCCCGTCGCAAAGAAGTGGTACCAGGGCGGCGCCAATTACGGCCTCGCCATTACCTCCAACGGCAATGCGACGACCAAATGCCGCGCATGGTTTACCTACAACGCAAGAATGACCTTCCTTGTGTCCTACCGAAACACGACCGGCATCGAGCCGTATTACTCCTACCAGACGCTTGGGGCAGAACAGGCCGGAACGCTCTACATCTCCGACGCGACCGGACAGGTCACACTTTGCCGGAACCTCGTGTCCTATGCCTCGGCGGTAAACCCCTTTGCACTGGAGCTGTATTATAACGGAAACTATGCCGCCAACAGCGCGGCGGATTACGACTGCAGCGCTGCGCTCGGCCTTGCCATGAAGCTCGGCGCCGGCGTGAGGCTCAATGTCATGCAGCGCGTCGTCAGTGAAAACATCTCCGTCGGCGAAACAACATATACCTACCTGAAATATACCGACGGCGACGGAACCGTGCATTACTTCTCCCGCAAGAGCGGCGATACGACCGCATGGTATGATGAGGACGGCCTCGGCCTGAAGATTACAACGGAAAACGGCCGGTATGTAATGTCGGATGATCAGGACGGAAAGCTGTTCTTTGACGCCGACGGCCATCTTTCCTATACGCAGGACGCCAACGGCAACCGTATCAATATCACCTATACCGGCAGCGGCAGCACCAAACGTATCTCCAGGATTACACAAAAGAACAACGGCGGCACGGAGATCACCGTCGCTACGCTTACTTACAATTCCTCCGGCTATCTGACCGGTGTGACCGATGCGGCAAATTATGTCCGTACCCTCGGCTATACCAACGGCAAGCTGACTTCCATCTCCAGAGGCAGTACGCTTCAGGCACAGTATGGCTACAGCACCGCCTCCGGCGGCGTCGGCGCACGCCTGCGCTATGCCTATGACGCCGAGCTGCACTACGGCATCGGCATCGACTATGCGGGCCGCCGCGTCGGCGCATACTACGAAATTACCTCCGCCGGCAACACAAGCCGCCCCGGCGCAATCGTGGAGGTTTCGCAAAACGGAGAAGGCCAGACCTGCTATCATGACTACGGCAGTAACCGCGTCAAATATGATCCGAATAACAACGCCTCCGTAAATGACGACATTCTGACCTACTATACCTTTGACTACGCGCTGCGCACGGTCAACGCCTATACCACGGACAGCAGAGGCAAGCTGCTCGGCGCATCAAACGCCGCCTACAGTCAGAATGACGGCGTTTCCCGGCAGAACAACCGTACTCTGCGTACCGCCGGTATCGGCGCCTCCTCCTTCAACCGCCTGAGAAACGGCTCGTTCGAGTATTCGGATCCCGCGTGGAGCTTTACCGGTGCGGGACAGACCACTTCGAATATTCTTATCAAGGAGGAAAATCCCCGCACGGGCGCAAAGGCGCTCAAGGGCTGGATCAAGCCGAACACCAACGGCACGGTCAGCGCATACCTGACCTCGGACAGCATTTCTGCAAATTATACCTATACGCTCTCCGTCTACGTCAACACCTCCGCCTGCACGAGCTTCCTCGGCAAGGGCATCTATCTGCGCGTGACCAACCTGTATAGCGGCGCCGTTGCAACGGGCGAACCGATCAACTACGCCACAAGCGCCGCCATTGACGGCGGATGGTCGCGTATCAGCGTGACCTTCCGGGGCGCCGAGCTGAATGCTTTGGCCAAAATTGAGCTCATCAACGAAGGCGTCGGCGGTGCGTTCTATGCGGATGATATGCAGCTTGAATACGGAGAGTCCGCCAATACGCAGGAGCTTCTGCGCAACGGCGACCTGCAGCACTGGAGAGATCAGTGGACGTTCTACGGTCAGGGCGGCACGTTCGTAGATAATGAGGGCGTATATACGCTGCCCGTGGGCGGCAAACCCCACAGTCTGCGGATCGCCGGCGATCCCTACGGCGTCAACGGCGCTTACCAGACCGTTACGGTCAATCTTCCCGGCTCGCAGACCTATGTCCTTTCCGGCTGGGCCAAAACAAACTCCGTGCCCACGCAGGGGTCGAGTACGCGTACATTTGGCCTGCGTGCGCTTCTGACCTACTCCGACGGCACGACGGAAACGCACTACGTTCCCTTCTGCTCGGATGTCAGCGCATGGCAGTTCACCTCCATGGCCATCGTCCCGAAGAAGGCGCTGACCGTCTCGACCATCCGCGTGTCCTGCGTGTATGAGCATAACGACAATACCGCATGGTTCGACGATATCTCGCTCACGCGCGAGGTGGCACAGACGATGCGCTACGACGAGGACGGCCGGCTGATCTCGACCGCCGCGCTCGGCTCCGGAGAACGGCAGAACACCTGGGAGAACGGGAATCTGACCTCGGTGGTAAGGGACGGCTGTGCGACGCTGCAATACACCTATGACAGCAAGCACAACCTGACGCAGGCATCCAACGGCCTTGTCCGCGAAAGCTATACCGTCGACGCCACGGGCAATGTGACCGCCAGCGCATTGACTTCCGCCGGGGGCACAGGCGTGAAAATCACGGCCTCGGCAAGCTATACCGACAGCGGCAACCTTGTAAACTCCGTTACCGACGCACGCGGAAACACCGTAACGAACTTCTATGTTGACGCCTACTACCGGATGCTCGGCTCGCCCTTCCGGACGACGGATCCCAACGGTACGGTCCGCACGGCCATGCATAACGAAGCGGCAGGCCGTCCGTCCATGAATTATATTGACAGTGTGATCTCCGCGAATTATACTTATAATGCGAGAGGACTCCTGTCCGCCCTGACCCGCGCGGGCTACATCTCGGGCGATTCCGGAAGAACGCGTACCGAGCAGGTATACAACTTCACCTACGACAGCTTCGGCAACACGACCTCGATCTCCGTCGGAGCGCGGCTGCTTGCCGAATACACCTATGCCGCAAAGAACGGCAGCCTGCTGCGCCGCAGCTACGGAAACGGCGCATACAGCGACTATACCTACGACATTCTGGGGCGGGTCACACGCATGACCACCTCCTCCGGCGACGATTACCGCTATGTCTACAACGCCGCCGGCGCGGTGTCCTCGGTGCAGGACCTGACGGGAGGACTGGACTACCGCTACACCTACGACTCCATTGGACGGCTCATTGGCGGAGAGCTGCGGCAAAGCGGAACGATGGCGCTGCAAACGTGGCACAGCTACGACTCGCTCAGCCGCCTGTCGCTGCAGAGCTGGAGGCTCGGAGACAAGACCTACGGGGAAGCGTACACATACGATACCTACAGCCGCCTGACGCAGAAAAAGATTACCCTGCCGACGAAGTATAACGGGCAGTACGAGGTTATAAGCCTCACGCCGCGCTATGACAGCCTGAGCCGCCTGCTGGGCGTCAACGGCTTTGCCAACACGACCTACGAGTATCTGGCGGGAGCGGCAAGCGGCACGACGACCACGCTCGTCTCGCGCTATGCCTACGCCAACAACGACACCAACAGCTTCAGCCCGATCTCATGGCAGTTTACCTACGACGCGCTGGGGAACATCCTCTCGGTGACGGACAGCAGCGGCAAAGTCACGCGCTACGAATACGACCTGCAAAGCCAGCTCACAAAGGAAGTCTCTCCGAACGGGACGTGGGAATACACCTACGACACCTACGGCAATCTGCGGGAGAAGAAGCACACGACAAGCGGCGGCGTGGTAGACGAAACGCTGGTTTACAGCTACGACGACAGCGGTGACTGGAAGGATCTGCTGCTTTCGGTCACGCGGACGAAGAACGGCGTCACAACGAGCGGCAGCCTGAGCTACGATGCCAGCGGCAACCCGCTGACGTACTTCAACGGCACAAACTGGAGCTTCACATGGCGCAACGGCCGGGAGCTGAACAGTGCAGCCGGCAACGGCTACAGCTTAAACTACAGCTACGACCTGAACGGTCTGCGGACGGAGAAGAAGGTTACCAAAAGCGGCACGACGGAGACGCACACCTATCTCTACGCCAGCGGGCAGCTTCTGCGGGAGAGCTTCGCAAGGAACGGCAAAAGTTATACCTTAGACTTTGCCTACGATCTTTCCGGCAAGCCGTACTTCCTGCTGGCGACGGTAGACGGCGCAATCTCGCTTTACTACTTCGTTACGAATCTGCAGGGCGACGTCGTAAGAATTACCAATGCGCAGAAAGAGACCCTCGCAAACTACAGCTACGACGCCTACGGCAAGCTCCTGAGCGTCACCAACGCCGCCGGAACGACCATTTCGGACACAAGTAACATTGCACTCATAAACCCCTTACGCTACAGAGGCTATTACTACGATTCCGAAACGGAGCTGTACTATCTCCAAAGCCGCTACTACGACCCCACCACTTCCAGATTCATTAATGCGGACTCCTACCTCTCCACAGGACAGGATTTCCTCGGGTTTAATAGCTTCGCGTATTGCAATAATAACCCGGTCAATCACAGAGACGACGGCGGAACCTTCCTCACAAAGATTCTTGACGCTTTTGCCGACATGTTTAATGAGCCGAATTCCTGTGACGGCGGCGGAGGCGGCTCTGGCCACGGGATCAAAATTTATGTCGGCGGTTCAAAAGGACAGCCTTATACGGGAGACCAGCAAGTCGTCATTGAGTTTGCAAAGATTGCACGCAGAACCGGATTAACCGCGCCTGAGGCAGACTACTTGTACGAGCTTGCACTAGAGTATGGGATATCTGGCCACGAAAGGGAGATTCATAAAACGCGGCCACAGGGAATTTGGGGTCATACCGAACATATATGCATTCACGGGGAACATATCAGAATAATTTGTGAGTAAGAGGAGAAGAGCAGAATATGGAGCTAGTTCAAATTCGATACCAGGAGACGGATACATTGGTAGACGTGATTGCTGTCCCGGATGAGATCATTTACGGATATACCAGAGGAGTCGATGTAGACAGTATCGATTGGTTCATTAATGGATACGCCTATACAGTTCCTATCATGCATGATGAGAAATACATGACGTTTGATGGAAAGATGTGGCGGTTTCCGATTAACGGCCGTGGACTTGTTCAGTGGCTGAACGAGCATATTGTGCCTAAATCGGCGCCCAAAGCGGTTCTTCTTCAAGAGGCAGTACCCGAGAGCCCAGACTTCTGGACGTCTGAAATGTCCTTTTATGATCAAGAATTTCCGGAAGTGATTCCTGAATTTCCAGAAAACGGGGAAGATTATGAGAAAATTTAACATAGTATACGACTGCATCTTTAGCGATGTCGATATCATCGCTGCTCCTGATTGCATTGCTGAATCGATTGTTGCGCTGTCACAAAGATATGAACGTGAAGAAGCAAGCAAAACGCATGTTTTGGATACCGACGGACTTATTCAGTGGCTTAACGATGTAATTCTGCCTCCGCTGACAGATGAGCGCGCTACGGTTGTTAAGCGTCACACATATTTCGACCCGGAACTGCACCCGTTCATTCCTTTCTGATTCTTCCCTAAACGCGCTATAACCCTGCTGCTTACGCAGCAGGGGGAGGTAAAACTCGGAGCCAATCTACGGCAATCTGCGGGAGAAGAAGCACACGACAAGCGGCGGTGTGGTAGACGAAACGCTGGTCTACAGCTACGACGACAGCGGCGACTGGAAGGATCTGCTGCTTTCGGTCACGCGGACGAAGAACGGCGTCACAACGAGCGGCAGCCTGAGCTACGATGCCAGCGGCAACCCGCTGACGTACTTCAACGGCACAAACTGGAGCTTCACATGGCGCAACGGCCGGGAGCTGAACAGCGCCAGCGGCAACGGCTACAGCTTAAACTACAGCTACGACCTGAACGGCCTGCGGACGGAGAAGAAGGTTACCAAAAGCGGCACGACGGAGACGCACACCTATCTCTACGCCAGTGGGCAGCTTCTGCGGGAGAGCTTCGTAAGGAACGGCAAGACCTATACCTTAGACTTTGCCTACGATCTTTCCGGCAAGCCGTATTTCCTGCTGGCGACGGTAGACGGTGCAATGTCGCTTTACTACTTCGTCACGAACCTGCAGGGCGACGTTGTAAGAATTACCAATGCGCAGAAAGAGACCCTCGCAAACTACAGCTATGATGCCTACGGCAAGCTCCTGAGCGTTACCAACGCTTCCGGAACGACCATTTCGGACACAAGTAACATTGCCCTTATCAACCCCTTGCGCTACAGAGGCTATTACTACGATTCTGAAACGGAGCTTTACTACCTCCAAAGCCGCTACTACGACCCCACCACTTCCAGATTCGTTAATGCGGACTCTTACCTCTCCACAGGGCAGGATTTCCTCGGGTTTAATAGCTTTGCGTATTGCAATAATAACCCGGTCAATCACAGAGACGACGGCGGAACCTTCCTCACAAAGATTCTTGACGCTTTTGCCGATATGTTTAATGAGCCGAATTCTTACGACGGCGGCGGAGGCGGCACCGGCTACGGATTCAGCATTGACGGCGGTTCAAAAGGCTACACGGACGATAAGCCGAGCGAGAGGAAGAATAAAGAAGTTGCAGACGTGAGCTTGGATGGAAGAGCCGTTCTAGATAACCCTCTCAAAGGTATTCACTATTCAAAAAAAGTGGTTGACCAAATTGAAACTGGGGACGACCATTCTTTCCCAAAGATTGTCGAAAACTACGGATCATATGGGCAATGCGAGAAGCTCATTGGCGGTGACGGAAAGACGTATACTCGCGTAACTATTTCAGGAGCGTTTCGAGGTGTAGACGGTGTTTTTGAGTTTATATTTGACGAGGATGGCGAATGCAACCACCACTTCTTTGCACGCAGGAGGAAATAAAATGAACTTTTACGAATTTTCAAAAAATGACCCAAGAACCCTTCAGACGCCGGCCGGCGATTATGCATGGCGCTATGAGGACATTCCATATGCGCTGTCGTATGTGGAGAAAATGGGGGGAACGATTCTTGGGGCAGATACATGGACGGAGAACTGGGATTTCTTTTTCACAGACTGGTACTATGATCCGCCCCGCTGTACTGACCTCAATATACCGCGGGCAGCGGAGGCGGTATCCGCAGAAAGTATTCGCGTTTTTCAAGAAACGCTTCAGGACTTTTGCGAGAGATATGGAAGTAACTTTTATTTTGTAATTACGGTAATGTCAAGAGGTCGCCTGTTGATTGATCTGGCTGATTCATTGTAGCGTGATATTTATAATGGAGGATGCTACCCCGACGCAACCATCCGAATCCGAACCTGTGACGGACTTGTCGAGGTTTGTCAGCTCAACATTGCCTTCTGGGATACCGCCTATAACTGTGGAAAGGCTGCTTCGTTACGAACCTGCAGGGCGACGTCGTAAGAATTACCAATGCGCAGAAAGAAACCCTGGCAAACTACAGCTACGATGCTTACGGCAAGCTCCTGAGCGTCACCAACGCTTCCGGCGCAGCCATTTCGGACACAAGTAACATTGCCCTCATAAATCCCTTGCGCTACAGAGGCTATTACTACGATTCCGAAACGGAGCTGTACTATCTCCAAAGCCGCTACTACGACCCCACCACTTCCAGATTCATTAACGCGGACTCCTACCTCTCCACAGGGCAGGATTTCCTCGGGTTTAATAGCTTTGCTTATTGCAGCAACTCACCGGTAGCTTCAATCGACGCTACAGGGGAGGCTTCGCTCTTCATTTGGGATTACTACTGGATTCACAGATATGTTCAGGAGGAATGTGCTGCATTTCTCACCACATTACTACACAGCACAGTCTCTACGGAGCAGCCGCTAACCGACCAAATAGTTTCGCTTGCGACTCGTTATAAAGCAAAAGGCAGATTAGATATTTATATCCCGTCAGTTAACCTTTTTTACGAAGTAAAATCATGCGCAGTCATAGAGGTACTGGCTAGAGCACAAATGGCTCGATACGAGTCTCTGTATGTAGCGGGTGGTATTCATCCCAAACACGCCACTTTTCCACTGCTCTCCGGTGAGTTTCGATATCTAAGTTCTTCCGGTGATTGGTATCTGATCAGCTATTATAGCTCTTTAACCACACCGGGGCTAATTCAGTATAGCGCTACACCAATTCCGGATGGCAATCGCTGTGAGGTGAAAGCTTACTCGTATGCTCGAAAGAAAATAAAAGTAGTGTCGTCATCATCTGCTGTAGCGGTACCATTTGATTGGGTTACGGCCGCTGGTGTTACGGCTTGTGCCGTTGTCGCTGCCGGGTTTTATGGCTTGATAAAAAAGGCGACAGCAGGGTGCGCGACAGTACAGGCAGTGTAGAAGTTTTAGATGGGGGAGATTTATCATTATGCCACCGCAATACTTTGAATCCGGTAGCCTGATATTGCATGACGCACGGACTCTGACCATGGACATCAAATTTGGCCTTTTGGAGAGTATTGAAGAAACAGTCAATTTGGAAAACTATCTACTGGACTGGATAGAGGAGCACTTTACAGATTGCTTCATTATGGACTGGCGTGGAGTCCGAGCTTCGGGCACGATCGAAAAACTGCGCGACGAGATTGCCAACTCAAGGAACACAACATTCTTCAGAGGTACCGGAAAACTACGAACATCAAAAATAAAAAACTTGAATGCATATCGTAACTGGAAACAGCAACGGCAAGCAATACCGGAGATGAATGATGAAACTGCGTTGGAGTATTTTACAAAGCATATTGTTCATCCTCGTTTAACAGGTGACGCGCTGAAAGAGGCGCTGTTGGCCTATTATAATGAGCCAAGAAGGGTTGGGAAAACCAAATACCCTTTTGATGACCTGAACGTATGGTTTAACAGTTCATGCATCGGAGATTTCTGTCGAGCCAACTTCTCGCTTTCCTTCTCGTTGGAAGCCGCGGGATGTCGGTTTGAGGTGGTATTAGCACTGTTACGAAATATGTGCGAAGCTCTCACATATCGCTATCCGGAGGTATGTGCTTTTATCACACTTCAGCCATATAGTGGCGGTTTCTGCATGTTTGGGATTCCTTCAAATGACTCACCCACAGTATCCATGGATCCTTTCTATTCAAAGCGAAAGTGCACATCTCCTTATATGTGGTATATCCATCACCTTCTGGTCGAGACAGGGGTAGAGCATTGGATATCTGCCTATACACGACAGTACTTGCCGAAGGATACCTCTTTTGATGGCCTGACTTACCGCGAGCTGCCAAACGGTGGCTTTCACGTTGCGATCCCGAAGTCGCCGCTTGAGGTGGATGTGGCAGATTTTGCAGTTATGAAGAGTGCGCTGTATGATATTTATCTCCCACGTTACCAGTGTTACTCTTATGACGAAATTTATTACACATATCCAATACGTTATCAATGGTCAAGGACTCCTGTTTTTCCTGATGAGATTACTGTCTCACATAAGCGAGTTATGTTCTCTCATTATCCGCGTAAGAGTGACTGGGCCGTGCGTGTCTTTGGCCCCCTCCCGGAGCTTTGGGAAGACGATTGATTGTAAACAAACAAAGGCCGGCCCTATTGGTGAAGTGATAAAATAATGGTAGACACGAAAGTGCCTACCATTATTTTTATGCTAATATAGACATGGAGGTGGAAAT
>CAKUDE010000048.1 GCA_934645175.1 uncultured Oscillospiraceae bacterium
TTTGTCGGCGGCAAGGTGGAGCCCGGCGAAACCAAAGAACAGGCGCTCATTCGGGAATGCCGTGAAGAACTTGCCGTTACGCTCTCCGTCGGTGATGTGTTTATGGATGTTGTCCACGAATATCCGGACATCACCGTACATCTGACACTGTTCAATGCCACCATTGCCGATGGCGTTCCGCAGAAGCTGGAGCATACCGATATCCGGTGGATCGCGCCGAGCGAAATCCCGAACTATGAGTTCTGCCCGGCAGATGAGGAAATCTTAAAAGTACTATTAGGAGATATAGAAACTAATGAATCAAAGACAGAAAAGAATTGTGGAGCTTATTGAAAATGGTATTGAGAGCGATATCATTGATTTTAAGCAGCAGTATTATCACGAAGCTAAGAAAAGCGAATTTATAAAAGATATCATTAGTTTTGCTAATGCCTCATCACGAGAAGATAAGTATATTATTTTGGGAGTAAGCGATGCCACTCGAGAAATTATTGGTATAAACGAAAACGATATTCCAGATATTTCAAACCTTAATCAACTAATTCGTACATATTGCGATCCGTTTATCGAAATAGATATTGAGCAATTGGATATTAACGGTAAAAGAGTTGGCGCGGTTATTGTAAAAAGTTCGAATATTCAAAAGCCATATGTAGTGGCAAAGGATTTTTCTTTCAAAGATAAAATTTGTCTCCATGCAGGCGATATATATGTTAGAAAGAGCGCAAATAATTTCCGTGCGCTTAGAAGCGACATCGAGGAAATTTACAAAACGAGATTCTGTGTGGATATCTTGTCTTTGAATAAACAAATTGAAATTGGTATTGTGGACATATACCGAGTGAAGCAGGTGTATGCACGAATTCCTATCAGTTTCGTGAATAATACGGACAATTCTTTTGCGTTTGGCAAGGCCACAGTAAAATGGATGTATGCGGATAGCAAAATAGGAAGCTCCGTTCTGTATATTGAGGATAACAAAACTCAATTCAGGCAAGCTCCTACTGTGCTTGAAAAGTCACCGTTTATGCTACCGTCTAAAAGTCAAGCCGAAAAAACACTTTTTCTTAAGGTAAGTGATAGTTTTTGCGACGTAATCCGAGAGAGAACGAACATGCACCAAGAACTGAAAGTTGAAGTTGTTCTTTATGATGCTTGTAATACGGAATACAAAACGAGTTTTGTAGTTGATACAATTTTGTGGGAATGATGAAGATGAAAAAGGGAGTTTTAGAGATGAATTATTCTCCGTTAAGATATCCTGGAGGAAAGAGCAAATTAACACCGTTGGTTGAAAAGTTAATGCAGAGTGCAGGTATAAATAACGGTGTATATATAGAACCTTTTGTAGGCGGTGGTGGTGTTGCACTATCCTTGCTCATTAACAAAAAAGTGCGAAAAATAGTTATCAATGATTATGATGTCGCAATCTATTCCGTCTGGTATGCAATTCTTAATGAAACAGACGAATTCTTGAAAATGATTGATAATGCCGTTTTGACTGTGGATGAATGGAAAAAGCAAAAGGATTATTATCTCAAAAACAAAACTACGTATTCAATTCAACTTGCATTTGCGACATTTTATCTTAATAGGACAAATCGTTCAGGAATACTAAAAGCTGGGCCTATTGGAGGATATGCGCAAAAAGGAAATTATCCGATATCCGCAAGATTTAATAAGGAAAAACTTAAAGAAAGAGTTAAATTAATTGCTTCTTATAAGTCTAAAATTAAACTTTACAATATGGAGATAAAGGATTTCATTCGTAAAGTTATACCAAGATACAGAAAGGATTGCTTTGTCTATTTCGACCCCCCATATTTCAAAAAGGGAAAAGAATTATATACTAATTTCTTCAATCCTTGCGATCATAAAGAATTGTCAAAATTAATATTCAAGGTCAAGCGCATTTGGATGATTACATATGATGATGTTTCTGAGATTGAGGAATTGTATAAAGACAAGCATATGAAAAGATTTGATATAAACTATAGCGCAGCTAACTCGGGAAAGAAAAGTGAAATAATTGCTTTGTCACATGATTATTGGCCGAGTATGTCTGAATTAGAAGCATTAAAAATGAACATTAGATAGGTAGAGGAGACACAAATGAGCGTTATCAGCAAAATGGAAATTAAAAGCGACCTGGTTGACTTGGTACAAGAGGAAAACTTTGTAGGATGGATATATTCCATCAATTACGAAAAAGCTCTTGTTATATCGAACGACGAATGGAAGCATAATGTTCGTGGAATACCGCACAATTCATTTTTAATCGCCACATCGTTTGATTCTAACCACTTTAATGATGTGGAAGAGGAAGATAGACAAGTGATTCTTTTGAGAGTTACAGGTTCAGCGAAGCTTCCTCAGGATGATGAAATGATAAAAACCAAAATTGATGGATTTCAGAAAGCAAAGTCGACTTTTGACGATGGGCAAGAAGAATACGATGTGTACACGAAAAGCCGTATGCAATTTAGCGGTATTGATTGTCGAGTGTTAGGTACTTTCTTTGTGAGAAACGAAGATTTGGTTTTAGGAAGTGATATAGAAACTTTCTATTCCTCCCTTAAATTGAATGTATATATGCCTAAGAGTAAGGCGTTGGAAAAAATAGTGAATTATGTAGATCCTATAAGAAAGAAGGGGGCTAAAGCAGAATTCAAATCCTTGGGAATAGAAGGAGAAGTACAACCTTTTAAAATTGGAACTGTACGTTATACTTCTACGGATAGACTGCATAGGGAGAATGCCTCTGATTTAGTTCCTTTTAGGATTCAGCCTTCTGATTTTTTAGCACGAAGAACTGCTGTTTTGGGTATGACCAGAACCGGTAAGTCTAATATGATAAAGCAGACTATTTCTGTTGTAAAAGGCATATCTACTTCTTGTCATCTTCCTATTGGACAGTTAATATACGATATTAATGGCGAATATGCGAATGCAAACGAACAAGATAAGGGATCGATTTCAGAAATTTATAAAGACGAATGCATTAGATACAGAATGATTAATTCGCCTGGTTTTCGTCCTATCTTGAATAATTTTTATGAGCAACTTGGGGAAGGGCACTCTATTATTTGCGATGTTATAAAAGAAGCAACATCTTCCACAGCGGCAGATATATTACAGTTTCTTAACATAAGCTTCGACAAACCTGAAGAGTATAATGAAATTCAAAAGTGGGAAAGAAAAATAGCTTTATACAAGGTTTTGTTGTATAAAGCCAACTTTGAAGTATCTGCGACGTATAAGGTTTATTTTCAGGCAAATGAAAAGGTTAGAGAGATTGTATCTCCCGAGATTAATCCTAAAAACGGATTAACGTTGCAAGAAGCATTGAGTTGGTTTGAAACTTTAAGAGCGCACAAAAGCGAACCTGAGATTGCAAAATGGATTACAGATGAATGTAAGTGCTTGTTGAATTTGTTGTGTCAAAAGAATGATACAGATGCGTTTATAACCGGATATAAATTATTAACGGCAGCTACGAAATATCATACCTCCAGCAGAACAACTGATGTAGCTAAAGAAATATATGAGTATTTGGTTCAAGGTAAGATTGTAATTATTGATTTGTCCGTGGGTAATGCTATTTTGCGCGATAAAATATCCAAAAAAATTGCTTCGTATATTTTTAATTCCTCAATGGACAAGTTTACTGGTGGAGGAAAACCTTCTAACATCGTAGTTTATATCGAGGAAGCACACAACTTAATCGGAAAGGGAATGGATTTAACGGATACCTGGCCGAGATTGGCAAAAGAAGGAGCAAAATATAAGATTGCATTGGTTTATGCTACTCAAGAGGTTTCTTCCGTTCATCCGAATATCCTTGCAAACACAGAAAACTGGTTCGTAACGCATCTTAATAGCGACAAAGAAATAGGTGAATTGGCGAAATTCTATGATTTTGCTGACTTTAAACAATCGTTATTAAGAAGCCAGGATGTGGGATTTGCAAGAGTGAAAACATTGTCAAGTCCGTTTGTTATTCCGATTCAAATTGATAAGTTTGATCCCGAAAAAATAAAGGCAGGGGATAGTATTAATGAGTAATGATAGCGGAAAAACCTCCCATATCGAAATAGTTCAGAATCCTGATGTGATAGAATTCTTAAAAAGTTGTTCCTTTATGAGAGAGCCGACTGGAGACGAAATTGATGAGATTATCAGTTCTTTTGTTTCTGTTGGTGATTTTAGTAGCGAAACCTTACCCGAAAACTTAATTACTGTTAATTCAAGTAGTTATGAAGCGCACGTTAGGGAAGATATACCATATACAAACGTTGGCTATATAAAGCTTGTTACAACTCTTTTAAAGAATAATGAGTTGCTTGCTTTAGCGAAAGATAAATTTATTGATCCTTTTCGTGTCGCAAAGTTAATGGATGAAAAAGAAACGATTCCGTTTGTTTTGCCGAGTAGTAACGTTAAATACGAGGATTGTGATACTACAGTAGAAAGCTTTCGCAGAGCACTGGATGACTTTTTTGAAAAAACAAGAGAATCAAAATCAGATAGAAGGACAAGCTTAAAATCAACACTTTTTTGGCTCGCGTCGTATGCCGAAGGTAATGATATAGGAAAAATTGTTCTTCACAAGTGCCCATATGATGATTGTGATCAATCAAACGTGACTGTTCTTGATATTGAGGAAGAACAATACTGTCCGAAATGTGGTAGACTCATTTATGCGACTGACAGATTAAGGCTGTACGAGGAAGTTGATGATTTCGCTCCAAGTAATCAAGGCGCATTAGGAAGATTGGAAAAGTTATTGCGTCATGTTTACTTGGCTCATTTGCTGCGAATGGTTAGACTTAACAACAGAGGAAATTCGCTCAAGGTTCTAAATGATTTAGCCATTATTATCAACGGTCCGTTGGCGGTTATGGGAACAGCCGCATGGATACATGGTTGCTTAATGAAGATAATCAATGACATCAATGTTGAAATGCGTGACAAAGGTTATAGTGATTTGCTAATTATAGGTGTTATAAATGAAGGTCAAATGATTTCCGCTTATGCGAATTTGATTCGAAAGCATATTTTAAACGAAACGATTTTGTGTGTATCGGATGAATTCAGGGATAAATATATCAATTATAACCGTCAGCCATCGAGTACTACATTTGGTTCAGAAACATATTACGGTCAAGATTTCATATGGAAAACATCGAACGGGAACATAATTATTTTTGATTTGCCTTATTTTACAAAGGACAAATCAAGCAAGCATTCCTTTAAGACTGAAAAAAGTGACTACACCAAGTATAATAATTTGTATAGAGCGCTTCGCTTACTGCAAGAAATGCGTAGCGATATGGATTCTGCGTCTATTACACCTTTGGTAATTTCCAAACAGTATACTGCTATAAGCATGGAGCCTGGCTCAAAGGTATTGGATCTTTTATCTAAAAATCATATTATTGAATAATTAAAAGCGAATGATATGAAAGATTATTTTAACGAAACTCGTGAGCGTTGGGGCGATACCTCAGCCTACCGCGAGCACGAGCAGAAAACAAAGAATTACACAAACGAGAAGTGGGCTGAAGCAAATGATGGCTTAATGGCAATCTTTTTCGAGTTTGCCGCGTGCAATAATAGCGGCGCAAGTGCCAATTCCGCCGAAGCACAGGCGCTTGTTGCCAAACTCCAGGCGCATATCACCGCCAACTACTACACCTGCACTGACGAAATTCTCGCAGGGCTCGGCAAGATGTACATAGCCGACGAACGATTCAAGAAGAACATCGACAAGTACGGTGAGGGAACTGCGGAATTTGCGTCAGAAGGGATAAGGATATATGTTGAAAAGAAATAAACGATTTTTGATCATGCTTCTCACTCTCGCGTTGCCGTTTGGGTGCGTTGGATGCTCGAATGGCGGGTCTGCAACCTACGAGCAGATCAGCGGAGCAGAAGCTAAAGCGTTGATGGATAGCGAGAGCGGATACATTATCATTGATGCGAGAACGCAAGAGGAATACGATGAGGGGCATATCCCCGGAGCTATACTGATTCCCGAATACGAGATTGCAGACCGCGCTGAGAAGGAGCTTCCTGACAAGGATCAGTTGATTCTCGTCTATTGTCGAAGCGGCAGAAGAAGCAAAATTGCAGCCGAGGAGCTTGTAAAGCTCGGATATACCAATGTCAAGGAATTCGGCGGTATCATCGATTGGGAATATGAAATTGTAAAATAAAAAGGTTAATCAATCTCTGACAGCAACTGATTTATGAAAAAACACATCGCAAATATCATTACAGGCGCGCGCATTGTATTCAGTTTGTCGCTCTTGTTCATACCACTGTCATCGGCATGGTTTTACGCACTCTATCTGCTTTGCGGACTCAGCGATATGATAGACGGCACTGTGGCAAGAAGGACAAAAAGCACCAGTGAATTCGGAGCAAAGCTGGATACGGTCTCGGATTTCGTGTTTATGACCGTGGCTTTGATCAAATTCGTGCCGCATCTTCATATCCCCGTGTGGCTGTGGATATGGATTGGTATTATAGCCATGATCAAGCTTGGAAACGCGGCATGGGGATTCGTTCGCACGAAAAAACTCATATCCCCTCATACCGTTCTGAATAAGATAACGGGACTATTACTGTTCCTTCTGCCTGTGACGATAAGCTTTGTTGATTTGACCCACACCTTGCCCATCGTATGCGCCGTCGCAACGGTCGCGGCGATACACGAGGTATACGATACATATTCGGAGAAAAAACATGATACTTGAAACGTAACGCCTCATTCTTCGCCCATGGCGCGAGGAGGATGCAGATGACTTATACACATACGCAAGCGACCCCGATGTAGGCCCACCTGCCGGATGGCCGCCGCACACGAGTGTGGAGAACAGCTGTGAGATCATTCGAACGGTTCTGTCCGCGCCCGATACCTTTGCCGTGTGCCTGAAAGAGAATGGCAAGCCTATCGGCAGCATCGGTTTTCACCGCAACGACCTTGCCGAGGCTGACGACGAATACGAGCTCGGCTATTGGATTGGCAAGACATATTGGGGGCAGGGGCTCATTCCCGAAGCCTCGCGCGAGATGCTCCGCTATGCCTTTGAGGATCTCAAAATGAACCGCATCTGGTGTGGCTATTATGACGGCAACGAAAAGTCCTATCGCGTGCAGGAAAAGCTCGGATTCGTCTACCAGCGAAAGACCGAGGGCATCGAAGTGTCGCTGCTCGGCGAGATCCGCACGGGGCACTCGAATCTTATGACCAAGGAGCGTTGGCAGAAGGTTGAACTGTTCCGTCAGCAGAAGAAATTGCTCGATACCTTCCTGCAAAACGGCGCGATCTCTCAGGCGCAGTACAATAAAAGCTTTGGCGACCTGGTCGAGCTGATGGAGATGCACGGGGTAGAATAAAGATACGGAGAAGTGAAATGATAAAAGAACTAATGCACGATCCTATCTTCCTTGCAGGGAAGTCGGAGGTCGCAACAAAAGAGGATTTGCAGGTCGCTCAGGACTTGCTGGATACGTTGCTGGCGCACAAGGAAAGCTGTGTCGGTATGGCGGCGAATATGATAGGCGTGCGCAAGCGCATCATTGCCTTTCGCGACGAGAGCGGACGAGCTCCTACATATACCGTGATGCTCAACCCCGAGATCATCAAAAAGGATGATGCGTATGACACTGAAGAAGGCTGTCTGTCGCTTCTCGGAGGTCCCCGCAAGTGCAAACGGTATAAAACCATCAAGGTGCAGTATCAAACAGCTGAGATGCAGACAAGGGTGAAAACATATACTGGTTGGACGGCGCAGATCATTCAGCACGAGGTGGATCATTGCAACGGGGTTTTGATATAGTCTGCAAGATGATTGAAACTTAATTGCTAACTTTCCCGTTTTCGCTGGACTTCCCGCCGTTTTCATGGTATTGTGTGTGCTTACAAAGGAGGTGCGCACAATGGCACGGATTACGACAAAAGAATATTGCGGCAAGGCAAATGAAAAAACGGAGACTGTTTTCCCGGGGACAAACCCAGAGGTGCAGTCTCCGTTTGTGTTACAGGCGAAGGAGTGAAAAGCAATGAATAACAACAGCGCTCCTTTTGTCATCGGCAGGCGCATTGCCGACTTGCGCCGCGAAGTCGGGCTTACACAAGGAGAGCTGGCGGAAAAAGCGGATATTTCGGTGGTGCATCTGTCAAACATTGAGCTCGGCAAGAAAACGCCGGGATTATCCACACTCATCCGCATTGCAGAGGCGCTCGATGTGGCAACTGACTGGATTCTGCGGGCAAATACACCCGGCACATACGCCGTGGCGAACGAGAAAATCGGAGAGTTGCTTGCCGACTGCACGAATGACGAAATGTTGAGCATTCTTCGCATTCTTGAAGAAGTCAAGAAAGCCATGCGGCATAACTGAATAAGGAACGGCGTTAGCGGGACTGTCAGCCTCGCTTTCGCTTTTGAATGCAATTTACAAGCAAATGCGTAGAGCGCGCATGCGACCGTTTTGACAGCAATGCGGGCCATCAGAATCTGCGCCGCAGGAAACAAAGAAAGCCCCGCCGGAGCGGGGCAGACGTCAGCAAGTGAAGCATTCCACGTATTGCGGATTTTCTTTTATGCGTTTCTTGAATTCATCTGGCAAAATCTCAATCCAGCCTTTCCAAAATGTCTGAGAAAGCGACGGAAATTTTTCGCTTGGGACTGTAACTTTAGCTACGAGTGGAGAAGAATATTGATATTCACCGGTACAACGTATGGACTGATAAAGTTTTATATGCTCAAAGCCTTTTTTGAAATATTCAAGTGCTGTCTCGGTGTGATTTTGACGAGCATCAAATACTGCCGCGTACAAATAGAGCCTTCCTATATGGCTGTGTGCAACACCGCACCGCCCATCACTGAAAACCGATTCATACAACCGGGCAAGATCCATCAAAAGCTTGATTCCTTCAGCTGTTGTAAAGAGAGATATTTTTGTACACACGGAATTCGCGAGAACATTATTCAATTCGTTCAACAGGGAAATAATCGCTTCTCCTTGATATTTGTCCCGCTCTTCTGCTTCGGTGGCCTTTGGCATGGCGATTTCACGGCACATGACAATGGAGTTTTGTCCCGAAGCCAAGGCTTTTGCTTTATCATGATAGCCCATCTTTGCATATCCGGTTATCATCATCATAGTGACTGCATCACGGTCTTCGGGCGAGATGTCCATACCCAAAGCTTTTTCAAATACGCGGAGTTCTTCCTGCCAGTATACATTATTTGAGTTATATTCGGTGTCTTCATATGCATAATCGGAGTCGGTTGTGGTATAGCTTCGCGCACCGTATTTCTTCCAGCCTTGGATATTCAGCGCATATCCGAGTTTGACGAGCACCTGCGGTTCGGACGGAAACTCTTCTTCCGCCGAGCGGAGCATTCGGATGCATTCTGTCATGTCTTCCTGACTGTTTAACGCAATTTCTGCCTCATTCAATATGTTTTTCAGCTTTTCCTGTCTGTCTTTACTGTACCCGAAAAGCTCGTCGATACTGACATTGAAATAGTTTGCAATCGCGGGTATCAGCTCCATGTCGGGATAACCGCCGTTTGCTTCCCAGCGGGAAACCGCCTGCGGGCTTACGCCAAGCACTCCCGCCAAGTCCTCCTGCTTTCTTCCATCGCGTTGGCGGAGCTGTCGTATTTTTTCGCCGATTTTAATATTCATATGTTATTCTCCTGTTATCGTTATCACCGGTGTGATTATATTTTATCATGAAAGCCGTTCGTCGTCAATTATCAATTTGTTGTTTAGCGAACAAGTATAACTTGATTGACATC
>CAKUDE010000049.1 GCA_934645175.1 uncultured Oscillospiraceae bacterium
CGCAGTAGAAAAACTCCTTCCACTGATCCGCCAATGTGCCGCCAAGGGCACCGATTCCTGCTTTAATAAGTCCCATGGTGTGTTCCCCTTTCGTTTTTTCTTCATTATAGCGCATTTGGGCGGGCAATGCAAGTTTTTTGCTGGCGGAAGCGCCGGTTTTGTGCTATGATAGAAAAAACGCGAACAAAGGAACATCGACCATGACACTGACGGAGTTTCTGCCGCCGCTCGGCGGTATTACGGCGCTCATCGGCGGCGGCGGAAAATCGACGCTGCTGGAGCGGCTCGGCCGCGCCTACCGCACATACGGCCGGGTGATTCTATGCACCACAACAAAGATCTATCCGCCGCAGGGAATAAAAACGCTGCTCGTCAGCGATGAAGCGGAGATCGCGGCAGCGCTGGCCGACAAGGGACTGCTCTGCCTTGTCACGCGCAGCGTTGAGGGGAAATTCGGCCCGCCTGCGTTGCCGGTCTCGCGGCTGGCGGAGCTGGCGGACTTTGTGATCGTCGAAGCCGACGGTGCAAAGCGTCTGCCGCTCAAGGCGCACGCGCCGCACGAACCCGTCATCCCGGAGCACACGGCCCGGACGGTCTGCGTGCTCGGCGCGGACGGCTTCGGTCGTCCGATCTCGGAGGTCTGCCACCGGCCGGAGCGCTATGCCGCCTTGTGCGGCGCCTGTCCCGAGGATCCGGTGACGCCGGAGCGTGCCGCCGCCGTGCTGCGTGCCGAACGCTACGGCGACGTGTTTCTGGTCAACAAGGCCGAATCGCCGGAACGGATGGCCACGGCGCGCGAGTTGGCGAAGCTGCTCGATGCGCCCGTCTGGGCAGGCAGCCTGTGGAATGACGAGTTTTTATGCCTTAACGAGGAGGAATCGCGATGATCTACATGGACAACGGCGCGACAAGTTTGCCGAAGCCGCCGCAGGTCGCGGAAGCGATGCTCTACTATATGACACAAATCGGCGTCAACGTCAACCGCGGCGTCTACGGCCCCGCGCAGGAGGCCGAGCTGCGCGTGCTGTCGCTGCGCGAGCGGCTGTGCCGGCTCTTTCACTTTCCCGACCCGAGCCACGCCGTGCTTACGCCCGGCATGACCTTCGGCATGAACCAGCTTCTCAAAGGACTGCTGCAGCCGGGCGACCATTGTCTGGTCAGCGCCGTGGAGCACAACGCCGTGATGCGCCCGCTGCATCAGCTCCGCACACGGGGCGTGAGCTTTTCGCGTCTGCCCTGCGACCGCGAAGGACGACTTGATCCCGACGCGATTGAAGCCTGTATAACGCCGAATACCCGTCTACTCGTCATGGCGCACGCCTCAAATGTCGCCGGAACGGTGCAGGACGCACGCCGCGTCGGCGAGATCTGCGCGGCACACGGCATCTTCTTCGCACTCGACGCGGCGCAGACCGCCGGACACTATCCCATCGACTTTACGGCGCTGCATCTGAGCGCACTGGCCGCACCCGGCCACAAGGGTCTGCTCGGCCCGGCAGGAACGGGCATCCTGCTGCTGTCGGCAGAATTGGCGGCGGCGTTGGAGCCGCTCGTCTCCGGCGGAACGGGCAGCGTGTCTGACAGCGAGATACCGCCGGAGTTTATGCCCGACCGCTTTGAAGCCGGGACGCCGAACCTGCCCGGCCTGTTCGGGCTGGAGGCGGCGCTGGCATGGATTGAGGAGCAGACCGTTGCGCGTCTGCACGCACACGAGCGGGCGCTGACCGCGCGCTTCCTCGCAAATATCGACGGTCTGGACGGTCTGCGTCTGGCAGGCTCCAAACGGCTTGACGAGCGGGTCGGCGTCATTTCGCTGGACTTCTTGGGGCGCGATAACGCCGAGGTCGCCTTCCGGCTGGAACAGGAATACGGCATTCTCACGCGCTGCGGAATGCACTGCGCTCCCGCCGCGCACAAAGCCCTCGGCACCTTTCCGCAGGGCGTGGTGCGCTTCTGTCCCGGTGCATTTACGACCGAGGCGGAAATCGACGAAACCTGCGCCGCCATCACCGCGATTTTGCGTGGCTGATCCGCTCCCATACCGCTCACGCTGCACGAGGAAGCGACGCGGCATTCTCATTGTGTGTCATTGCGAGGAGGGCGCAGCCCGACGCGGCAATCTAAAGTCAGGTTTTGCACAAGATTGCCACGACCCCTACGGGGTCTCGCAATGACAGTACACACGCAAGATTGCCACGGGCGGCAAAGCCGCCCTCGCAATGACAGAAAAGGCTCCCCTTGTGGCAAGGGGAGCCTTTGGCGCAATGCACAAAATTGCCACGGGCACAGGCGTCTCCCCGCAACGACATATCCGCTGCGCAGAGCAGTTTTTAACACGCAATCCAAAATGCACCGCGATTTTGCCTTGCATTTTGTCGGATTTGCTGCTATAATCATTGTGCAATCCCTTTAAAGGAGTTCTCTAACATGGCGACTTTTATTGTTAACGGTCAGCAGGTCACGACACAAGACAAGCAAAGCCTGCTGCGCTTTCTGCGCGACGAGCTGCATCTGCATTCCGTCAAGGACGGCTGCTCCGAGGGTGCCTGCGGCGCCTGCACCGTGCTCATCGACGGCGAGCCCTGCCGCGCCTGCGTTCCCTCGACCGACCGGCTGGAGGGCCGCAGTATCCTGACCGTGGAGGGTCTGAGCGCATGGGAGAAGCAGGTCTACACCTATGCCTACGGAGAAGCCGGCGCGGTACAGTGCGGCTTCTGCATTCCCGGCATGGTGCTCTGCTCCAAAGCTCTGCTCGACCGCGACGACGACCCGACCGAGGATGCAATCAAAACCGCCCTGCGCAATAATTACTGCCGCTGCACCGGCTATGTGAAAATCATCGCCGCCGTAAAGCTCGCTGCGCGCATCCTGCGCGAGGGTGTAATCCCGGACAAAGCGCAGGACTGGCGCATCGGCTCGCGCGTGCACCGTTTGGACGTAGAGGAGAAGGTGCTCGGCACCGGAAAATATCCGGACGACTACGAATTGGACGGAATGCTCTACGGTTCCGCGCTGCGCTCAAAGTACGCCCGCGCGCGCATCCGAGGCATTGACACCTCTGCGGCAAAGGCGCTGCCCGGCGTCGTTGCCGTACTGACCGCCGAGGACATCCCCGGCGAAAATAAGATCGGTCATATTAAGCACGACCAGTATACCCTTATCCCCGTCGGCGGTCTGACGCACTATCTGGGCGACGCCGTAGCGCTTGTCGCTGCGGAAAGCCGCGAGGCGCTGGAAAAGGCGAAAAAGCTCATCCGCGTGGAATATGAGCCGCTGCCCGCCGTGCATACCATCGCCGAGGCCGCCGCGCCCGGCGCGCCGCGTGTCTTTGACGAGGAAAAGGACAATGTGCAGGCCTATAAGCACGTCTCGCGAGGCGACGCCGAGACCGCCATTGCCGGAGCGAAGCATGTCGTCTCCCGTCACTTTGAAACACCCTGGACGGAGCACGCCTTTTTGGAGCCGGAGTGCTGCGTCGCCTATATTGACGGCGACGGAGACGTGATGCTCATCACAACCGACCAGTCCGCACACACGACGCTGCACGAGTGCACGCTCATGCTCGGTAACAAAAAGGTCAAGGTGCAGAACGCGCTGGTCGGCGGCGGCTTCGGCGGCAAGGAGGATATGTCCGTCCAGCACCACGCCGCGCTGCTGGCATACCACACCCGCCGTCCGGTCAAGGTCAAGCTTTCCCGCGCGGAATCGCTGCTGGTCCACCCCAAACGCCACAGCTTCGTGATGGATTTCACAATGGGCTGCGATGAAAACGGCAAGATCCTCGGCGTCAAGGCCAAAGTCGCCTCCGATACCGGCGCCTTCGCCTCTCTGGGCGGGCCGGTTCTGGAGCGCGCCTGCACGCACGCCGCCGGTCCCTACGCCTACGAAAACTTTGAGATCGAAGGCACGGCATATTACACGAACAACCCGCCCGCGGGCGCCTTCCGCGGCTTCGGCGTAACGCAAACCTGCTTCGCTACGGAAACGCTGCTGGATATGCTGGCCGACGAGGTTGGCATTACCCCGTGGGAGATCCGCTATCGCAACGCCATCCGCCCTTGGGGCGTGCTGCCGAACGGTCAGATTGTTGACGATTCGACCGGTCTGGTCGAAACGCTGGAGGCCGTCAAGGCGGACTACGACGCCGCTCTTGCGGCAGGTAAGCCCGTCGGCATCGCCTGTGCAATGAAAAATGCCGGCGTCGGCGTCGGTCTGCCGGACTGGGGACGCTGCAAGCTCATCGTCGAAGACGACGGCAAGCTGCATATCTACGCCGGCGCGTCCTGCATCGGCCAGGGACTCGGCACCGTACTGGTGCAGATGGTCGTTACAAATACGAACCTGCCACGCGACCGGATCGTCTACGAGCGCAACAACACCTGGATTGCGCCGGACTCCGGCGATACCTCCGGCTCGCGCCAGACGCTTGTAACGGGCGAAGCCTGCCGCCGTGCCTGTGAAAAGCTGAACGAAGCGCTGCGCTCCGCGCCGCTTTCGGCGCTGGCCGGGCAGGAATTCTACGGCGAATACCTCGCCAAGACCGACCCGCTGGGTGCAAACGTGCCGAACCCCGTCTCCCATGTCGCCTACGGCTATGCCACACAGATGTGCATTTTGAACAAAAAAACCGGCAAAATCGAACGGCTCGTCGCCGCGCACGACGTCGGAAAAGCCGTCAACCCGCTGTCCTGCGAGGGGCAGATCGAGGGCGGCGTGGTCATGTCCATGGGCTATGCCCTGCGCGAGCGCTACCCGATCGACGAAAACTGCAAGCCCATTGACAAATACGGCGCGCTCGGTCTGATCCGCGCCCATGAAATTCCGGACATCAAGGCCATCGTGATCGACAAGCCCGGCCTGAACGTCGCCTGCGGCGCCATCGGCATCGGCGAAATCACTTCCATTCCCACCGCGCCCGCCATTGCCGACGCCTACTACCGCCTCGACGGTGAGCGCCGCACCGTGCTGCCGCTGGTGCATACGCCCTACGAAAGGAGCGAGTAACATGGCAAGACGAATCTCTCCCCGCACGGCCGTCGTGCTCTGCAAGGGCGGCTGCCGCGCGAATCTGCGCACGGAACCGGCGTGCCGCTATGGCTGTGTCGGCTGCGGGCGCTGCGCGGAGGTCTGTCCCCTCGGGGCCGTCTCGGTCAACGCGCTCGGCGTGGCCGAGGTAGACGCGGCGCGCTGCATCGGCTGCGGCAAATGCGTGCGCGAATGCCCGCGCGAGGTGCTGCGGCTGCACGACCGCGCCAACCGCATCGTTGTCACCTGCTCCAATCGCGACAAGGGCGCACAGGCACGGCAGGAATGCGCCGTAAGCTGTATCGGTTGCGGGCTCTGCGAAAAAAACTGCACCGCCGAGGCAATCCGCGTGCGTGACAACTGCGCCGTGATTGATGAAGCGCGCTGCCTGTCCTGCGGGATGTGCGCGGTAAAATGTCCTCGCGGCGCGATCAGCGACCTCAAACGCATCTACACGGACTGATTGGACCAATTCCGGCATAGGCCCCGCCCCCGCGGCATAGTGTTTTGCAGGGGGGATGCCGATGAAACGCACATTTCGAATCGCCGCGCTGTGCGCGGCACTGGCCGGGACGGCGCTGCATTTTCTTTACGACCTCTGGCCGAATCCGCTGTTTGCCCTGCTTGCGCCGGTCAATGAAAGCGTCTGGGAGCACCAGAAGCTCCTGCTCTATCCGACGCTGGCGGCGGCGCTCGTGCTGTCGCGGCGAATCGCGTCCAAACGCGCCCTCGCAAGCGCATTTGCGGCGGCGGTGCTGCTGATGCCGCTCGCGCTGAATGCGACGTATTATCTGCTTGCGGCGTTTGGCGTAGAGGCGGTCTGGCTGGATATTCTTCTATATTACGTTACCATGTTCGGCGGCTTCCGGCTGGCGCGTCGATGGACGGAGACCGGGTTGTTGGAAAAGCACATCGGCTGGCTGCTGGCGGGCGTGCTGCTTTACGCGCTGCTGCTGAGTATTTTCAGCTTCGCCGCGCCCGCCGTGCCGATCTTCGCTGCGCCGTAACGGTTTTATGAGCTCACTCGCAGCCTTGTGCGCTTAGCGGTGGCCTTATTTGTACCCGTAAACGGGCTGCGTGTCGCATGACACGCAGCCCGTTTGTTATTTTCGGATGTTCAAGGTCTCCCCTGTGAAGGCCTTTCTTCTGTCATTGTGCCGATGTGTCATTGCGAGGCCACGTCAGTGGCTGTGCCGATCTACCGATATGTCATTGCTAGGGCGGCTCCGCCGCCCGTGGCAATCTCGCACATCGATACTTGTCATTGCGAGACCCCGCAGGGGTCGTGGCAATCTCTTGTAAAACCTGACATTAGATTGCCGCGTCGGGCTTACGCCCTCCTCGCAATGACAAACAACGGACGTGTCGCGTCGCTCCTCGCAATGACACAGGAGCGGCGGAAAAACGCACCCTCCCGAATGGGAGGGTGCGAAAGCTGCGGAACCGCCGGGCAGGAGTAGAGAAAAGGGACGCCCGGGGAATCGGGAAAATGAGCGCTTGGAGAGAAACGCCCTGCCGCTTTCAGCGGCTGTTAATGTGTCATTGCGAGGGCGGCTCTGCCGCCCGCGGCAAACCAACGAACTCCTGCAGAAAACTCCACGTGAAGCCCAAAACCATAGATTTCGTTCTATGCTACTTAGAAAAAGTTAGGCTACTTATTCTTTGCTTGAGCAATGGGTCTCCCATCTGCATCATATATTGTAACAAGCACGCTGCTTATCGGTGCCGGACCAGCGACTTTATCGTCGCTTTGGAAATGGTAATACACATCATCGAACATAAATACATAGTAGACGGTTCCGTTAAATTCTCTAATCCAGAATTCCGCTCCATCCTCACCTTCGGGTTTGTACCCTGTTCCTTTAGTAAAGGAGGCACCGTTATCAATAGATTTGTACTGCTCTACAGTAACCATTTTCCCAATAACGTATTCGGTAGTATATACTCCGTCATTGAAAGCGGGTTTTTCAATTCTGATACTAAACCGGTATGAAGAATCAATGGTGTATTCGCTTCTTCTTCTTGCCCCACCCACAAATGTGAGTGTGTAATAACTGGAAGTCGCAGATGCTTCCTTAATCTCAACCTTTCCTGTGTCATTTGTCGTAACACCAAGACTTGCATCGGTAAGCGCACGTGTTGTTCCGAGCGAGCAATTCTTAATGGTGGTATGTGCAGATGCCTCTTGTAGGGTATTCCCTCCTGCAATTAATGCCGCTCTACCCGTTCCATACATACCGCCAGTATTCTGTACATTGTCTATCGTCATAGTACTTTTGCAGTAATAGTCCCAGTTCGAGTCCGAACAAGTGTTGCCATATACTAAGTTGATCATCTCCCCATAGTACTGACCACTATAAACCGAGTTTTTAACTGTTACATCAGTATTATTGAGCATACCACCGACAAAAACCGCATTATAGCTTTCGGCAATTATATCAGCCGACACGTTACAATTAACGATAACAACAGTCGAACGGTGATCGTCACACCATTTTTTACTCATTTCATCGTAGCCGATACTATTAAAGTATAAGCCCATATTCTTCCCGAGGCGTACCTTCTCGCCGGTATTGACCGTGCAAATATCGACCCCGTCCATTAAGACATTTGCTCCCGTTGTGACGCAGACCCCGTGGCACAACTTCACTGGGTTAGAGAAAAGCTTGAGCTGTAAATTCAAAAAACTTGTGTTATTTACTGCAGTGCCAAAGGCACCATTCAAGGAGTCATTAACGATAAGCGCATGGTCATTTCCATCAAATGTTCCGCAAATATATGAACTAACGTATTTCTGCGAGCCCATGTCAACGGTCGACAAGTCGATATCAGAAACAAGTTTAAAGCTAACAGCGGTACCGTTCTTCATCTGGTCACTAAGTTTGCCAATATTCACAAACTGCTCCGCAGTAGCAATCAGGTACGGGCTCTTTTCGGTGCCGAGGCCGCCGGCGAAGAGTGCGTTCTGCGTCTTCTGATCTTCGGTAAGCGCAGTTGTGCTCTTGCACTCGGCAGGAAGCTGAGACTCGTTGATAATTTTCAGGTAAGTATCATTGCTTGCAACCGCAGTACCAATCTGTGCGCCGGAAACATAGGCAATCTGAATGTTGCCTTCCACAAAGAAGGTGCTGACATCCGCAGTCGCCTCAAAGGTGACCTTACCGGACTTCGCGGTCAGGTCGCCAATGATCTTGCCGAAAACATGGAAGCAGTCGTTCCCTGCAACGGCTTCAACAGTAACCGTCTGCGCTTCGCCGTAGTAATTCACGGTAGCCTGAGGATTATTAACGGTCAACTCGCCGCCGTTCATACGGATGGTGACGTTCGCAGCTTCGGTGCCCTTGTAATTCACGACGGAAGTCACATTCTTGCCCGCATCGAAGCCAACGTTGGTCTCAATCGCCTCAAGTTTGCCCTCGCCGGAGAGGTAGATGGAGAAAGTCTGCTCCTTGGGCATTTCATTATAGACCTTAAAATACTTGGCCTTTTCGCTCTTCACATCCGCTTCCTTGACGAACTCGCGGTTTTCCGGGTCATAGACGATCCACGGCTCGGACTGCTCGGAGGCCAGCTTGACAAGGTCATAGCCCACGTCCTGCGCGGCCAGCACGGCGCCGTGCATGGTCTTCTGCTCGCCGTTCAGCGCCTCATAGGTTCTGAGCGACTTGTTCAGGTTCGTAACCATAACAGTCAGGTTCGACTCGTTGGCTTTTTTGGTCAGATTGATGAAGGTCGGGATCAGGACGGCGGCCAGAATGGCGATCACCGCAATGACAATGACCAACTCAACGATCGTAAAGCCCTTTTTGCTTTGGGTTTTCATTGTGTTTGCTCTCCTTATAAAAATATGTATTTCACACGCTGAAGCGTGGGAAACCCGGGATGATTGGGCACGAGATTGCCACGGCCACTGGCGTGGCCTCGCAATGACAGTGGGGGTTCGTGTCATTGCGAGGAGCGAAGCG
>CAKUDE010000050.1 GCA_934645175.1 uncultured Oscillospiraceae bacterium
AATTCAGGGAAGCATCCATGATGTGAAACTATTTTTTCAATTCAAATTACCGTGTCCAGAAAAATGGGTACATATCACCTTCTTTGCCGCTTACCGCGGCTATGTAAAAACCGGAGGCAGAACAGTAATTAAGGTCGGGGAGATGTCTAAACGATCTCCGAATACCACAGACCCGTCCCGCATCCGGTTATAGGTTTGCATACAGGTTATTTGTCCTCGACACCCCGATTTTCTATTGGGAAGTCATCAAGCGCCGATGGCTGTCGGCTCCACGGGAATTTCACCCTCACGAGGTTCTCTCGCAACCGCCCCCATTGCCTGCGACGGCTTCACGGTCGAAATGCCGCTTATCACGCTCGGACTGTGGCTGGACGGGAGTATCGTTAGCCCTATTGCCGGTCGTCGCCGGGGCGGGAACCACCCGCCCGTGATAGCCGACTGTTTCTCGCTCCCCGCAATGCGGATCGTGGCGCAGCCGCTTAGGTGGCTTCTGCTCCTCGCAACGACTATGGGGATGTGCCTGATGAATGGGTATTCGGCTGTCAAAGATCCTCAGACCCGCTTGCCGTATGTACGGAAAGAAGGTAGAGAGTTTCCTGCCTCTCTACCTTCTTCCTCACTGGCGATCGCTTTTACAGGGGACTATTTGAAAAATTTTCTCAGTTTTTCGATTGCGGACAGAATGGACTCCTGCACTGATTGATAACGGCACCCCTCCATTTCTGCGATCTGCTCATAGGCCAGTTGGTGAAAGTAATAGAGCACCAGTCTGCGTCGCTGCGTATCAGGCAGCCTTGCGATGGCCTTATGTAATTCCTCGTGGAGCATTTGTCGCACAACGGTGTCCTCCAGCGGCTCGGCCGTATGAAAGGAACGCTGCTCGATTTCGGCCTCTGTCAAATCTGCGTGCTCATAATGCCTGTCCACTTCATTGAGGTGCCGTTTGTCCTCCAGCTCAAATCGGTCAAACAACGCAAACACCTCCCATGAGATTTCAAGAGAGTGACATCTGTGCTGACCATCTGTGAATTGCAGGTAGTAGCGCGGATGATCTGTATTTAGTCCGACTGTAAAAATGGTATAGGGATTATCCTTGTCCTTGGTGCGCTTCGGGCGCGGATCTTTGTTTTTCGGATGGTTTCCATCCATAGTGTTATCCTCCGTTTCGATTTGAATTTTGGAAATTCAAATCGGGGTGGAGGGCTGCGGCAGCCCACGCTGCCACGCAAAAGGCGCAGATATAGCAAAACGCACCTGCAAAGCGGCAGAAGCCGCAAAGCAAGTGCGTTTAATTCATATTTACAATGGTCTGTCAGTTCAGTATACGACCCATAGTACCCCGATGGCGGGAACGGGCTTTTTTGACAGTTTACCAAGCAAGCCGTCATTTATACAGGCGAATCAAATTGGTGGCTTCTGACGGGCAGAGCTGCCAAACTCCGAGTCCAATGCATGAAAAATCCCTCCAATCCAAAAACTCGGATTTGAGGGATGTAGGCGTGTTTTTTGGACCCCGTCAAAGCCTCGTTTTTTTTATTTGGCGGGGCGGCGTCTTTATTTAGTTCAGTTTTCACCGTACTGTTCGTTCACTAATAATTGAACGGCTGTGCCATTATCAGCATGAAACAAATCCGTATAATTATATACGGAAGGTGAACGCATGGTGCATAATCGACCTGAAACGCTCGGAGAGATCATCAAAACAGCGCGGGAAAAGTCCGACTTGACCGTCGAGGAGCTGACCGCACGGGTCGGGATCTCAGAGCGATACTTATACCGCATCGAGAATGAGGGCAAAGTACCAAAGTTTGATGTCCTCAAAAAACTCGTTCGGGAGTTATCCGTTGATGCGAACTCGATCTTCTACCCCGAGAAGCCGTCCAAAGATTCCGAGGTAGAAGATCTCGTCCGTATGCTTTACAACTGCGATGACCGTTCTATGAAAATCGTCAGGGCAACTGCGAAAGCCGCATTGGAAAGTCAACAGGTTTAACGATCAGAAGGGGCAGCCGACAAGGCTGCTTTTTCTTTTCGCCGCATCCTACTGTCGGTTCAGTATGTACTCCTGGCCGGGTGTGATCGTGCCTTCTACGGCGGTAAGTGTCAGCCCGTTGTCGCTAAAGGCGACGGTATAGGTGCTGTCGGAAACAGCGGTGCTTTCAAAGTCTATTTTCAATGTCTTATCTGTCAGTGAGAAAGTAAAGTTGTATTGGCTGCCGCCCGCCAGCTGCAGGTATCCACTGCCGTCCTCCTTGAAGGTATAGGTGCAGGAATTGTCCGAAAGCATATAGCTGCCGATGATCCTGCTGTCGGATATACTGCCGGATGCTGTGGCAGGCTTGTCCGATGAGCAGCTTTTGCAAAGCAGTATAATGCTGGCGATCAGCATCAAAACCATGGCGGCGCAGCCGGCGAAGAATAGGTTTCTTCTTTGCCGCTTTTTCCTTGCTATTTCTCTGCGGTGCCGGATCTGCCGTCTGCGGTATTCTTCTTCGCTGATCGGCTGTTTTCTGTTGTCGTTACAGGGAATATTGCTCATTTGCTTTGTTCACCATATTTCTTAGTATTCTGCTTCGCCCCAAAGCCCGCCGCAGATCTGCCAGACGGGTTCGTTTTCATAGTGCTGGCGGATGCTTTTCCCCGAAAAGGCGGAAACATTGTTTCGGTCGGCTCCGGCGTCGATAAGCAGCCGAAAAATACGCTGCAAGTCCTCACACATCTCCGGCGTGATCGGGCGACCCGGATAGAATCCTCCGGTTTCCTGATTTCTGACGGGGCAGAGATTGCTCGCTTCCGACACCGCCTCCATCAGGCAGTTCCGGCCGTAATGATCGGTGATGGTTACATCCGCACCAAGCTCCAACATCCGCTGTAAAAATGCGAACGCATCGTCCGCCTGCTCCTTGGTGTGCTTCCATTCCAGTTGCAAGGGTGTGGTATCTTTCCCGTCCCACGCATAGCGGCGAGCGTTCCATATAGCCGCATTTACGCCGTCAAAGAGTACAGGACGGGCCTCTTCCGCGATCTTTTTGTCAGGGAGATAATTCACATCGGCACCGCTCTCCAACAGCAGCCATGCGATCTCCTTGTGCCGCCCGGTGCAGAGAGATACCTGAAGCGGCGACATTCCCCGTGTATCCGGCGGCCGCTTGGGCGCTATGGCGTTGACGGCGGACGGATCCTCCGCAAGAATCGCTTTGACCCCGGCAAGATCATCCGCACGGATCGCATCAAAGATGCGGTTCTGCCCGGATACGGGTTGTTTCCTATCTTCTTTCCTCATATTGTTCACCGCTTTCTATCCCTTCCGAAAAACGGCCATCTCACACGGCCGCCTTTCGGAAAGGAGCTTGCCGTGGCAAGCCCTTTCATATAGGAAATACTCAGACCTTTTCGATCAGGAGCAAACCGGCCGACATGGACAGACAGCCATCCTCGTCGGGCGTGAGCTGTTCATACGGGTCTACCGGCACGCCGCCCGCATCGCCCTCCATGCCGGTGTGGTAGAAATACGCACCGTTTTCCTCTTTCCACGGGTGTTCTTCCACAATGGCCATGCCGTCAAGGAGCCGCAATTCTTCGCCGGTATCCATTTGCTTGAAGTCCTCGGGCGGAAGCAGCATATAGGCGATGCCGTCCGAGCGGAAGTCGAAAATCGCCCGGCTCATTCGGCGGTACTCGTCATAGTCCTCGCCCTGCGGAATGTCAGCAGGTGCGATCAGTTCCATGCCGTCCGGCGTGATGCAGAATACTTTTTTGATCTTCCATTTTCCCGTCAGTTCCATAGTCCTGCCCTCCCGTTATGCCCACGGGTCGGCGGCCTTCGGGGTGCGCACGCCGGTGAGCAGATACTGCTCCCACAAGAACCACTTGCCGTCGCTGCCGCGCTGGCGCAGCTTCACGGGACGGGGATCGTCCGCACCGCCGCAGGGGATAAACAGCTTCATGTACCCGGCTTCCTCGGCGGAAACATGGTTCGATTTCACCGTGATGGTATACGGCTGGGTGGGCGTATAGCTGTTGTCGGGGGTAGAACCGGCAAAATAGGTGAACGGCAGATAGGTCTTGCCGTCACGGAACCGGTCGTTCAGGAACGAAATTTCCTGCCCGTTCAGCGGACGGGGGCCACGGAGCCAGTTCAGCATTTCCGTGCCGATGGTCTTGTCGGCAGCGTAGGCGCAGAGGGCCAGCACCGTCAGCGCCGCCGTTTGATACGGCGTGTCGAGGCTTGCTTCGGGAAGCGCCTGAAGCTGTGCAAGGCTTTCGGGGAGCGATGCAAACGTAAACGTTTCGCATTTGCTGCCTGCGGACTGCACGGCCGTGTTCACCGCCTGCTGTGCCGTGCTTTTCAGTTTGTCAAAAATACTCATGGGTGTGTTCCTCCTTCAAAAATGAAACTTTTATTTTTTCTTTTTGCTGATAATCAGAGCAGCCAGAATCAGGCATCCGCCTAGAAGCAGTCCTCCCAGTGCAATCAACGCGGCAGCCGTCACGGAGAGCCCGCCGGATGTTTCTTCGGACTTTCCCGGCAGGGGTCGGGCAGGACTCTCAGACGGCTGTACGGACGGAGACGGTGCTTCCGTCGCCGGTGCTGAAGAGGGTGCGCCGGTCGGCTCTTGCACGGATGAGCCGGTCGGTGTTTCCGTCGAAGGTGCTTCCGTCGGCGGTGCTGTGGGCGGCACTGTCGGTGCCGTTCCTTTGGCATATACGGTTACGGGGATGACGCTGGAATAGGTCGTACCGCCCTCCTTCGTGCATACGGAACAGACGTAATAACGGGTACCAACCTCGGAGGTATCGCAAACCATTACGGGGTTGACCTCGGCATAATCCTCAAATGCGCCGACGGCGATAATATCACGCAGACTGCCGGTTTTTGTTTCACACCAGAGGTACGACTCAATGCTGTCGCCGGGGATCGCTGTGGCATTGCAGGTAAGCTTGAGTAATTGCCCCTGCTCGATCAGTACTGCAGACGGAACCCGCAGTATCGGAGGCGCAACTTTCGAACCAACGGAAATGATTGCTTTGGACGAATAGACCACGCCGGGTGCGCCCTCACGCGAAATGCGGCAGAAAAGCTCTGCTCCTTCAAGAAGCCTGCGAATTTCGTAGATGAAGAAAACGTCGCCTTCTTCACTTTGACCGTAACCGGCCTCTGAAATACCCTCCAGCCACGGTTGACTCTCCGTATAGGCCTTTGAGGTTTCGTAGGTCATGCCCTGATAGACGATAAACCACTCATAGGTCAAATCGTCCCCTTCGGCTTCCACGCTCCATGAAGCATAGCCGTTTTCAGGGAATGTGGGATTTTGCGGTTGCAGTGTAATGCGAATCGGCTCTGATTCGTCCGCCGATACGGAAAACGGAAGTATTAGCAGACATAGCACTGCAAGGAGAAGTGTGACCCTTGTTTTTCTCATAATGAATAATGACCTCTCTGTATCAAAATTTTCCGCTGCCGCCGCCGTGAGTCGTGCCGGAGGACGACGTGTGCGTGCTGCTACCGGAGCCGCTGTTTTCTTTTGACTTTTTTGTACGCGTCACATTGCGGTAGAGGAACAGGTTGCTGCTTTCTGTGATGGCAAGGCCGTCTTTTTTCAGATAGTTGTTTGCTGCCGCCTGCGAGCGCACGGTTTTCAGCTTGCCCTTCATACTGCCCACAATGATCAGCGCCAGTACGACACCGACCACGATGGAAACGGGGATCCAGATTATCGACAGCGACTCTCCGTTCCTCGCCTTGGTGATAAATTCGTCGCAGAGGTTTGCGTATGTATCGAAAGCAGCGGCATAGTTGCCGTCCGACAGATCCGATTTGATCTGTTTGCCGATATACTCGATGTCTGCATCGGTAAAGGCTGTGATGCCATAGCCGCAGGTGGAGATGGCCCAGTCACGATCCTCCATGGAAATGAGCAGCAGCAGGCCGTCCTTTTCGGCACCGTAGCCATACTTGCAATACTCATACACCACATCGGCATACTCCGCGGCGGTGTCGTAGCCATCGAGGTCGTTCACAATGGCCACGGTCACATCCATCTTCTGCCGCTGGCTGATCTCGTCCAGCTTTTGGAGAAGCGCCGCTTCCTCACTGTCTGTCAGGAGGTCGGCCAAATCGTTGACCCGGTAGTATTCATCAGCAAAGCCGTCCGCCGCAAAAGCCGGGACAGCCGTGCAGAGGCAGAGGACAAGCGCAAACAGAAGTGCAGTAATTTTCTTTTTCATCGTTCGTCCCCTCCCTTACAGCATTCCCATGAGGTGCAGCAGCCACACGACACCGTAGGCCGCTACACTCAGCGCCGCAGACAATCCCAGCGTCCATTTGCGTGCCGCCGCCTTATCCACCGGCAGGTCACCCACAAACTTTCCGGTCTGCCCGTTCATGGCAAAGGTATATTTGTTGCCGTTCCAGGTGGTATTCAGGAGCCACACCGGATACAGGGCATATTTCGCCTTGCCGCCGTGGAGCTGGATGCTGCTATGTTCGGTGGTCACGGTGTCGTAGCCCTCTACAGTAGCGGCAAAGGCGTCCTCCGTAGACTTCTTCACCCGTGCATTGGCACGCTCGATGCTCTGCTCGGCGTCCACATCGTATTTATCGGCCAAATACCCGGCAAGATATGCCGTTTGAAAATCCACAGCGTCGGAAAAGTCATACGGCTCGATGGATTCCATCAGATCATCCGGCATTTTGGAGGAGCCGTCCACCGGCACATGCTCAAAGCCGACACTGCCGCCGCGGCGGACAAGAAAATGGCTGGTTTCGGTGTAGTCGTAATTGCTGTCGCTCCATGCCCGCACTTTAGTGGTGCGATAGCGCACCTGTGCGTCAGCATCGGTATCGAACAGCCAGAACGGGACATACACACCCTTGATCTCGTCGATATGGTTCTGATCCTTGAAAATTTTCGGCAGCAGCCGCTTGCCGGTGAGATGCTTTTGAAGCCCCGCCTTGGCGGCTTTTTTATCCAGCTTAAATGGGATCACCAGGTCGGGCTTCAGTGCGCCGGAGAACTGCCCCATCATCACCACGGGGTTTCCGCAGAAGGGACAGGAGGTGGCCGCCGTATTGGCGTCGCCTACGATCTCGCCGCCGCAGGACTTGCACACATAGGAGCGCAGTCCGTCCGCTTCGCCCTCCTGCCACTGGGTGCCGGCAGAGGTTTCCCATTCCATATTATCCTTTTCATCCTGCAATCCGGCGTCGTAGCCTGCCAGCGTTTCCAGCTCGAATTCCGTGTCACAGTAGGGACACTTCATCTTCTGCAGGGTACTGTCAAAGGCGATAGCGCCGCCGCAGCAGGGGCATTTATATTCCTGCAAGGTTTGCATATCACTTTCTCCTTTCATTCGGCTGCCTTTTTAGAGAGCCGATATTTTTACTCGGTGATCTGCCCGATGAGGGTCAGCAGAAACGCGTGAAGCTCGTGGGCATATTCGCCGTTATACCGGTTGGTAAAGCGGTCACCGTTATCCGCCCAGCAGACCGCTATACAGCTGTCGGCTGCGTCCATAAGATACGGGTCGGGCGGCGCATAGGAAGGGAGCGTGAGGCTGCGCAGCGCCGCCTCCAGCTCGCTCCACTGTGCATCCGTGACCGGCACATTCGTGTACTCCACGGCTTCGCCGTCCGGCGTGCGGAAGGTACAGCTGAGATAATGTCCCGCCGCTTCCGCTGCGTCGAACGAGAACACAAAGCAGGCGTCCGCATTTTCGGTGGACTGACGCCAGGCAAATGAATAAAGCTCCGCCATATCCGGCACCGTTTGCGTTTTTTGCTCCGTTTCTGTCCCTTTGGTTCGGGTGAGATGCCGGTACAGCAGGGTGCCGCAGAGCAGCACCGCGGCACCGACTGCTATCAGGATCACCGTTCGCCTCATCTGATGATGTCGCCGTCGTCAAACGGGTCACCGCATTCCGGGCAGAATTTCGGGGGATGTGCGGGATCCTCGGGCGTCCAGCCGCACTTACCGCAGCGGCCGGCCGGTCTCTTTGTGCCGCAGTTGCG
>CAKUDE010000051.1 GCA_934645175.1 uncultured Oscillospiraceae bacterium
TTTTTCAGCGTATGTGTAGTCATCTCTTGCCGTATAGAGGGGTACAATCGTCCCGTTGGTCGTCCTTGTGTTCGTACTGGACCTATCATAGGTAAAGCCATTTGCATTGAAGGTAGTAGGAACATCCTGAACATAGTTCGGCTCGACCGGTTCGTCTGCATCATATACATCCGCATCCGATGCGGCATCATCCACGCTTACATAGAATGTCTCTGATATCGTCTGAACCATCTGTGCATACTGCGCTGCTTCCGCCTGCGTCAGCATCGACGAATAGGGCTCCACCGAAAGTAGGTTTCTAAGACACAGTGCCTCTACAAGTTCTCCCGGCTTGATCCGATCCCGGAGCTTCCGAAGCAGCACCGAGGCGGCGTCCGGCCTTGTCTCCAGCTCACGGATACCGGGAACGAGCGCCTGGGCAATGGCATAATGATACTCGGCGTCCATCCACGGAACGGAGGCAAAAAGGCCATGCATTTCTCTAACTACTTCCAGAGTCAGAAGCGCATCGACCAGCTCCTCGGTGGGGGCATGAAGCTGTTCGTCCGTCAATTCGGTATGCGCAGCAGGGGTCTCGGCCTCGAAGGTAAAGCTGAAGATAATGTCGTCACCTCGCGGAAGAACCTTGATTTTTCCGTCCTCCCAGACCGTTGTTTCGCTCGATCGTGTAAGCCGGCCGTCCGGCAGAATCAGATAATCGTTCTCCTCCGGCAGACCCTCGGGCACCGGGCCACCCTCATAGCGCGGATAGGTGCGGCCGGTCTTGGCCTCGTATACGCGCGCGAAGATGACCTGCTCCGTCTCGTTCAGTCGATTCCAGTAGAACGACGTATCGAGCAGTGTGAACATGTTGTCGCCGGGCTTGCAATACCTTTTCAACAGGCTTAAGGGTGCATCCGGCCGTGTTTCCAGCTCCGCCAGTATGTTGAAGCGTTCACGCAGACGACCATAAATTTCGTCGTTGTCGCTCACACGATACATCGCGGCGCTTTCCAGACAGCGCGACTCCTGAATGAGATCGATCAGCTCCTCCGTTGAGACGCTGAGCCGTTCCTCGGAAAGGCTCACATACGCATCCCACGGCATTACCGAAGCCTCCTCCGGCTCCTCTGTCTGAGCGGGCATCTCCGGTTCTTCTGTCTGAGCGGACGCCTCCGGCTCCGCTGCAGTGTCCTCCGCCGCAGCCACGCCGAAGCGGGCGGAGCCCGCAAGGCTCAGCAGCAGTGCAAGTGTCAGGAAAAGGGGCAAAAGTTTTTTCATTGATTTGACTCCTTTCGACTGAATACAAATAGGTGTTCTTCCAATACAAGCGCCGCAGGCCGCAGGCGGACAGCCCCCTGCGTTGACCGCCCCAAGCGTTTGTATTTTCAGTATACCATGATTTTCCAAAAGTGCAATACTTTTTTATCCAGATTCCTTGGAGGTTTGTTCATTTTTTCGGTATTCGCCGCAAAAAGCAGTCTTCGACGACCTCCGTGTGTCATTGCGAGGGGGGGTGCAAACCCGGCGCGGCGCGTCTGTTATTTGTCATTGCGAGGAGGGCGCAAGCCCGACGCGGCAATCTAATGCAGGGTTTTACAGGAGATTGCCACGACTTGCTGGCGCAAGTCTCGCAATGACAGTCATCGGTACACGAGATTGCTACGACTTGCTAACGCAAGTCTCGCAATGACAGGCCGTCAATATCCTCTCCCGGTTTTATAAGGGCGGAGAAAATTCAACAAAAGCCGCAAAAAGTGCTTGACAAGCCACAAAAAGTGCGCTAAAATAGTTCGGTCTGCGAATGCGGACAATCCTTGCCGCCGTCAGGAACGGCGGCCACAAGTCCAAAAGGAGGTGCACACAACAATGGCTAAGATTTCCGGCAAGTATGAGATCGTCTATATCATCGACCCCGCTCAGGGCGAGGAAGGTATCGCCGCTCTCGTGGAAAAGTTCAAGGCGATGGTTGAAGCAGAAGGTACCCTCACGGGGATCGAGGAGTGGGGCAAGCGCCGGCTGGCGTATCCCATCAACGACCTGCCCGAAGGCTACTACGTTCTGATGAACTGCGAATGCAAGCCCGAGCTCCCCGCTGAGCTCGACCGCGTGTTCCGTATCACCGACGGCATTCTGCGCTCCATCATCGTCGCTGTCGAAGAGTAAGGAGACAAACCATGCTGAACCACATCGTTCTCATGGGGCGCCTCACCCGTGACCCCGAGCTTCGCCGGACGCAGTCCGGTATCGCGGTCGCTACCTTTACGCTGGCCGTTGACCGCGACTTCTCCGGTCAGGGCGGCGAGCGCGAGACGGATTTCGTCGACATTGTGGCCTGGCGTGCTACGGCTGAGTTTGTCAGCAAGTATTTCACAAAGGGCCGCATGGCGGTGGTTTCCGGTCGTCTTCAGATTCGCAACTGGAACGACAAAGAGGGCAACAAACGCCGCAGTGCAGAGGTCATTGCCGATAACGTCTACTTCGGCGACTCCAAACGCGACGGCGAAGGCGGCTATCCCGGCGGCTCCTATTCCGCCCCGTCCGGCAACGGCTACGGCTCCGCTCCGGCAGCCAGAGGCTATGGCGCTGCGCCGTCTCCCGCCCCTGCGTCCGATTTCTCCATGATCGAGGATGACGACAGCCAGCTTCCGTTCTGAAGGAACTTTTCTACCTGAGTCTGTAAAAAGGAGGATTTCATCATGGCCAATGACAAGCTTCGCCCGCGTAAGCGCAAGAAGGTATGTAACTTCTGCGTCGATAAGGCGACCAGCATCGATTTCAAGGATTCCGCCAAGCTCCGCCGCTATATCTCCGAGCGCGGCAAGATCCTTCCCCGCCGTACAACCGGCACCTGCGCCGCACATCAGCGTCAGCTCACCATCGCGATCAAGCGCGCCCGCATGATCGCCCTGCTGCCCTACGTCGCGGACTGATTCCATCAACCGATAACACCTGCCTTTCGGCAGGTGTTATTCTTTTTTCCGAGTCCATTTCCGATTTGTTGCAAAAATATGACGAAAAACCTTGCGTTTCCGGCCAGCGCGCATTATAATAAAGGGAGAAATGACACCCAAAGCGAATCGACGAGGGAAGGCGGTAGTTTATGCAATCGGATTATGTCATTGAAATGCTGCACATCAGAAAGGAATTTCCCGGCATCGTCGCAAACGACGATATTACGCTCCAGCTCCGGCGCGGCGAGATTCATGCCCTGCTTGGGGAAAACGGCGCAGGAAAATCGACTCTGATGTCCGTCCTGTTCGGCCTTTATCAGCCGGAGGAGGGCGAGATCAGAAAGAACGGAGAGGTCGTCAAAATCAACGACCCGAACGACGCAACCGCGCTCGGCATTGGCATGGTGCACCAGCACTTCCAGCTCGTCGACGTGTTCTCGGTGCTCGACAATATCGTGCTCGGCGCCGAAACGACAAAGCTCGGCTTTTTACAGAAGAAAGAAGCCCGCAAGCGCGTACAGGAGCTTTCGGAACGCTATCATCTGCCGGTTGACCTCGACGCCAAGGTCGAGGACATCACCGTCGGTATGCAGCAGCGCACCGAAATTCTCAAGATGCTCTACCGCGACAACGAAATCCTCATTTTTGACGAGCCGACCGCCGTTCTGACACCGCAGGAAATCAACGAACTGATGGAGACGATGCGTGGCTTTGCCAGCGAGGGCAAAAGCATTCTTTTCATCACACACAAGCTCAACGAGATCATGGCGGTCGCCGACCGCGTAACGATTCTGCGCAAGGGCAAATGCATCGGTACGGTCAACGTTGCCGACACGAATAAGCAGGCGCTTTCAACCATGATGGTCGGCCGACCCGTACAGCTTGAGGTTCATAAGGATCCCGCCGAACCGGGTGAGGTGCTGCTGGAGGTCGAGGATCTCTGCGTTCCCTCCCATCTACATAAGCGCGACGCCGTACATGATGTGTCGTTTACCGTCCGCCGGGGCGAAATTGTTTGTATCGCCGGCATTGACGGCAACGGTCAGTCGGAGCTGGTCAACGGCATCACCGGCCTGGAAAGGTCCCGCAGCGGCCGCGTCGATCTGATGGGAAAAGACATCTCCCATGCCTCCATCCGCATGCGGAATCTGGCAGGCATCAGCCATATCCCGGAGGATCGCCACAAGCACGGACTGATTCTCGACTTCTCTCTGGAGGAAAACATTGTGCTCCAGCGCTTCCGTGAGCCGGAATTCCAGCATCTCGGCTTCATCCGCAAGCCCGCCGTGCGCAGCTACGCCGAAGGGCTGATCGAGAAGTTCGACGTGCGTTCCGGCCAGGGGCCGATCACTCAGGCGCGCGCCATGTCCGGCGGCAACCAGCAGAAAGCCATCATCGCCCGCGAGATCGACCGCGGCTGCCCGCTGCTCGTCGCCGTGCAGCCCACGCGCGGTCTGGATGTCGGTGCGATTGAATACGTCCACTCGCAAATTGTCGCCGAGCGCGACAAGGGGAAGGGCGTTCTGCTCGTTTCTCTGGAGCTGGATGAGGTTATGAGCCTCTCGGACCGCGTTCTCGTTATGTATGAAGGCGAGATCGTCGGCGAATTTGACCCGAAAACGACGACCGTGCAGGAGCTCGGTCTGTATATGTCCGGCGCAAAGCGCCAAGGCAGGAAGGAGGATGCGTAAATGAAAACCCTGCGTGAGCTTTATCATAAGGACGCGACACGCTCCATCCTCGCCTCTCTGATCTCTATTCTGATCGGATTGGTGCTCGGCGCGCTGATCGTAATCGTTGTCGGCGTGTGCAGCTCTTCCATCTCCGGCAAGGGTATTTGGGAGGGTGTGCGCCTGGTATTCTTTGGCCTGTTCAGCACCGGACGCGATGCCGCTACCAACTCGCTGTCGTTCGGCATTAACCCCCGAAACCTCGGCGATTTGCTCTTCCGCGCCACGCCGATTATCATGACCGGTCTGTCCGTCGCCGTCGCTTTCAAGACCGGCCTGTTCAACATCGGCGCTCCCGGTCAATACCTGATGGGCACCGTCGCAACGCTCTATATCGCCCTTGGTATTCCCAGCACCGCGGTGCCGCCGCTGCTGATCTGGCTTCTGGCTCTGCTCGGCGGTCTCCTCGCCGGTGCGATTTGGGGCGCAATCCCCGGCCTGCTCAAGGCGACACTGAATATCAACGAAGTCATTACGAGCATCATGACAAACTGGATCGCCGCAAACCTCGTCACATGGCTCTTTGATATCGGCAATCTCAAAAACGCCGGCGAAGCCGGTAAGATCGCCTATATCCGCAAAACCGTCTCCAATCTGGTTGAAACGCCGAAGCTCGGGCTGGACAAAATCTTCCCCGGTTCACAGGCCAATGCAGGTATCCTTGTTGCAATCCTTTTCGCGGTTCTGATCTATATTCTGATGGCCAAGACCACACTGGGCTATCAGCTCAAGGCCTGCGGCAGCAACCGCTTTGCCGCAAAATACGCCGGCATCAATGACAGGCGGAACATCGTCCTGTCGATGTCCATTGCCGGTGCACTTTCCGGCGGCGCCGCCGCGCTGTATTGGCTCTCCGGCAACACCGAATTCTACTGGGCCACCTATCAGTCGCTCCCGGCTGCCGGCTTCAACGGCATTCCGGTCGCACTTCTGGCGTCGAATCATCCGATCGGCGTCGTCTTTGCCGGTCTGTTCATGTCCATGCTGAACATCGCGGGTCAGCAGCTCAAGAGCCTGACCCCCTATAACGAATATATTACCGACATCGTGATTGCCGCGATCGTCTATCTCAGCGCTTTCTCGCTGGCAATCAAGCTGTGGCTCGGCCGCCGCAGGAAGACCGAGCATACCGCACTCATAGCGGAAAACACGGAAAAGGAGGCGGACGGGCAATGACATTCCTCATTCGTGAAACGATCACCTATATGATCCCGCTGATGATCGTCGCGCTGGCCGGTATCTATGCCGAGCGCAGCGGCGTCATCAACCTCGCTCTGGAGGGCATCATGATCCTCGGCGCCTTCATCGGCGTTCTGATGGTCAATCTCCTGCAGGCAAGCGGCACGTTTACCAAGGACAACGCGCAGCTTCTTGTCCTGCTCGCCATGGGCGGCGCCGCATTGATGGGAGCGATCTTCTCGCTGCTGCTTTCCTTTGCAGCCATCAATCTGCGCGCCGACCAGACCATCGGCGGCACGGCGCTCAATATGCTCGCCCCCGCACTCGTCCTGTTCCTCATCAATCTCATTGCAAATCAGAGTACGCTTGATATGGCCAAGGGCGACGCCTCCACCTGGTTCATGCTCAAAAAGACTGATTTCGGCTTTGCGGCAGACCATGAGATGGGCTTCCTCGGCAGCATTTTCCTCGACCGCATCTATCTGAGCACCTACATCTGCATCGCTCTGTATGTGATCCTGTCGATTATCCTGTACCGTACACGCTTCGGTCTGCGCCTGCGTGCCTGCGGCGAAAATCCGCAGGCGGCCAATTCGTTGGGCGTCAATGTCTACAAGATGCGTTATATCGGTGTAAGCATCTCCGGCGCGCTGGCCGGTCTGGGCGGCTTCGTCTTCGCTCTGACCACCTCCAACTGCGCCTCCAACGGTGCGGTCGCCGGTTTCGGCTTCCTCGCGCTGGCAGTCATGATCTTCGGCAACTGGAAGCCGCTCAACACGGCCGGTGCCGCGCTGCTGTTTGGCCTGTTCAAGTGTGTCGCCGCTGCCTACTCCAGCCTGGACATCAACGGTGACGGCCGCTATCTGCTGGCCGAATTGGGACTAAACCCGAATTTCTACCGGATGCTCCCCTACCTGATCACGCTGATCGTCCTTTCGTTCACGTCGAAGAAGTCCCGCGCACCGAAGGCCGAGGGCATCCCCTACGACAAGGGCAGACGCTGACACACGCCGCCGAGAGAGAAAGACTATGGCAGATATTATCGTAATCGGCATCGCCGGGGGCAGCGGCAGCGGCAAGACCACGCTTATGCGCAATCTCATCGCCAGATTTGGCGACGCGATTTGCGTCCTGAGCCATGACAACTACTACCGCGCACACGACGAGATGCCCTTTGAAGAGCGTACCAAGCTCAACTATGACCACCCGGATGCCTTCGAGACGGATATGATGATTGAGCATCTGAAGCTGCTCAAGCAGGGACAGTCCATTGAGTGCCCCACCTATGACTACACGCTGCACAACCGCGCAAAGGAAACAATCCGCGTTGAGCCGCGGCCCGTCATTATCGTCGAGGGAATCCTGATTTTTGAAAACCGTGCGCTGTGTGACCAGATGGACATCAAGATCTTCGTCGATACCGACGCAGATGTACGCCTGATCCGCCGGATCCGGCGCGATGTGGCCAAGCGCGGACGCAGTCTGGAATCCGTTCTGTCGCAGTATCTGGCGACGGTCAAGCCCATGCATGAGCGGTTCGTCGAACCGAGCAAAAAGAACGCCGACCTCGTCGTGCTGGAAGGCGGTAAAAACCTTGTTGCGCTGGAAATGATCAATCATCGCATCCAGCGGCACATCGATACCTGCAAATAACGGAAACGCCGGAGAGCATGGCTCTGAAGTGATAAAATAATGGTAGACACGAAAGTGCCTACCATTATTTTTATGCTAATATTAGACATGGAGGTGGAAA
>CAKUDE010000052.1 GCA_934645175.1 uncultured Oscillospiraceae bacterium
GGAAAACCACCAGTCCTGTTCAGAACAGAACTGGTGGCTTAAGAAATTTTGTGTCTACTAACTATTGACTACTTCAGCCCAGCTCTGGGCGGCGGCTGTTGATTATCGGAAAACGTCTGCAAAGCGCTCGCAGAGCAGCTCGTAGCGCTGGACGTCCGGCGCGGCAAACTCGCCTGCGGCAATCAGCGCCTCCAGCTCCGCGCGGCTGACCCAACGAGCCTCGGTTGTCTCGCCGGGCTGCATCGTCAGACATTCACAGGGCGTATCGTTTTGCAGCAGATAGAGGTCGCTGAAATAGCCGCGCGTCTCCGAGCGGACGGTTTCCAGAAGAACAAAGTCTGCTTCCGGTGCGTCGATGCCCGTTTCTTCGCGCAGCTCGCGGCGGACCGCGTGCAGGCTCGTCTCACCGGCTTGCACCGCACCGCCCGTGGCCGACCACATTCCCGCATAGTGCGGCTTTTCGGGTGCGCGCCGCGTCAGGAGCGTCTGTCCCGCCGAGTTGAACACCCAAACGAAGACCACGAGGTGAAATGCGTCGGGCGGCATGGGCGTCCCGCGCCGATGCGTGCGGCCGAGCGGCCTGCGGTTTCGATCAAACAGGTCCCAAAGCTCCATTACGATACCCCTGTCAGATGCTCAATGAGGATCTTTGCGCCCATCAGGATCAGGATGATACCGCCGATCAGCTCGGCGCGCTTCTTGTATTTCAGGCCGAAGATGCTGCCGATTTTAATGCCGACGGCGGAGAAAAGGAACGTCGTGGTCCCGGTGATTGCAATGGCAATCCAGATATTTGTCTGCGTCAGCGCAAAGGAGACGCCGGTTGCAAGCGCGTCGATGCTGGTAGCGACGGCCAGCGGCAGCATGGCGCGCACACCGAAGGAGGGATTGACCGCTTCTTCGTCGTGGCTGAGCGCCTCACGCAGCATATTGACGCCGATCAGTGCCAGCAGAATAAAGGCGATCCAGTGGTCAAAGCGGCGGATGTACTCGGCGAAGGAGCTGGCAAGCAGCCAGCCGAGCAGAGGCATGAGCGCCTGAAAGCCGCCGAAGTACGCGCCGGCGATCAGTCCGTGCTTCGGGCGCACCCGCCCGGCGGAAAGGCCCTTGCTCACGGAGACGGCGAAGGCGTCCATGGAGAGAGCAATCGCAGTCAAAAGCAGGTCAATGATATTCATAATAAAATCCCCATTTCCAAGAAGGTCTGTCCGAGCCTGCGGATAAAAACAAAAAAGCCGCGATAGCGGCTTTTCTGTCCTCTGGTGCGAGTGATGCGACTTGAACGCACACGACGGTTGCCACACGCCCCTCAAACGTGCCTGTCTACCTATTCCAGCACACTCGCAAATCCAAAATGCCTGTTTATTATACAGAACCTGAATTCGTTTGTCAAGCCTTTTTTTCAATTTTTCTGCTCTTGCGAATTGTCCGCGTGTCTGATACAATAATATGGAAAGGGAAGGTGTGCTTATGCCGCGATTTTTTGCGCCCGCGCAGCAGCTGCGTGAGGATACGATAACGCTTATGGGCGAAAACGCCGCCCATGCGAAGGTTCTGCGTCTTCACGCGGGGGACGAGGTGACGGTCTGCGACGGCGAGGGAACGGATCTGCGCTGCGCGGTCGAGTCCCTCTCCGGCGGGGAGCTGACGCTGCGCGTCCTTTCGCGTGCGGCTTCGGAGAGCGAAGCACGGGTCAGATGCAGCGTCTATATGGCATTTCCGAAGGCGGACAAGCTGGAGCATGTGATCCAGAAGGCGACCGAGCTGGGCGCAGTTGAAATCGTGTGCTTTCCGATGCAGCGGTGCGTGTCCCGCCCGGATGAAAAATCTCTGCCGAAAAAGCTCGAACGCTGGCAGCGGATCGCGGCTTCTGCCGCGGAGCAATCCGGCCGGGGCGTGATTCCGCGCGTGCTTGCGCTCGGCTCCTATGCGGAGGCTCTGACGCGGGCGTCGCAGGCGTCGCTGGCACTTTGCTTTTATGAGAATGAGGATGAACTGACGCTGCGCGGCGCGATCGGAGAAGCGGCCTTTTCCGATGCCGCAATCCTGACCGGTCCGGAGGGCGGGTTTGCGCCTGCGGAAATCGAGCAGGCACGTGCGGCGGGGCTCAGAGTCTGTACGCTGGGCAGGCGCATCCTGCGCTGTGAGACCGCGCCGCTGTGCGCGCTGTCCGCACTGATGTATGCCACGGGGGAGTTTTAGCCAAAGAAGGAGAGGCGTAAACAAATGGAACAGGTGGAAGCGGATTTTTTACACACATACAAGCTGTTGGATGCCGTCCTGAGGGATGCCTATCAGACCGATAACGGCGTGGGTACTTATCTGGCGGAGATGGAGGAAGCCGACGCCGAGGGTAGGCGACGCGTTGCGGACTGGTCGGAGGATTATCGGATGATAAAGCGGCTCCGACGTGTCAGAAACAGCGTCTCCCATGACACGGACTCCGGCCTGGTTTGCGGAGAGGAAGAGCTTGAGGAACTGGAGGATTTCTACCGCCGCGTGTTGCACACGGAGGATCCGCTGGCGCTTCTGCACAAATCCGTGACGCAGGACAGGACTGAGAGGCGCAGCGACACCCCGGAACAGCAGGACAGGCTTGGGCGCCGGGCGCCGCGGGGACTGGTGATTGCGCTGCTTGTACTGGCGGTGGTTTGCTTTGCGCTTCTTGTCGTATTGACCTTGCTGCCTGAATGACACGATGCCCAATGAAAACACTACTTTCTCTTTTCCTGACATTTTTGAAGCTCGGGGCGTTCACCTTTGGCGGCGGGTACGCGATGCTTGCCATGATGGAGGAGCTTTTTATCGAGCGGAAGCGCTGGCTGACGCGCGAGGAATTTCTGGATATGGTCGCGCTGGCAGAGTCCACGCCCGGCCCGGTTGCCGTGAACAGCGCAACATACCTGGGCTATCGCCGCGGCGGCGTCGCGGGCGCGGCGGTGGCGACGTTTGCCGTTGTGCTGCCGTCCTTTGTCATTATCTATGTGATCTCGCTGTTCCTTGATCGCTTTCTCAGCTTGCGACTGGTTGCGGCGGCGTTTCGCGGCGTGCAGGTCTGTGTGATCTACCTGATCGCTTCGGCCGGATTGCGATTGTGCAAGGGGCTGGAACGTTCGGTGTTTTCAATCGCGGTTTTCGCCGTCGTGATCGTCGGAATGCTTGCCTGTGCGTGCTTCTCGCTCTCCTTTTCCTCAATCTTTTACATTCTTGCGGCGGGCATGGCCGGACTGACGCTCTACGGCGTGCGGTCTCTGCGGAAAAGAGGCGGCGAAGAATGATTCTGTTGCAGCTCTTTTCCTCCTTTTTTCTGATTGGCGCGTTTACCTTCGGCGGCGGGAGCGGGATGATCTCACTCATCCGTGAGACGGTGCTCGCAAACGGCTGGCTGACGGAGACGGAATTTCTGAATTTTATTGCCGTGTCCGAATCGACCCCCGGTCCGCTCGCGGTGAACATTGCGACCTTTGTCGGCAGCTCGCAGGCGGGCTTCGCAGGAGCGCTTTGTGCTACGTTGGGCGTTGTCCTGCCGTCGTTTGTCATTATTCTTGTCATTGCAGCACTGCTGAAAAATCTGATGCGCTATGCCGGTGTGCAGGCGTTTCTGCGCGGAGTGCAGCCCTGCGCGGTGGCAATGATCCTGGCAACGGCTTTGCTGATGGCGCTGGAGACGCTGTTCGGCTTCCGGAGCCTTGCGGGCGGCGCAGCCCCCGACTGGCGCTGTGTGGGCCTGTTTGCGGGATTGTTTGCGCTGCATATACTCTGGAAGCGGCTGCGGAAGACCGCACCGCCTCCCGTTGCCATGCTGCTGCTCTCGGCGGCAGTCGGAATTCTGATTTTTGGATAAACGAACCTTTTTGTAAGGGGGAAACGGATATGAAAAAGCTGCTTTTGGTGGTGAATCCCTGTTCCGGCCAGAAAAAGGCGAAACGGTACCTTGCGGATATTGTGGATGTGTTCAACCGCGCGGATTTCGACGTGACGGTCTACATTACTGCCTCGCGCGGCGATGCAACCCGCCTGTGCGCCGAGCGTGCGGGTGAATTTGACCGCGTAGTCTGCTCCGGCGGAGACGGTACCTTCAATGAGGTGCTTTCCGGCGTGCTGCAAAGCGGCGCGGGAGCGCCCATTGGCTATCTGCCATCGGGCAGCACGAACGATTTTGCCAACTCGCTGCACCTGTCGAAGGATTTGCTTCAGGCCGCGCGCGATGCGGCGACGGGAGTGCCGATGCCTTTTGACGTCGGCCGCTTCAACGACCGCTATTTTTCCTACATCGCGTCGTTTGGTGCGTTCACCCGTGCGTCCTATGCAACCTCGCAGTCGCTGAAAAACGCACTTGGTCATCTGGCCTATCTTCTGGCGGGAATCAAGGAGATTCCGGCGATCCGCAGCCGCAGACTGCGATTTATGCTGCCGGACGGCACCGCGTATGAGGACGACTATATTTTCGGCGCGGTGAGCAATTCGACCTCCGTTGCCGGCGTATTGACGCTTGATCCGTCTATTGTTGATATGGCGGACGGAAAATTTGAGCTGCTGTTGATCCGCAAGCCCAAAAACCTCCTGGAGCTGAATGACTGCGTGCTCGCGCTGACCACACAGGAATACAACACGCCGATGCTGACGCTTGTTCCGGTGCAGCAGGTGCGTGTGACCGCGCCGGAGGATATGGCCTGGACGCTTGACGGCGAACGGGCCGACGGGCGCACGGAATGTGTGATCGAAAATCTGCACCATGCCGTATCCGTGCTGCTGCCGGAGGGAAGCGTATGAAAAATACCACGTTATGCTATATCGAATCCGGCGGTGCGTACCTGCTGCTCCACCGCATCAAAAAGGAAAACGACCTGAATCACGATAAGTGGGTCGGCATCGGCGGAAAATTCGAAGAAAACGAAAGCCCTGAGGATTGTCTGCTGCGCGAGGTTCGCGAGGAAACGGGCTTGGAACTGACAAATTACCGCTACTGTGGTATTGTTACGTTCGTCTCCGACTGCTGGGAAGGCGAGTATATGCACCTGTTCCATGCAACCGGCTTTCACGGTACGGTGCACGACTGTGACGAGGGTGTGCTGGAATGGGTGCCAAAGGCGGAATTTGCAAAGCTCCCGCAATGGGAGGGCGATCGTATTTTTCTCCGGCTCATGGAGCAGGGAGCGCCGTTCTTCTCCCTGAAGCTCGTCTATGAAGGTGACGTCTTACAAAGCGCCGCGCTGAACGGAAAGAAAATTTAAGAGAGTTTTTTCGCGCCGCGCAGGCTTGAAGTCATAGTTTTGTGCCCGTCCCGATAAAATCTACGGGGTGATGGGATGGAAAAACGGACTTCAATCCTGGGCGGCGCGCTGCTTCTGACGGCGGCAAATCTGCTCATGCGATGGATTTCAATTCAGTTTAACGTATATATCTCCGGACAGATCGGCGCGGCAGGGCTGGGCCTTTTGCAGTTGATCTCGACCGTCGGCTTTTTTGCGATTCTGCTCGGTACCTCCGGCGTGCGCGTAGCGGCGATGACGCTTGCGGCCGAGGAATTCGGCCACGGACGTCCGGGCGGCGTCCGCGCCACCGTGCGCATCGCGCTGCGGTTGGTCTGTGCGCTGAGCTTTGCGGCAGGCGCAGCGCTGGTCCTTCTGGCGAAGCCGATTGCGGTCGGACTGCTGCGCGATGCCAATGCCGCCCTGAGCCTGCGTGCGATGGGGCTGCTGCTGCCCTTCGGCTGTCTGTGCGGGGTGATGACGGGCTATTTCACTGCGGGGGCGCGTATCGGCGAGCTTGTGACCATTGAGATTGCCGAGCGGCTGGTTTCCGTCGGCATTACGGTGGCGCTGCTGCGCTTCTGGGCGGGAGCGGATATTTCCCGCGCCTGCTGCGCGATCACGCTTGGCAGCTCGCTGGGCTGCGTGTTTGATTTTGCGCTGCTCTATGCACGTTTCCGCCGCAGAATGCGCGGAATTGCGCCGCAAAGCGAGGGAATTCGCCGTCGCCTGACGCACCTGAGCGTCCCGCTGGCGCTCAACGATTATCTCCGCGCCGGACTGAACACGGCGGAGCAGCTTCTGATCCCCTTCGGACTGGCATATTTTGCCGGTTCGACCGAGCAGGCAATGGCGGATTACGGGACGATCCATGCGATGGTTTTTCCGGTACTGATGTTTCCGGCTGCGATTCTGTATTCCGTTTCCGATCTGCTCATTCCGGAGCTTTCGCGCAGCCGTGCGCGCGGCCGGAGGCGGCGTATCATCGATCTGACAGACAAATGTATTCGGATGACCTTGCTGTTCTGCGCGGCGGTTTCCGGCGTCATGCTGCTCGGTGCGCCGCAGCTCGGCGAGCTGGTTTGCCGCAGCGAGAGCGCAGGCCGTTACCTGCGTGTGTTTGCACCGATGATCCTGATGCTCTATCTCGACGCAATCGTTGACGGAATGCTCAAGGGGCTGGCGGAGCAATTGAGCTGTGTGCGCTACAACACGTTTACGTCGCTGCTGGACGTGATCCTGCTGCTGCTCCTGCTCCCGCGTCTCGGTGTGGGCGGCTATGTGCTGAGCTTTGCGCTGACGCATGGGATCAATCTCTGGCTGAGCCTGCGCAGATTGCTGAAGGTGACGGGACATCGCCCGCGCCTGTCGGACTTTCTGCGCCCGCTGGGCGCGATGCTTCCGGCTTTGGCCGCTGCGGCGCTGCTGCCGCTCGTCGGCGGGGCGCTGCGTGTGCTTTTGCTGCGCAGCGGGATATATCTGCTGCTTCTTACGGTGCTGGTGCTGCTCTTTGGCGCGCTGCGCGTGGACGACTGTGCATGGCTGCGCCGCGTGTTTCTGCGCCTGCGCCGCCGGGAGGATGAGACAAAAAACGACCGGTCTGCCGCTTGACAGTGAAGTAGTCAATAGTTAGTAGACACAAAATTTCTTAAGCCACCAGTTCTGTTCTGAACAGGACTGGTGGTTTTCCATTTAGTTTGCGGACGGGACGTTCGTTGTTGAAATAGTAGATTGCCTGTTCAATGGTAGACCTCAGATCATCCCTCTCCCAGTAACGGAAATGCTTGCGTAGCGTGTCCTTGAAGCGCCCCCAAAAACTTTCCATAACTGCGTTGTCGTGAGGATTTCCTGCTCTTGACATACTTTGGATTACATTGTATTCTTTAAGTAGGTTACAATAACCTGCGGATGAGTACTGAACACCCTGGTCGCTGTGCAAAAGGACTTGGTGTTCGGTGCTCATTTTTCTTTT
>CAKUDE010000053.1 GCA_934645175.1 uncultured Oscillospiraceae bacterium
AAGGGCACGAGCGCAGCGAGAAAAACGTGCCGGGGGCACGTTTTGGTGCCCGTGTGCGTGTCGCGGCGCGGCAGCGCTGCGAGCGAGCCTCGTCGCCCGCTCCACAAATCCCCACCCATTCGGGTGGTGATTTTTTTCGCACACTCCTCGGCGCTCACCGTCGTGTCAGCCGCCTCCCGCCCGCTGTTGCGGCGCGGCAGTCGGGACACTTCCTCGAAACCGCCTCGCTTCATCCGCCGCAGGCGGCACTTCGGCGCTTTCCTCGTCGCCCGCTCCAAAAAGAAACACCATCCGAAAGGATGGTGTTTCTTTTTGGGATTTGAGTCCGGGGGGACTGCTGCATTTGTGAGAGAAGCGGTAAGCCGAGAAGAAAAAGGAAGGCTCCATCCGATCGGATGGAGCCCTCCTTTTTTATGTGCAGAACAGATGTGCGCACTGCCACCGCTGATTCGGCGGATGGAGACGCTGCGTGACGAGCTGGACCGCCACATTGAAAGCCTCCGGGAGCGCTCCAACGCGGAGCCGTCACAGGTGAAGCTGGTCCGGCTGCCGCCGCAGACCGTGTACCGCCGCGTGTACACGACGCCCTCTGTGGCGGAGCGGACCACCCTGCTCCGCAGCACCGCGCTGGAGGGGATGCGGCTCTACGGTACGGACATCTCCCACCGGCTGTATCTGGTGGAGTCGCCCATCGACCGGCCGGAGGAGATCGCGTTCTGCGTGGCCGTCCCGCCGGAGAGCCGGGGCGAGCATGTGGCGCTTCTGCCTGCGGTGCAGGCGCTCAGCCGCTATCACCACGGGGCCTACAGGCTCTCCGGCGCAAAAAAGTCCTTTGCCCTGCCAGAGGAGGAGATCAGACGGGTCATTGCAAAGCAGAACCGGCACTGCGGCGTGTTTACGCCCACTGACCGCAAAGCGTATTACGAGACCGTCACGGTCAACGGCTTTCCGCGCCTGATCGTCCGTGAGAACCCGAAGCCCTCCCGGCGGGCCATCCTCTATTTCTTCGGCGGCGGCATGGTCATCGGGCCGGACAAGGGCGATCTGCCCGTGATGCGCAAGCTGATGCGGGACACCGGCTGTGACGTGTGGTTCCCGTTTTATCCCCTCTGCGCGGAGCACTGCATCACCGAGACCTACGACATGGTGTATGCCTGCTATCGCCGCATGATCGAGCTGTACGGCGGCGGGAATGTCAGCACCTGCGGTTTTTCCTCCGGCGGCGCGCTGGCGCTGGGCATCGCCGCCCACAACAACGCCCAGCCGCAGCCGCTGCCCCAGCCGAGACATATCGTCGCCGTTTCTCCCGGCGAGGTGCTTTACGGCGCGCTGCCCGACTTTGAGGAAGCCTGCCGCCGCGCGGACGTCCCGTACACCGCCTTCGCCCGGCCGGGGATGGTGCACTGCTACTGCATGCTGCCGTGCTTCGGGGAGGCGAAGGAGGATTTTGCCAAAATAGCGGATATCCTGAAAAAATAACGCGGGACGGCAAAGGGCCGCCGTTCCAAAAAAATGACCGCGCTCCCGGGTCGGAAAGCGCGGATAAAGGAGGCTTATCCATGAAAAGAGCTTATGCGGGGTCGCAATACGCGAAGCCGTGCGAGCGGTACTGCCGGGAGACGTATCCCGGTGAGGCCGACGAGATCTTCCAGAAAGCGGAGGCGTACTATCTTGCGTTCATGCAGGACATGCCGGATCTGGGCGAAAACATGATGGCGAAGAATATGCTGGACTGGTTCACGATCCTCGCCTTCTACGAGGCCAGCGGCCACCGGATGGACGGTGAGACGCTGCTGACCATCAAGTGCAGGGCCGTGGACCGGATGAAATTCCTCGGCAGGTTCGTGGACGGCAACAAACAGCAGTGGCCGTACCGGCTGTTTGAAAAGATGTATACCAATTTCATGAAAATGCAGGCGGCGCACCAGGCCAAGGGCGAATGGATGGACAGCCCCAGACCGGTGGCGCTCCGGGCGGACTCCACGGTATAGAAGCGGTCAAACAGGCGCTGGGCCTGCACACGGCTCAGCGCCGGCGCGCGGTTGGAAAACGTGACCGCGCCGTCCGGCAGCAGCCTGACTGTCAGATCGCCGTCCGTGTATTTCACGGCGTTGCTCAGGATATTGTCGAAGATGCGCCGCAGCGCAGCGGCGTCCAGCTGCCGGAGGAGCTTTTCCTCCGGCAGCTGAATGTCAGGCGCAATGCCGCGGGCGGACAGCGCGCCGTAAAACCCGGCGAGGCTCTGCTCCAGCACATCGTTCAGGCAGACGGTCTCCCTGCGCAGCTCCTCCGCCGTGGCGGTGATGACGGAGTAGCGGAACAGCTCCTCCGTCAGGCTGCGCATGGCGTCCGTCCGCTCGCGGATCACGGCAAGATAGCGCGCCGCCCTTTCGGACTGCGGCTCCTGCAGACCGCAGATGAGGCGGATGAGCGTGGCCTTGCCCGCGCCGTTCCTGCCTACGAAGCCGTAGATCGAACCCTTGGGGATGTGCATATCCAGCCCGTTCAGCGCCGCAAAATCACGGTAGCGCTTACAGAGCGCGCTTGTCTCAAGCACATATTCCATTTGATGTACCTCCTTTGCTTGATCGACCGTATGCTATCAGGCAAAGGTCAAGAAGGCGGTCAAGAAGATCGTCCAGAAACAGTCAAGATCCCGCCGCCAGACGGAAGCCGATACCCCAGACCGCCTCGATATAGTCGCGGCCGGAGGCATCCCGCAGCTTGCCGCGCAGCTTGCTGATGTGGGTTTTCAGGGAGTTTTCCGTGCAGTCCGGCGTATCCTCACTGATGCGGTCCAGCAGCACGGACTTTGCCGGCACCTGACCGGGATTCTGCATCAGCAGCTTCAGAATGGCGTACTCCGTCCGGGTCAGCTGCACCGGGATACCGCCGGCGCACACCTGGTGGGATGCCGTGTCCAGCGTCAGACCGCCGCAGGTGTAGCTTGCCGCCAGCGGAGAGCGGGACGCCTCCCGCAGCCGCACGGCCACGCGGGCCAGCAGCTCCTTTGTGTCGAACGGCTTGGTGAGGTAATCCGCCGCGCCGCCCAGCAGGAGGTCCACCTTGTCTTGCACCGCCGCTTTGGCGCTGACCACCATCACGGGGATGCCCTGTATCTGGGGCAGGACCTCCTCGCCGCTGAGTCCCGGCAGCATCAGATCCAGCAGGATCAGGGCGGGACGGGTGCTTTTCAGAAGCAGCAGCGCCTCCGTGCCGGAATAGGCCCGCTGCACCGCGTAGCCCGCCCGCTCCAGGACCTCCTGCTCCAGATCGACGATGGCGGCGTCATCGTCAATGATCAAGATCGTCTGCATAGTCGCCTGCTCTCTTTCCCGTTTGTTTTTCAGAAATAATGATGCTCTTTCCGTATTATTCAGCGTTCAGAGGGAACTGTCAACCTGACGCGGCGCGGTCAGGATGGTTTCCTGCAGCCGTTGTAAAAAACGTCCCGCGTGTGCGCCGTCCATCTGGGTGTGGTGGAATTGGAACGACAACGTCAGCGTCGTCTTGAAAAAATGCCTGCGGTATTTGCCCCAGATGAGGAAGGGGTTGTTGAAAATACCGCTGTTCATGCCGACGGCGCCGTCGATCTCGGTATCCACGATAGCGGAGGTGCCGATGACCATGCTCTCCGGCAGGTCGTGATTTTCGCAGTTTTCCGCCGTCTCGCGCGTCAACTGCAGATAGTCGGCGCTGAACTGCACAAGATCGGCGGAAAACGGCACATCGCAGGAACTGACCTCCCCAGTCCTGTTCCTTACGATGGTGTTCACTGCAAGACTGTCATATTGCAGAAGCTCGCGCCCTACGGGGAGCAGATAAAACTCCCTGATCTCACTGGCCGCTCTGCCGATGCACCAGCACAGCAGCATATTGAACTTGCAGCCGCGTTTGCGGCTGAGCCGGATGAGCGGCGTCACATCCAGCGTCTTGAACAGGGTCACCATAGGGTTGGGGGCATCCATCCAAAGCGCATATGCCTCTGCGCGGGACGTGGCGTTCGGGTCAATAACGGTCGGCTTCATATCCGCTGGTCTCCGTTCTGCCCGGCTCACAGGATGATCCGCGCCAGCTCCATGGTCGCGATCTTCAGCACCGCGCCGCCGGACATCACATAGAACCAGATCTCGCGGGAGTGCTGTGTCTTTGCGATAGGCGTGGCGACGGCGGCAATGATGATCAGCAGCGCACCGATACAGCCGATGATGGTGGGTACGCTGACCAGCGGGAACAGCCCCGGCGCGCAGCTGCCGTCGATGGCGTGCTGGATGGTCTTGTCCAGGCCGTCCCGCGCCGCCGCGAAGCAGCACACCACAAGGCCGAACACCAGCAGGATGGCGCTCCTGCGCCCCCAGTAAAGGATATCCGCGCGGTTAAAAACCGAATATCCGATGAACCCCAACAGGGCGAGTATCATCACCGTTGTGGCGGCGGTAACGGCATTTCCGAAATAAAGCTTCATAAGATCCTCCTATTCTCCTTGTGACCGGCTTCTGCTCTGGCAATAAAGCGGTCAATATGTGCGTCCAGCAGGGGAACAACGGAGTTCTTGTCCTCCGCCCCGTCGTAGACGCTGTAAAGCAGGTACATCGGTCCGTAGAACTCCAGCGCCAGCTGCATGGCATCCTCATCGGAGTCCGTCAGCTTGCGGAAGATCGCGGCCATGTATGACAACGGCCCGCCCGCAAGGTAATCATGGTGGAGCCGCGCCAGATTCGGGTCGCGGTACTGCTCCAGCGTCAGCATTTTACGGAAGTTTGCGGGAAATTCCTCTTTTGTCCAGTGGTCAAACTGCGCCAGACTGTAGGCACGGATCCTCTGGATCGGCGTGTGCATATACGCCTCCGCAAAGCCATCCGTTTCCGCTTCCGGCATTTCATATGCTTCAGCGCGCTCGTCGTCCAGCCTGTTCATCCGCTCCACGATCCGATCCAGTATTTCCTGCTTGCTGGCATAGTGCTTATACAGGGCGGCTTTCGTGAATCCCAGCCGCGCTGCAATATCGTTCATGGATGTCCCAAGGTAGCCGTTCTGCGCAAATAATTCCAGCGCAGCTTCCAAAATCCGTTCCTTCGTATCTATGGCCATGATTTGCCTCCTCATACAAGTAACCGCTCGGTAACTTGATTATAGTTACCGAGCGGTTACTTGTCAAGGGGGGATAAAAAATAAGTCGATGTCTGCGTTTTTACATCCGGTCTGTGCAAGAGAGCCTCCGATTAACGGGCGCTCTTGCCCGCCATCAGTCGCACCCGTCGTTCAGTTCCAGATTCATCAGGTCGAAATCGATATATTCGCCGTCGATCTTGAAAAAGTGAGGGAAGGTACACAGCTTCCGGAAGCCGTACTTCTCGTACAGCCGGATGGCGCGGGCGTTGCTGCTGCGCACCTCCAGGTTCAGCTGCTCAAAGCCGTTCTCCCGGGCAAAGGCGAGGATGGCCTCCATCAGCGCGGATGCCGCGCCGCAGCCCCACCATGCCTTTTTCAGGCTGATGCCGAATACCCCACGATGGCGCATGCGGTTGTGATTGCGGTTCAGGCTGGCCGTGCCGATGATCTCGCCGTTCACCCTGGCAAAATACTGCACATTGTCAGACGACCCGCACTGTGCCTGCAGATAGGCCTGCTCTGCTTCAAGGTCGAGCGGCACGCCCTCCGCGCCGAAGCTGAGGTTTTGAGTCTCGCCGCCCACGATCTTCAGATACGCCAACAGCTCGGCGGCATCCTCCGGCCGTGCGCGCTCTATGACAAACGGACTGTTATTCATCTCGAGAGGTCCTTTCTTCGTGATTTTTCCGGCATTATCCGCGAATCAGGTCTGCGTGTCCGTCTCGCTCTCGTTTTCCGGAGAACGCTTCGGAAGCGTCCTCGTAAGGACCAGAGCATAGACGACCGTTACCGATATCAGTGCAGCGACATGCACAAGGCGCATTTGCGCCGTAAGCCCCGTATCGTTTGCGAAGGTGCCCTGCGTGTTGATGGCGGCATGGGTGATGATGCAGGGGAGCAGACTGCCGCCGCGGTAAAAGATCGTGACCAGCAGGAAGCCTACCGCGATGGCAAAGACGATCTGACACAGGTTGGTCACCAGATCCATGCCGCTGCCGTTGAACAGATTGATAATGTGCCCGACGCCAAAGGTCACGCTGGAGATGATGATCGCCGATCTTACGTTTTTCCTTGCAATGGACATCAACAGAAGGCCCCGGAAGATCACTTCCTCCAAAAACCCAACGCAGAGCATGCACACGATGCGGCAGACCGTTTCCACTGGCGCGTAATTGATGGCAGCGCCGTTCCAGAGGTTTCCCGATGCCAGAATAACAAGAGGTATATAATAAAGGAAGCGCGAAGCGGCGATCGGTGATCTGCAAAGTCCGTATCGCTTCTGCAAGCTGTTTTTCCGAATGAAGACGAAAAGAACAATGGCCTGCAGAATGCAGAAGGCGGCGCTTGCGGCATATTCGACCCCGATGATCTCGTTCAGCGGATTTGCCAGGGATTGCAGAGCGCAGTAAACTGCGATACACACGAGGGCAAAGGTCAACTCGTTTTTCTCATATAGCTTTTTTACGACATTCTCTCCTGTACTGTCAAGGCTTCAGAGCGGCAATGCATACCACGCTGCCATGAACCATTTTCTTATAGCATTATATTCTCGCTTTTGATATTGTCAAGGGGCGTTCGATCCGTCATGAGTGCGCGGAACGAGAAGGTGTCAGACGTCATGCGGGACATATTCTGCAATCTGGTCAAAAGCTACGGCGCTTCATTATATAAACATATGGAGAGCAATAAGTAAAAACTAAAATAAGCTGAACTTATGGAAAAGCACCTTCCATAGCAAGGCGACAAAAAGCGAAATTAGGGGTTGCAAAGTGTCGCAGCATATGGTAGTCTAACCAAGCTGTCCGCGAGGACAGCGAGCAGAACAAAGCCGAACGGCAACGAAAATTGTCAAAAATAAGTAAAATTAGTAGTTGACAAGATGGCTGATATCTGCTATGATAATGACTGTTCCGCGTGGGACGTGTACCTTGTAAATTAAACAACGAACGAAACGAAAAGCACCAGACGGGAGCGCGAGAGAGCTTGTGAAAACGGGCTTTGGAGCGCAACTGAAAAGACTTGGTGGAGCCGGGTTAAGTCAATTACCGGCAAAGCTAAGTATAAAAAGTTTGAAGCTATG
>CAKUDE010000054.1 GCA_934645175.1 uncultured Oscillospiraceae bacterium
GCGCGAGGCGTGCGGCACGCGCTCGCCGGGGGCGAAGTCCACGCCCCGGATGGCGGCCCAGCCCGTGTTCGTGCGGCCCACCCGGCGGAAGACGACGCGCAGATGGCGCGTCGTGACGGGCGGGAAGGAGAAGACCGTTGGATCCTCCTTCTGGGTCGAGTCCGACACGTAGTGCGTGCGCCAGGCCGTCCCGTCGTCGGAGACGCGGAACGCGCACGTGACCTGGTTGTTGAGATGGTACTGCGCGAACTGCGGACCGATCCGCATGCGCACCGTCCCGATCTCCACCGGCGCGCGGAACGCATACTCCAGCCACTGCTCGGTCTTCGCGCCCTGCGTGCCGACGACCCACGCGCAGCCCTTCGGGACGGCGGGCGTCTTGAGCGCGGCGTCGAGATGGACATTCGTCGCGACGGGCGTATAGGCGCCCACGTCGTAGGCGTCGCCCGGCACGGAGGGGAACGCGACGACCGCGACGTCGCGGGAGAACCCGACGGGACTCGGACACGCGGGCAGGCGCACGCGCACGGGCGCGCCGCCCGTCACGACCGTCTCCGTCCAGCCCATCATCTTCATCGCGTTCTCGGGCTTGATCCACGGCCCGCCGGACGAACTCCATCCGGGGCAGTTGTGGAACGAGAGCGACAACCCCAGCCGGTCGGCCTCGCGCCCCGCCCAGTTCACCATCCCGTACCATTCGGGCGAAAGGCTCTTCACGGCCCCCTTGTCGTGCCGGAACTCCGCGATGTCGAGGATCGTCGCGCCGCCAAGGCCCGCCCGCTTCATCGCCTCCAGGTCCTTCGTGATGCCCGCGCGCGAGATGTTGTTGTCCATCCAGTGCCACCACGTGCGCGGCCGCGACTCGGCGGGCGGGTCCGCGAACCCCTCCGCCAACGCATCCGCGCCACACGCCATCCCGGCAACGCCAAGGGAAAACACGCACACCAAAGACAAAAGAGACGACAATTCTTTCTTCATGTTTCCAAGTATAGCATATCGCCCCTCGGTTGGGTTGGGTGTTCGGTTGCCGTTTCAGGGGGCTGCATAAAGCCGCTCCCCACCGGCCTGTTCTCAATGCAAAAGAGCCGGATGACCGGCTCTCTCTATTATTCAGAAATTTTGGCGGAGGGAGAGGGATTCGAACCCCCGAAGCCTTAAGTCCGAAATCAGTCATATTTGCCCTCAACGAACCAGAGAACAGAGAATTTGGACTTTCTATAATATATCATTCTCTCTGCTTTCTCTATTTTTCTCCACTTTTCTCTGCCGAAAGCATCCAAAATACCGGATTTCAACACCACCAGCCACAAGGGATATGAAACGGCAATACCCTATCACGCGGAGAAAATTTCATGTGCGTGGCGGTATTGAAATCCATGTCAGCGTCCCGGACAGGCCTTCTTTCGCTTCGAGATTCTTCACCGCTGCCAGCCCTCGATCTTGCAGACCCGCTCGATCAACTTGCGTTCCGGTTTGCCCGAATCCGGACGGAACCAGACCCCGATGCGGGCGGCGTAGGGCTTGCCCCAGTCGCCCTCGTAGATCGTGAACTCGTTTTCGTAGAGGAACTTCTCGTCCGGATTCTTCGACCAGCCGATGCGCTCGTTCGAGCGATCATAGAGCCGGTCCTCGGACAATCGTGTCCCCCTGGTCACCTCGAACGCCTTCAGATAGGTGATGCCGGACTCGCCCGGATTCAGGCGCAGCGACAGATTGTAGATGCCGGGCTGCATGCCGTTGCGCAGGACGAACTCGTCAGCGCCCCGCTTGGCGGCGTCCTCCGGCAGCCTCAATCCGGCGAACTCGTCCTTGAGGTAGGCAAGGGCCGCATTCGTCAGCCGCCGTTCGCGGGCCGTCGACTCCTCGAACACCTCGACGCAGAAGTCCTTGTCCCCGAACCGCATGCTGCTTCCGAACGAGCCGAGATTGCCCGTTCTCAGTTCGGCTTTGACCACCCCCGTCGCCGGATGCTCCGCTCCTTTCTTCCTCCCAAACGGAGAATAGGGGAAACCAATGGTCGTTCGCGTCTGATAGTAGGCAGACTTCCGCAGGGCCTCAAAGTCCTCGCCGGGGGACACCTGTCGCGAATACCCCGAATAGTACCCGTGAAGCGGATGGTTCCACACGCCCCGGACTCTCAGCCGCCGCGTCGCACAGAGGTTCCCGCGATCCTCGTGCAGCCACCAGCCGGGGTGGCGGGCGAGATATGCCAGCAGTTCTTTTCGACGATTGTGGACGAGACCGGAAAGCCCGACAAGATCGCAATTCACCGCCGGATCGTCTCCACCAGCCAGTCCGAGACTCTTGAAGACGCGCCGCGCGAAGTCGTCGTCATAGACGTCAACCGTCGAAAACGAATCGCTCCTGCACTCCCGCTCCGGTATCAGAATGTCTTTCTCGACATTCGGCGGGATCGTCAAGCCGTCCGCGAACTTGTCTTCGTCCGGTCCGAGCATCGACATGAGGGCCATCGCGACCAGCGCCACGAAGAACCCGGCCGTCCAGACCAAGCCGACCACCGCCTGGAGCGCCGCCCGCTTCCAGCGGCGCTTGACGAGCGAGACGATCCACGCGGCAAAGAACAAAAGTCCCGAAACCGCCAGCAGGGCCAGCAGCGAAAAGACGATCCACTTCCCGACTTCGGCCGGGAATTTCACGGGCGACAAATGCTCAAGACCGCATATGGCGAGCATCAGGGTCGTCGCGCCGCCCCAGACGGAGAATGCGCCGTACCAAGTATCAAACAGGAATTTCTTCATTTCGATGCCCCCATTCCTTCTACTTCTTCGTGTCCCGCACCGATCGAGCGATCCGCGAGCTATTCAAAGACGGTTTTCGTTGAATTACCCCATTATTCCACACTAACAGAAACTTTTCAACGCGCTGATGCCTTCAACTCTTTGTCCTTATTGTAACATCTTTCCAATTCCCCAGAATCTAAAGCCAACATTGGCAACTCAGGTATTACGAATGGAATTGAATTAACACTGTCATTAATTGATGACGATACGTTCATTTTTTCTCCGTTCAAGACTACTTCTAGCGAATTGTTGGCTAGAAGTCGTGGTGTTGCCCCCATAGAAACGACTATCTTCACCCCCGGTATCATCAACACCCAACCGTCGATCTTCTCGCCATAGTCACATGGGACTTTTGTAGCCATCGGGGGCCTAATAATTTCCGAGAAATTGGATTTCACAAACGCTAGGATGGAGTCAACATAGGCGAATGTCCCATTATTTAGAATATCGCCCGCTATTTTGTTCTCATATTCAGACCCAAGAAACATTGATGCGCACTCTTGTAGCTGGGAGACAGAGAAACGCCACAGCAACGATGCAAGAAACCCACGCAACAGCCTTCGATTTATGGTCAGCCACACTTTACTGTCTGTCCCGTCTAATGTAGCGACTTGAGCATCTTTGGCATCGCGCAATATTTGAACTCCATAGGTATCATATATGTTTAATTTCTTCTCGCAATCACTACAGAGAATATTCTCGTCCCAGAGTGCATCGTGCAACATTCGTCCTTTGCCATTGTCTCCGAACGACTGCATACTCTTCCCTTGTTTTTGTGTATTGGGAATCAGCCCTCTTGGGACTATATGAGAGTGCGCAAGCTTCTCAAACTTTCCATGACACATTCTGCATACTTTCATCATTCTATCCAACTCCTTTGTTTTCATAATTCATTCCATTCTCTCGTTACCTGTGGAGATCAACGATCTCTAGAACTAAAAGCGATACGCCACATCTTGAAACACCGCGCAGATCACGGACACCGGCATTTGTGCCATATTTTACAAACCCCCATTTCTCCAATGTCTGCATAAGCCGTCTGGTTTCGTCATCCTTGTCGAAGATCGTAACGTAAACCTCATCGACATTAAACTGCACTGCGTTGTCGAAAACGATCTTGAGGAAGCGCTCACCCAGACGGAAACCGGATGCCTCGACCTTGAACGTTCCGATCTTCAGTCGCTTGCACGGTCGGAAAGGAGGATTCATGCCTGGATATGGTTCTTTCTCGTCTTCCAGCTTCAGATACAGAAATGCGATTACTTTCCCTCCATATGTTGAGACATATGCATATTCGTCATTCTTGCGATTGAACCAGTCCGAGAATTCCGCGTAGGATTCCTTGAGCGAATCAAAAAAAGGGTCAGAAATATCGATGTTACTGAACTGTGTTCTGCGTACGCTGAGCACCCGGTAATCGACCCAGTCGGGATGCTCTGATGTACATTTCTCGAGGAAAGACGAAATGTTGAAGACTCGCTCAGAAACACCCAGCGCCTGCGCCATCAAATACAAATCGGCATTCTCCGATATGACGACTTCGGCATTGTCGCGATAGAGCTGGTCGAGCGTTTCAACAATGTCTCGTCGCTGCCCTGACTCGTCCAGACGATGCCCGACAGCCTCAACTTCTACAGACAAAACTGACCTTGAGAAAACCGAATAGGTCTCTGTCCGCTTCAGAACTTGCGACGTGAGTAGATCAGCCGACGACTGAACGATCCATTTCTCGTATCCCGCACGGTCGAGCCAAGAATACAACTTCTCCGTATCCTGATGAGGTTTTTTCTTCGTATCATGACGAAGGAGGATATCTGTATCGATTAGCGCTTTCATCATCATACTCCCTTATGCAGTCTTGGATCTTTGATAGACCTCGTTATCATCACGACAAGGAAATGTCGACTCGCTTTGGCCGATGTACTTTCGGATGTTTCCCATACTTTTCTATCTCAAGAGCGTAATGATCGACGAGTAACCGAGTCCTCCGGCAGAATTTGGAGCTCCCAGCACAAGATGATCCAGAAGGACAACGTCAACCAATTTTGACGCGGCGACAAGCATTTTAGTCACCTCCAAATCATCAGCACTCGGCGTAGGATCACCACTCGGATGATTGTGGGCCACTACGACCGCCTGCGCTCCCCACGAGATTGCTTTACGGAATACATCACGTGCTACGACCGGCGTGTAGTCAACCGTCCCAAGTGAAACCCTGAAAGGTTCGCACATCGGTCTATGCTTTGCGTCCAGAGGCAAAACATAAAGCGTTTCCTGACACTCTGCAACAGCCACAATTCCTCTGAACAACGAGTAAGCGTCTTTAGCATTGCGGACGCTTTTCAGAGACAATTCTTGATGAGTCAACCGAGTTCCGCGTCGTCCAAGCTCAAATGCAGCCGATAGTTCAAGACACTTCACGCGACCAATTCCCTTGATCGGCCGGGCGGGGCATTCCCTGTTGTACTCCGCTATCCTGTTTTCAATTCGACGCCAATCAGAATCAACAAGGCCTTTCAAAGAACCAAACGCTTCAATTAATCGGCGAGACAACTCCACAACATCACACCCATTCGTACCCGTCTTAAGCAGCACAGCAAGTAAAGCTACATCATCAACGTCCTTTGGGTCTGCCGCACGAATCATTTTTTCTCGCGGCATTAAATCCACGACCTTCGCAGTGAAGTTATTTCTTGTCGAAATCATGACTACCCCTTGAAGCGAAATGTTCTCTTTTTCATCGAAGTAATGCGAATCGTCACTCCAGACGCAGTGGAAACACCATCGTCGCTATCGCGAGAGGGAGCGGTTGTGTCGGATCCCAACCTCAACTCTGGTATTCCGGGCAATGCATATGGCGAAAAAGACAAACCACAAGCTTCTGCAAGTTTTACGGCAAATCTATCAAAACCAACTTTCTGTTTGATGCCTCGCTTATTCCCGTACCACTGGCTATTGACGTACAACGAGGTTCCGGCAAAATCAAACGCCGTGCTCCAGAAGCGATGCCCCTTGCGATCATCCTCAGTAAGTGTGTCTTTTGTCGCAAACAATGGCCGCCAGAGATCTAGATTCTTAACACTCCACTTTAAGCTCAATCCATCACAGATCGCTGACTTAGGCAACTCTATGCCAGAAGCAGCAAGCCAACTAAAATAGTTCTTCACATACGTGCCTGGCTTTAACGCTTTTGCGGGTACATTCTTCGATTCATCCCCGACAAAGACTGTTGTTTTGCCCTTGTCCGACATCGGGTCGGGCGAGGATAGACTGGCCTCGTTGAGCAATCTAATGCACGCCTTCAGTTTGCTTATGGCAGCGGAAGTCTCGGGCGAACGACCATTGACACGCAGCAATGCAATCTGTGTCTTCAAGAATGCTGATGCGCCCTTGAGGCATTTTCTACATGCAAAATTGGTCTTCCGCTTTGGATCTGACATTACTCGTCCTTCCCATAGACTGTTTCGGCGTTTTCTGCCGCCATACGATATGACGGTCGTACCATCTGGTAATCAAGTGTTCGTCTCACGCCGTCAATTATCTGCCGAAGCTCTTCGGGCAAATATGGAGGATCCTTGCGATGAAGCATGGCGTGACAGTTTGGGCAAACTGGCGTCAGGTCATTCTCGGGATCAATCACATAACCCGGCCCAAGTTTAGACACCGGAACAACATGATGAACATGGATGAATCCATCGCCAAGCGGCCCGTATTTCTCGCTGAAGTCAAAGCCGCAAACCGAGCACCTCACGCCATTCTTGGCGATGCACAAGTAACGGTTGACGGTACTCCGCTCGTACTTGTTCACGATAATCGAGAACCGATCGCCCTCCGTTTGCGGCATCAGCGAGTTGGTATCGACCTTCGGATTCCGTTCGACAAGGTCAATTCTGACAAGTGCGAGAAAAGTGCCCATGACGAGGCATCCCCATTCGCGGATCTTCCCCTGTACGAGATCCGTCTCACCCGCAACGTTCTCCGGCAGTATTACCACGGTCTGGAACTCGACCTTTTTCCATTCGTCCGAAGGCCAGGTCGCGAAATCGGTCGGCAAAACGGACGTGCCGTTGATCTTCATCGTAACAGCACCACCTCGTGACATCTGCAACCGAACGGAATCGCAGAATGCAGAACGCTTCTCATCGTCAGACCGTCCCATTGAAGCAATCAGTGCCGCACTAAACGCCTGCGGCTCGAAATTTATAACAAGCCGTACATCGGAACGGTTAGTCACCTTGATCGAAAACATCTGGCCCTTCTCCCCCTGTCTAGTTCGATTCTGATAGACTATCCCCTGTTCCTGCTCAACAGGTGTTGGGATAGCCGATTCGCAAGG
>CAKUDE010000055.1 GCA_934645175.1 uncultured Oscillospiraceae bacterium
GGTACTCCCTTTGCCATAAAAATCACCCCATTCGTTAGACATTATACCACATTGTCTAACAAATGGGGTGCGGTTCAGACCGGCGAAAGGAGCTTTCTCAGATCCTGACCGGCAAACTGGATCAGGCGGTAACTGCCCGTCAGACGCGAGGCAATCTGTGGGCTGTAGCGCCGCTCCAGCTCCGTATCGGTCAGATTGGTCGAAAGAATCGTCGCCCGGCCGTCCATCAGGCGGGTATTCACAATATCATACAACGCGGAAACGGTAAACTGCGTCGTCATCTCCGTGCCGAGATCGTCAACGATCAACAGATCGCATTCAAAATACTTGCGCGTGCGGCCGCGGTTTTCCGCGTCGTCCGTGCCGAATTTTACCGCTTCAAAATCCGCAAACATACGAATGGCACTGTCATAGACTACGGAAAAGCCGCGATCGGCTACCTGACGGGCAATACAGGCCGAGAGGAAGGTTTTCCCCAATCCTGTCGCACCACTGAACAGGAGGTTGCCGGACTGGGATGAAAAGTTTGCGGCATAACGCTTGCAGATGTGGAAATTCGACTGCATCAGCGCGCGGGGACTGACACCCAGCTTGGGATCATATTCGTCAGGATATACGTCTGAGCGGAAGCTGTCAAAGCTCTCGCGCCCGCTGCCAAGCAAGCTCGTCAGCTCTTTTTTCTGCTCCTGACGGCACAGCTCCCGCAGGCAGGAGCACATCTGCGAGCCGCAGTAGCCGGAGCCGCCGCATTCGGGGCAGATAGGCTGGTCATCCAGATAGCCGTCCTCAAAGTCGCCCGCCTCCAGAATCCATTCCCGCTCACGCTGGAGCGCCAGATTGTGCTCGCGTACCTCCGCCACGGACTCTCCGGGATCCTCACCACGCCGCAGCGCAGCAGCGGTCAGCCGTGCCATCGTGCGGCGAAGCTCACGGTCGATCTCCTCCAAGCGGGGGTATCTCTCATACGCAATGCGGCGATGCGCCTCGTTTTCACGGACACGCTCGGCCTTAGCGGCCTCCAGCCGCGCTCTGGCTCGGCGTAGTACCTGTTCGGAGTATGCCATCTTCAGTCCTCCCTTCCCTCGGCAATCGCGCGTGCAACGGCTTGACGCGCTCTCGGCGAAAGCGCATCATCATGGCGCTGATAGCCGCCGTGCTGACCGGCTTTCGCGGTACTGCGGATATCGCCCTCGGTAATCTGCTGCGGCGTATGCAGTCCCTTCTCATGCCAGCTTGTCAGAATCGAATTCATATAGGGCCACTTGAGTGCGCCGGTATTCAGGCAGGTACGCTCGTAGGCCATCGCAATCGCCTCATCGGAAAAGCCCATCGTGATCCAGGAGGAAAGAAGCTTTTCCTCCGTCGCCGTCAGGCGCCGGCCGTCGATCTGCAGGAGCAGCCGTAACTGCTGCACTCGTGTATGTACGGCAAGCTGCGTCTGTACATAGAAGCTCGCCTGTTCAAGCGTGTCGATGCCTTCGTCAAACCAGCGGTAGGCCTCGCGCTCGATGGTGCGCATCGCGGGCGTCCGCCCGCCCTGCCGCCGTGCGCGCTCAATGCAGTACGACAGCAGCAGACCGACGACCTCAACCGGGAGCCGCAGATAGTCCGTCAGCGACAGCAAAATCTTCAGTTCCTCACCGGAAAGTGTACGGCCGAGGCGGCGCTGCGCCTCGCCGACCAGTCGCGGGAAGCTGGAATCCTTTCCGCGCAAAGCGGCGCTCACATCCTGCTCGGAATACGCCGGACGTTCCGGCTGAAGCTCGGGGCGCTTTTCAGTCTTCCACAGGCCGAGCTGCCGCAGGCAGTCCTTTGCCATAATCAGCCTTGCACTCGGAACATGCAGATTATCCGCCGCCGTCTCCGGCGGGAGCTTTGCCTTATGGTACAGATAAAGTGACACCGCCTCCGGGCAGCCGCAGCTCAGCAGCTTACGGAGTTCTTCACTTGTCAGAGTCAGCCCCTGCACGGCACTCACTTCCTTTCTCTGTGGAGTATCATTATACCACGGCGCGCCGACTCGGAAAAGTCAGAAAAAGGCCGACTTTTGCGCTCTCTTTTTTGGCAGGCAACAAGATATTGTATTCCTCCCCGAGTCTAAAGCACAAAACCGCCGTTGACAGGCAGATTCTGCCCCGTCACAAAATCGGCATACGCCAGATATACAACGGCCTCCGCGACGGTCTCCGGTGTACCATTGCGGCCGATCGGCGTTTCCTCCGCCAGCGCAGAAAGCGTTTCTGCGGAAACATTGGCGACCATATCCGTCAGAATGACGCCGGGAGAGACACAGTTGACGCGGATACCGGACGGCCCCAGCTCCTGCGCCAGAGCCTTTGTCAGTGCGATGACCGCGCCCTTTGTGGCGGAATAGGCCGCCTCACAGGAGGCGCCGATCTGTCCCCACATGGAGGCAATATTGACGACCGCTCCGGCCTGCGCCGCGAGCATTGCGGGCAGCACCGCACGCACGGTGTGGTAAATACCGCCGACATTGACTGCAAACAGCCGATCCCACTGCGCCTGCGTAATCTGCGAGATCAGGCCGTAGTGGCATATCCCGGCGTTATTGACGAGAATATCCACGGGCGGAAGCGCCGCAATTGCGCGGCAAACCGCATCGCCGTCGGCCACATCGCAGCAGAGTGCCCGTGCTCCTGTCTCTGCTGCGACAGACGCCGCGCTTTCGTGATCAACGCGATAAAAAAAGCTGACGCGCTCTCCCCGTGCGGCGAAAGCGCGGACGCAGGCCGCGCCGATTCCTCGACTACCGCCGGTAATCAAAACGTGTTTCATGTGTGCCTCCGAAAAAGCCGCCCCTCTCCCGGAGGGGCGGCCAATGATTTATCTTCTGCGGGTCCTGGTCTTATGCTCATACTGGCGGCAGCCGGCGAGCTTGCTGTCCGACTCCTGCATAAAGCGCTTGAGCTTTTCCTCAAAGGTCGCCGGGGTCTTTGGAACAGACTCGGTGCGAAACGCACCCTGTGTGCGCGGAGCCGGCTGCGCCGGGCGCTGCGGCTCCTGGGCGCGCTTGATCGACAGGCTGATCTTGCCCGCCTCATCAATGCCGAGGATCTTCACGCGCACCGTCTGTCCTTCGGTCAGGTGGTCGCGGATCTCCTTGACGTATGTACCGGACACCTCGGAAATATGCACCATGCCGGTACGGTTTCCGGGGAGGAGCACAAACGCGCCGAATTTTGTAATGCTTTTTACCTTACCTTCGAGAATGTCGCCGACCTTCAGATCCATAGACGCCGTATCGCTCCTTCGTTATTTTCCGCTGTCGATAAACACGATTTCGCCGTCTCCGACCAGGTTCAGACGATCCCGGGCGATCTTCCGCACCGCCTCATCCGTGCCAAGCTGATCGATATCCTGCTGAAGCTCCCGGATTTTCTGCTCCTTAGCCTGCACCTGTTCGGCCACTATGTCACACCGCCGCCGCTGTTCAATAGTCTGCGGCCGAATCCGCACGATCGTCACGATCGCAAACACCGTGAGCGTCAGAAGGATCAGCTTTGTAATGAGTGATGATTTGCGCAGTCGCATATTCGGGCTCCTCCGTTCGTAAATGTCGCACCCTGCGGGCTTCTTTCATTGTAACCGATTTTTTCGCGCTTGAAAAGAGATTTTTTATTTTTTTTCGAGATTTTTTTAAAAAAACTCCGACGATTCGCCCGAGCAGGCGGACAGGAAACGTCACGCCTCGCCAAAAGGCGACACTCAGGCGACAAAAGAGACGGCTCAGCGTCAAAAACCAGAGCGTCAATCCCGCCGCTTCGCCGAAAAGACTCGCCAGCCGGAACTCTCCCCTGCCGACGGTCAGTGAAAACAGGACGTTTGCCGTCAACAGCGTCAGAGCAAACAGCCCGTCCAGAAGCGGCGTAAGCCAGCGCAGGCTGCGTCGCAGCCCGCGCAGCAGGTCATAAAGCACACCCAGACCCGCGCCCAACGCCAATGCCAATACAAAGCCGAGCGCCTGCGATACGACCGGCTGCTCCATCAGCGGAACAGCCGCGCAAAAAAGCCGCCGGACTTCTGCGCCTCTTCATAGCTCAGGCTCTGGACAGAGCCGTCCACAATCACGTTGCCGCCGTCGATGGAAAGCGTCTGCAAGTGCAGCCCCTCTCCCCGAATCACCAACACGCCGCGCGGCGTATGCAGCACAACCGTCTCCTCGTCAAAGCTCTCCACCTCGCGCACGCCCGTAACCTGCAGCTTCGCGCGGTTTTCCAGATGCAGCGAATGGTTCTGCACCGGCTCGTTCGTCATTGCCATCGGAATCACCCCGCAAAATATATACGAGCGAGGTACACAAAATATTCCGTTTTTTCATCTCACTTCGCGCGGATCATACCGCTCCGCGTCCAGCACATCCGAAAGCTCCACAAGACCGTGGTGGTATTCGCCGCAATAATCGAAATTCGGGCGGCGACTGTGCAGCTCCACCACGTCGGCGCGCAGCGAAAGCGTAAAGGTGACGCAGGTGCCATGGCCGTCGGGATTTCCGCCGACGCTCATCGTCCCGCCGTGCAGACGGACGATCTCGCGCACGATCGGCAGACCGAGTCCGATGCCGCGCCGCGGGTCGCCGAAGGGATCCTCAAAGCGGCTGTAGAGCGTTGCCAGAACGGCGGGAGAAATTCCCTCCCCGTCGTCTGAAAAACGAACAAGCAGCTCACGTTCCCGTCTCTCGGCGCTCAAGGTGATTGTCCCGCCGCGCGGCGTGAACCGTAGCGAGTTGGACAGCAGATTGTAAAGCGCCCGCTCCAGCAGTACGGGGTCGATATCGCCCATCACCGCTCCCTCCGGCAGCTGCAGGCAGAGCTTCCGATCTGCGCCGTCGAGCAGTGCCGAGGCATCCCGGACAAAGCTTCTGAAAAAGCCGCACAGCTCCGTCGCAACCCGGTGCACCGGCTGTCTGCGGCGGAGCATCTGCCCGCCGTCGGAAAGCTGTGAACACAGGCGCATCAGCTGGTACAGGGATCGATTGAGCGCCGCCGCCTCCTGCATAAGCATAGGATCGTCGTAATCGTCCAGCATGGCAAACAGCTTCGCGGAAGCATTGACCGCCGCCGTAACCGAGCGTCGAAGCGTAACCGCCATCGCAACCGCAGGGGCGGCTCCGGCATTTTCCACTCCGGCCGGCGCCGCGAAAAACAGGTCTCCCTCGTCCGTATGTGTGATATAGGCATTGTAGGGTACACAACCGCCCAGCACCAGCGGCAGGTTCAGCGTTTGCTCTTCATGACGCAGTGAAAACAGATTTCCCCCATCCTCCGTCAGTTCGCGGAGCGACATTCCCTCCGTCACAAGTCCAAAACAAGCGCCGTTGCACCAGACAACCTTCTCCTCGCGCACCAGAAAAACCGGCTGCGGGAGCATGTCACAGAGCATCTTCGCATCCATAGTTCTTTATTCCCTTTCCTTTTTGTTCGCCACGCATTTGCTTGTCAAATCACGTCGAATTGTTCCTATCATACCGTATTTTCCCGCAAAACGCAAGTCGGAATACGACTTTTGGAGAACAGCCCGGACTTTTCTCTCAGAAATTTGCCGAAATGCAGATTTTCCCCCAAAAAGGTCAAGAAACGACGGATTTCTTATTGAATTTGGCATCCGGGAATGCTACAATAAAGCCGAAAGAGAAAAGATGTCAAAAAAGCGCAGAAATCGTCAGGGGGGTATGAATTCTATGGATATGTGCCAAAACTGCTGCTATTGCAGCGAACATGGCGGAAAATGCGGCCTGTACCAGAGCCGCTATGACGGTATGGAGCCGGAGGCCGTCCGCAAGGCAGCAAAGGACGATATTGCAGCAGAGCATGGTCGTCCGGAAATATTTCTTTTCGCCGTTAAAAATCTGTGCTCTCAGGGCGAGACCCATTACGATGCGGCAGGCCGCATTCTTGGAAAGGGTTTGGAGGCAGGAGACGAAGCCTGCCTTTCTTACCTGATCTCTCTTCATTATATCATAACATACGCAGGCCGAAATGGTACTATCAAAAAATTAGATCAAATATACTCGAGTCCGCTTACCGACAAGGTTTTTTCTGATTGCAAATACTACCTCCGGTATGAAAAGTTCGGCGACCTCGCCGCTTCCTCCGCCAATAGGCAAAACCTGCTTTGGGCAAGTCGATTCTACCAAATGGCTCTGAAGAACTATTTCGATCACGATTCCACGGAAGCACCGGATTTCCCCACCCGCATCTCGGAAAAGCTGGACGATTGCCACGCGGCATGGTTCTCTCATATAAACGATTCGGCGATGTGCGAGACCCTCCGAAAGGCACGGGCGGGAGACGCGCAGGCGCAGCTTTCGGTCGCACGGTACTTCCGCGATCAGAAAAACGAAATAGCCTGCGATTCAACCGCCGCCGCCGAAGCCGTCAGATGGTACCGTCTCGCTGCCGAGCAGGGAAACGCCGATGCGCAGAACAGTCTCGGCTGGTGCTTTCAATACGGAACAGGCGTGCAGAAGGACGCAGCCAAAGCCGTCAAATGGTATCGTCTCGCCGCCGAGCAGGGACACGCCGATGCCCGGAAAAATCTCGGCTGGTGTTATTACTACGAAATCGGTGTGCAGAAGGATGCTGTTGAAGCCGTCAAATGGTTCCGTCTTGCCGCCGAACAGGGAAACGCCAAGGCACAGAACAATCTCGGTGTATGCTACAGGAGCGGAACAGGCGTGCAAAGGGACGCCGCCGAGGCCGTCAAATGGTACCGCCGCGCCGCAGAGCAGGGATACGCCATGGCACAGAACAATCTCGGCGAATGCCATTTCTACGGAACAGGTGTGCAGAAGGACGCCGCCGAAGCCGTCAAATGGTACCGCCTCGCTGCTGAGCAGGGGCACGCCGGTGCGCAATACAGTCTAGGCTGGTGTTATAATAGCGGGACAGGCATACAAAAGGACGCCGCCGAAGCCGTCAAGTGGTACCGCCGTGCTGCCGAGCAGGGACACGCCAATGCGCAGTGCAATCTCGGCTGGTGTTATGATAG
>CAKUDE010000056.1 GCA_934645175.1 uncultured Oscillospiraceae bacterium
TGTCTGTCTGTCTGTCTGTCTGTCTGTCTGTCTGTCTGTCAAGATATGATACACGACCTTCGCCCCCTTCGTCAAGATTTTTTCATATTTTATCAGCTTTTTTCGGCGCTGTCAAGAGCCGCAGGAGATTTTGACGGCTCACGCACACATAATCCGACAATTTTTCTCAAAAAAAGCAAAAATGTATTTACAGGGCGTTCACAAAGTGTTATTCTATAGAAAGAATAACCCTATGTTCAGAGAAAGGATGAGAATATGAAAAAGAAATTCAACCGGCTGCCCATTCTCGCCGGTCTTGTGACGGGCATCGCCGCGGTCGTATTGGCATGGCTGGGCAATCCCAAAAACATGGGCTTCTGCATCGCCTGCTTCGAGCGCGACATTGCGGGTGCGCTCGGCCTGCATTCGGCGTCCGCCGTGCAGTATTTCCGCCCGGAAATCGTCGGCATTCTGTTCGGCTCGATGCTCATGGCCCTGTGCCGCAAGGAGTTCAAGGGCCGCGCGGGCAGCTCTCCCGCGCTGCGCTTCGGCCTCGGCGCGATGGTCATGATCGGCGCGCTGGTCTTCCTCGGCTGCCCGCTGCGCATGGTCATCCGCATCGGCGGCGGCGACCTGAACGCGGTCGTCGGTCTGCTCGGCTTCATCGTCGGCATTCTTGCCGGTACGCTGTTCCTCAAAAAGGGCTTCACGCTCAACCGCGCCTATAAGCAGTCCAACGCCGAGGCTTCCGCCTTCCCCGTGGCGCTGCTGGCGCTGTTCCTGCTTTGCCTGACCGGCTTCTACGGCATCTTTAAGTCCTCCACCTCCGGTCCGGGCTCCATGCGCGCCCCGTGGTACGCCGCGCTGCTGGCCGGTCTGGTCGTCGGCGCGATCGCACAGCGCAGCCGCTTCTGCATGGCCGGCGGCATCCGCGACGCGGTGCTCTTCAAGGACTTCGGCCTCATCGCCGGCTTTGCGACCGTGATCGCCACCGTATTCGCCGGAAACCTGATCCTCGGCAACTTCAACGGCTTCTCCTTTGCCAACCAGCCCGTTGCGCATTCCGACGGCCTGTGGAACTTCCTCGGCATGATGCTCGTCGGTTGGGGCTCGGCACTGCTCGGCGGCTGCCCCCTGCGTCAGCTCGTGCTGGCCGGTGAGGGCAACTCCGATTCGTCCATTACCGTCATGGGTATGATCGCCGGCGCGGCCTTCGCCCACAACTTCAAGCTCGCGTCCTCCGCCGACGGCACGACCGAAAACGGCCGTCTGGCCGTCGTAATCTGCCTGATCGTCGTAGCCGCGCTGAGTTTCGTCTGCACGCTTTCGGCAAAGAAAGGAGACGCAAAATGATTGACGCCAGAGGTCTTTCCTGCCCGCTGCCCGTCGTTATGACGCAGAAGGAGATTCAAAAAAACAAGCCCGCCGCGCTGGAGGTGCTGGTGGACAACGCCTGCGCAAAGGAAAATGTGTCGCGCTTCGCGGCAAACGCAGGCTACTCCGTCGAGGTCAGGGCGGAGCCGGACGACGAATTTCTGCTCACGCTGACGCTTGCGGCGAAAAAATGAGCCGCTACATTGCAACCTTCCACACGCACCTGAGCGCACTGCGCACGGCGCAGGCGCTGAAAAACGCCGGGCTGCGGCCGATCTCCGGACCGGTGCCGCGCGAGCTGAGCTCATCCTGCGGCGTCTGCGTCCGCTTTGAGGCGGAGCGCGATTGCCGCGAGCTGCTCGACACGGATTTTGAGACGCTCCGCGAGCAAACGCCGGACGGTTATCGTCTGCTTTGTGAAAACGAATAAACGACCCGCCCTTCCGACCGAAGGGCGGGCTTTTTCATCCCTACAGCGCACAGAATAGAAAGAAAAGCCCGCAAACCCAGTCATATCAAGGGTTTGCGAGCCTTTAAGGGGTGGTGCCGGTGGCCGGACTCGAACCGGCACGGTATCACTACCGGTGGATTTTGAGTCCACTACGTCTACCGATTCCATCACACCGGCGAATGCGTCTATTATAGTCGCTTCTGCCGGAAAAAGCAAGCGTTTTTTCGCGGATCGGCCGCCGGAAACGGCATTTTTTCCGCCGGATTTGACTTTGCCGCCCCTTCGCGGTATAATATTTTTATCCGATGCGGGAAGGAGGGGGCGTATGTATCAACCCCTGGCCGACGAGCTGCGGCCGAAAACGCTCGACGAGGTGGTCGGGCAGGAGGAAATTCTGGGCAAGGGCAGGCTCCTGCGGCGCATGATCGATTCCGGCCATGTGCCGAACCTCATTTTCTACGGCCCGAGCGGCACGGGCAAGACGACCGTCGCCAATATCATTGCCGACGCAACGCAGCGCAAGCTCTGCAAGCTCAACGCCACCACCGCCTCTACCGCCGACATCCGCGACATCGTTGCGCAGCTCGACACGCTCATGGCGCCGAACGGCGTGCTGCTCTACCTCGACGAGATCCAGTCCTTCAACAAAAAACAGCAGCAGTCGCTGCTGGAGCACATCGAAAACGGTAAGATCACCCTGATTGCCTCCACAACGGAAAATCCCTATTTCTATGTGTTCAACGCGATCCTGAGCCGTTCGACGGTCTTTGAATTCAAGCCGCTCACGCCGGAGGACGTCGAAAAGGCGCTCGTGCGCGCGGTGGACTACCTGACGGTCAAAACCGGTCTGCGCGTTACGCAGGAACCGGGCGTGCTGCGGCGCATCGCCACCGGCTGCGGCGGGGACGTCCGCAAGGCGATTAACGCCGTGGAGGCGCTGTTTCTGGCTGCGCGGCCCGGAGATACCGAGCTGACGCTCACGCTTGACGATGCCGCCGCCGTGACCCAGCGCTCCGCCATGCGCTATGACCGCGGCGGAGACGAGCAGTACGACTGCCTCTCGGCGCTGATGAAATCCATCCGCGGCTCCGACCCGGACGCCGCCGTACACTATCTGGCGCGCTTTCTCTCGGCGGGCGACCTGCCCTCCTGCTGCCGCCGCATCCTCTGCTCGGCCTGCGAGGACATCGGACTGGCTTACCCCATGGCCATTCCCGTCGTCAAGGCCTGCGTAGACAGCGCGCTGCAGCTCGGAATGCCCGAGGCGCGGCTGCCGCTGGCGGACGCGGTGATCTTTCTTGCCACGGCGCCGAAATCCAACTCCGGCTGCGTCGCCATCGACGCGGCGCTGCGCGACGTGAAGGCGGGCAAGCTCGGCACCTTTCCGCGCGAGCTGCAAAACGTCCATGCCGACAGCGCCGGTATGGAGCGCGAGCAGGGCTATCTGTACCCGCACGCCTTCCGGCATCACTGGGTGCGGCAGCAATATCTGCCGGATGTGCTGCTCGGAACGCACTATTACGAATACGGAGACAACAAGGTCGAGCAGGCCGCAAAGCGCTACTGGGACGAGATCAAGGGGGAAACGAAATGAATCTTTCGCTCGGCGACATTCTGCATATGAAGAAGCCGCATCCCTGCGGCAGCGACCGCTGGCAGCTCCTGCGCGTGGGTGCGGATTTGCGCCTGCGCTGCCTCGGCTGCGGCCATGAGCTGCTCACGCCGCGCGGACGGATCGAAAAATCCGTGCGCAGCGTGGAAAAAGCCTTCGACGGCGCTGCGGATAAATCCGCAGAAAACACGGGCGGGAAATAACGCTTTCCCGAAAAAAGTCCGCGAATCCAAACGAATCAGACCAAAACAGGCCGGGAACCCCGCACGGGTTCTCGACCTGTTTTTTTGCGCCGGAGGCTTATACTTTGTCCAACGGAAGGGGGGCTGCACCCGTGACGGTCTATCTTGATCTGGTCTTTGTGCTGAATTTTGCGGTCAACTATCTGCTCCTGCGCGGCACGGCGCTGCTTGGCGGCGGTCTGCGCGGGAAACGTCTGCTTGCGGGCGCGGCGCTCGGCGCGGCCTATGCCGCAGCGGTCTGGCTGCCGGGCTGCGGTTTTCTGAGGCTGGCCGTGTGCAAGCTCGTCTGCGCGGCAGGGATGCTGGCCGTCTCCTTCGGGCTGCGGCGGGCAACGCTCCGGCTGGCAGCCGTATTCGGCGGACTGACGCTTGCGCTGTGCGGCGCGGTCTACGGTGTGGAGCTGCTGAAGCACGGCACGCTGCGCGTGCGCGGCGACGCGCTGTTTTTCCCCGTGAGCTTTGCCTCGGTCGTGCTGACAGCCGGAGCGGTCTGCGCCGCCTGCCGTTTGCTGCTGCCGAAGCTCAACCACGCCGGAAAAAGCATCGTCCCGCTGACGCTGCGCATCGGCGCACGCAGTCTGCACCTGAGCGCCCTGCGCGATACGGGCTGCACACTCTGCGATCCCGTCAGCGGCGAGGCGGTGCTCGTGGCCGAGTGGCGCGCCGCGCGCGCACTGACCGGACTGCCGCTGCAGGCGGCGGAATTTGCCGCGCCGGACACTCTGGCGCTGCGTCTGCGGGTGTTTTCGCCCCGGCTGATCCCTTATCGCGCCGTCGGCACCGGCGCGGGGATGCTGGTCGCCCTGCCTGTGCAGGTAACCCTGGGCAAGACGACCGCGCGGCGGCTCGTCGCCTTTTCCCCGACGCCGTTGTCGGATTCCGGCGCCTATGAAGCGCTGATCGGAGGAACAAATTATGCTGAAAACCATCACGGAACTGCTTGCCCGCCTGCTGCATAGGCCGGCGAAAATTCTTTACATCGGCGGAAGCGACATTCTGCCGCCGCCGTTGAGCGCCGCGGAGGAGCAGGCGCTTTTACAGCGCGCCGCCGACGGCGACGAGGCGGCCAAGAGCCGCCTGATCGAACGAAATCTGCGCCTGGTCGTGTTCATCGCGCGGCGCTTTGAGAACACGGGCGTCAACATTGAGGATCTGATTTCCATCGGCACGATCGGACTCATCAAGGCCATCTCGACCTTCCGCGCGGAAAAAAGCATCAAGCTGGCAACCTATGCCTCGCGCTGCATCGAAAATGAAATTTTGATGCACATCCGCAAGATCGCCTCGCAAAAAACCGAGGTCTCCCTTGACGAGCCGATCAACACCGATTACGACGGCAACGAGCTGCTGCTTTCGGACATTCTCGGCACGGACGGCGACGTCGTAATGCGTCCGATGGAGCAGGACGTCGAGCAGCAGCTTCTGCACGAGGCGCTCGCACGTCTGCCGGAGCGCGACCGGTATATCATCAGTCTGCGCTTCGGACTGAACGGCGTCCCGGAGCGGACCCAGAAGGAGGTGGCGGATCTGCTCGGCATTTCGCAGTCGTATATTTCGCGGCTGGAAAAGCGGATCATGCAGCGTCTGCGGCGCGAGCTGCTGCGGCAGGTGTCCTGAAAAAAAGATTGCAAAGCCCGGCGGAATTTGATATAATTATATCGAATATTCCGTTTGAAAAGCAACAGAAGGAGGGCCCAGTATGGCGGGAACCACCATCTCAAAATCCGTACTCAAGCGACTGCCGACCTACCTGTCCTATCTCAAGGCGCTCGGGCCGGACGCGCCCGAGCATATCTCCGCGACCACGCTGGCCGCCGCGCTCGGCATGGGCGAGGTGCAGGTGCGCAAGGATCTCGCGCTCGTCTCCGACGGCGGCCGTCCCAAGGTCGGCTATCGGCGCGAGCAGCTTATGGAGGATCTGGAGCAGTTCCTCGGCTACGATAACACGAATGACGCCGTGCTCATCGGCGCAGGCAAGCTCGGGCGCGCCCTGATGGGCTACAGCGGCTTTTCCGAATACGGGCTGAATATCGTCGCCGCATTCGACACAAACCCCGCCGCCGTCGGAACCGATGACAGTGGAAAGCCGGTTCTGCCCGTGTCGGAGCTGGAGCATGTATGCGCCGAGCGCCATGTGCTCATCGGCATCATCACCGTCCCCGCCGCGCACGCGCAGCAGGCGGCGGATCTGCTTGTGGCCAACGGCATCAAGGCCATCTGGAATTTTGCGCCCGCGCATCTGGACGTGCCGGACGACATTCTGGTACAGACGCAGAATATGGCGTCCTCCCTCGCGGTGCTGTCCAAGCACCTCTCGGCGCAGATCAAGGGCTTTTGAGGCGCAAACCACTATTGAGCATCATTGCAAGGCCGGCTTGCCGCCCGTGGAAATCTCAGGCATCTGTCATTGCGAGGCCCCGCAGGGGTCGTGGCAATCTCCTGTAAGACCTTACTTTAGATTGCCGCGTCGGGCTTACGCCCTCCTCGCAATGACACGCACAC
>CAKUDE010000057.1 GCA_934645175.1 uncultured Oscillospiraceae bacterium
CTATTGCTCCAAGCTATATTGCAGGCTTTGTGTACGGTGCGCTTGTAGAGAGCTATTGCAGTGAGCACAATGCTCGTATGATGGCAATGCAAAACGCATCGGACAGTGCCAATTCTATGATTAAAGATTTGTCCATTCAGTTTAACAGAGCACGACAGGCAGCGATTACACAGGAAATCAGTGAGGTTTGCGGTGGTGCAAGTCACGCTGCTCAAGAGGCTCAATAACAACCTTTCAGAAAGGTAATAATAGTATGAATTACGGTAAAATAACACAAGTTATGGGACCTGTTGTTGATGTACAGTTTGACGGCGAGCTTCCAAAAATCAAGGAAGCACTCGAAGTCGAAAATGACGGCAAGCGTGCCGTTATGGAAGTTGCACAGCATATCGGCGGCAACACAGTTCGTTGCATTATGCTTGCTGCTTCGGAGGGCTTGTACAAAGATATGCAGGTTGCCGCAACAGGCGATTCAATCAAAGTGCCTATCGGCGAAAAAACTTTGGGCAGACTTTTCAATGTTGTCGGCGAAACCATAGATGATTTGGAAAATTTGGATAACGAGGAGCACTGGTCAATTCACCGTAAAGCTCCGAGCTTTGACGAGCAATCGGACGAAGTAGAGATTTTGGAAACAGGTATCAAGGTTATCGACCTTCTTACCCCTTACCAAAAGGGTGGTAAAATCGGTTTGTTCGGTGGTGCCGGTGTAGGTAAAACCGTACTTATTCAGGAACTTATCACCAATGTTGCAACTCAACACGGCGGTTATTCTATCTTCACAGGTGTCGGTGAGCGTTCAAGAGAAGGTAACGACCTTTGGAACGAAATGAAGGAGTCGGGTGTAATCAACAAGACTGCTTTGGTTTTCGGTCAGATGAACGAACCACCGGGAGCAAGAATGAGAGTTGCCGAAACAGGACTTACAATGGCAGAGTATTTCCGTGACAAACAACATCAGGATGTACTTCTTTTCATTGATAACATCTTCAGATTTATTCAGGCAGGCTCCGAGGTTTCCGCTCTTTTGGGCAGAATGCCGTCAGCCGTTGGTTATCAGCCTACTTTGGCAACTGATGTCGGTGAACTTCAGGAGAGAATTACCTCCACCAAGAACGGCTCAATCACATCCGTTCAGGCTGTGTATGTTCCTGCCGATGACCTTACAGACCCTGCTCCTGCAACAACCTTTGCTCACCTTGACGCAACTACCGTTCTTTCTCGTAAGATAGTAGAAAAAGGTATTTATCCTGCAGTTGACCCACTTGAGTCTAACTCAAGAATTTTGGAGGCTGATGTTGTAGGCGAGGAACACTATGAGGTTGCCTGCAAGGTTCAGGAATATTTGCAGAAGTACAAGGAACTTCAGGATATTATCGCAATCCTCGGTATGGAGGAATTGTCCGATGATGATAAGCTCTCTGTATATCGTGCAAGAAAGATTGAAAAGTTCTTGTCGCAGCCATTCCATGTAGCAGAAACATTTACAGGCTTAAAGGGTGTTTATGTTCCGCTCAAGGAATCTGTAAGAGGCTTCAAGGCTATTGTTGACGGTGAGGTTGATGACTTGCCTGAAATGGCATTCTTCAATGTCGGCACTATTGATGACGCTATTGAAAAAGCAAAAACACTTTAATTGGTGATTTATATGAACACTTTTAAATTGAAGATTGTTGCGTCAAACCGTATCTTTTTTGACGGTGAGGCGCAAAGTCTTGTTGTGCCCGTTGCGGAAGAGGGATTTTGCGGATTTTTGGCAAACCACGAAAACACGGTTGCACCTATCGAATTTGGCGAAATGAAGTTCACGGATGCCGAGGGCAAAGTGACAGAAGCGTTTGTCGGTTCGGGACTTTTGGAGTTCTTCGACAATCGAGCAAACCTTGTGTGCATTTCTGCCGAACTTCCTGAAGAAATCGATAAGCGCCGTGCTCAAGAGGCTGCCGAAAGAGCGGAAGAGGAACTTCGTCAACAACATTCGCTTGATGAATATTACCAAATCCAAGCAAATCTTTCTCGTGCGATGGAAAGACTTAAAATCAAAAATAAGCATCAAATATAACAAAAAAAGGCTTCCAAAAGGAAGTCTTTTTTGTCGTTTATTCACCTATGTATTCAAATCGCTTGAATGTTTTGCCGTCACGCTCGATTGTTTCGTCCCACATTTTTGCAGGGCGAACCCAGATGTCGCCATCGCCGTAAAGTGCTTTGTAAACCACCGTTTCTTCAAGCGTTTCGCTGTGTTTGGCTATTGCGATAACCTCATATTCGTTGCCTTTGAAATGGCGATATTTTCCGAGTTTTATGTTCATTTTATCACCCTTTTGCTGTGTTTTGTTGACCTTGTTTGTTCTTTGTGCTAAAATATTATATCAAAGCTGAAAAAATTATACAAGGACTTTGATTTATGAAAAAACTGTTCAACAAAGAAGTAATAATGTATCTCATTTTTGGAGTGCTCACAACCGTTGTGTCGTGGGGCACTTATACCGTTTTTGTCAATCTTTGCAAAATGTCGGTGTTTTGGGCAAATCTTGTCAGCTGGGTGTGTGCAGTGACTTTTGCCTACATCACAAACAAACTGTGGGTGTTTGAATCGAAAAGTTGGGAAATCAAATTTGTCCTTAAAGAAGCTGTGTCGTTTTTTGCATCTCGTGGTGTCACGGGAGTTATTGAGATTGTTTGCGTTCCGCTTCTTGTAAAGACTTCGTTTGATAATCTGTTTTACAATTTGTTTGAAAAAATGGGCGTAGGAATGAAAATTCTGTTCACCGACGGTATTTATTCAAAGGTGGTAGTGTCGTTCATTATTATAATTCTGAATTATGTTTTTTCAAAATTAATAGTGTTTAAGAACAAAAAGGTCGAGGATTAAAAGACCTTTTTATTCTTTTTCACAAAAATATTATTCCATCTTTGTATAATTTTTATAAATTAATATAATAAATATATAAATTAATATTGAATATCAAGTCCGTTTGTGAGATAATAAAATGTAATTTTATGTAGATTTAAAAATTTTGTAATTCGTTAGGGAGAAAATATGACTGATTATAAAGAATTGGCACAGCTTTTGTTTCCAAACATCACAAAAGCTTCGCAGGATATGGAAGATATGTATCCGCCAAGAGCACTTAAAGAGGGCGCAAGGGTAACTCGTTTTGCTCCAAGCCCAACAGGCTTTTTGCATTTTGGCAACCTGTTCACCTGTATGGTGTCTTATAAGACAGCAAAAACTACCGACGGTGTGTTCTATGTTCGAGTTGAGGACACCGACCAAAAGCGTAAGGTTGAGGGTGCTATTGATGTAATGCTCAAGGGACTTTCGGTTTACGGAATCAATGCAGATGAGGGCGTTGTCGGTGACGAAAAAGAAATCGGCGACTACGGACCTTATTATCAAAGCGCAAGAGTTGAGATTTATCAAACTTATGCAAAGGCACTTGTTGAGCAGGGACTTGCTTATCCTTGCTTCTGTTCCGCCGATGAACTTGATGAAATCCGCACCGCACAGGAAAACGAAAGCATCAAGGGCTATTGGGGCAAATGGGCAAAATGCCGTGACCTCTCTTTTGAGCAAATCAAGGCTAATATTGATTCGGGTATGAGCTGGACTCTTCGCCTTAAATCTCCGGGTGAACTTGATAAAAAATGCTATTTTGACGATATGATTAAGGGCAAGATTGAAATGCCGGAGAATGTTCAGGATGTTGTTCTTCTAAAATCAGACGGAATTCCGACCTATCATTTTGCACACGCTGTTGATGACCATCTTATGCGAACCACTCATGTTGTCAGAGGTGACGAATGGATTTCATCTGTTCCGATTCATCTTCAACTGTTCAAGGTGCTTGGCTTCAAGCCTCCAAAGTATGCTCATGTTTCTCCTATTATGAAGGAAGAAAACGGAGGCAAGCGCAAACTTTCAAAGCGTAAAGACCCTGAAGCAGCCGTTACTTATTACGCAGAAGAGGGTTATCCTCAGGAAAGCGTAAATGAATATATGATGACTCTTGCCAACTCAAACTTTGAAGATTGGCGCAGAATGAACAAAACAGAGCCTATAGAAAAATTCCCGTTCAATCTCAAAAAAATGAGCGTGTCAGGTGCGCTTTTTGACATTGTAAAACTCACCGATGTGTCAAAGAATGTTATTTCTGTTATGCCTGCCGAAAAGGTGTTTGAGCTTGCTTATGCTTGGGCAAAGGAATATCAGCCACAGCTTGCAGAGCTTTTTGCACAGGATGAGGCAAAGGCAACTGCAATTCTCAACATCGACCGTGAGGGCAAAAAGCCTCGTAAGGATATTGCAAAGTGGAGCGATGTGCTCGATTATGTAAGCTATATGTATGACGAAACTTTTGTTCCGAATTATGAGCTTAACGGCAACGCAACACCGTCACTTGCAGTCAAGGTTATTGAAGAATACCTCAAGGTTGTAAATCTTGATGACGACAAAGACGCTTGGTTTGGCAGAATGAAAGAGGTTTGCCCTCTTGTCGGATGCACACCGAATGTCAAGGAATATAAGGCAGAACCTGAAAAATTTGAAGGTCATGTCGGCGATGTGTCAACAATTATTCGTGTGGCACTCACAGGCAGAACAAACACACCGGATCTTTTTGCCATCACCGCACTTTTGGGCGAGGACACAGTAAAGGCAAGATTGAATTCGGCACTAAATCATTAGAAGGAGGAAATGTAAATGGCAATTGATGAAATCAAAGACGAGGAAACCGTAACCCAAAACTTCATCCATGATTTTATTGATGAAGATTTGGAGGAGGGCGTATATTCTCGAGTTCAAACAAGATTCCCTCCTGAACCGAACGGTTATCTCCACATCGGACACGCAAAGGCTATTTGCATCAACTTCGGTGTAAAGAACAAGTACAACGGTGTTTGCAATCTCCGTATGGACGACACAAACCCGATTAAAGAGGACACTGAATATGTAGAGTCAATCAAAGAGGACATCAAGTGGCTTGGCTTTGATTGGGATAACATCTACTTTGCGTCCGACTATTTTGATTATATCTACGAATGTGCGGTTAAGCTCATCAAAAAAGGTCTTGCTTATGTTGATGAATCATCGGCAGACGAAATCAGAGAGATGAGAGGCACTCTTACCGAGCCGGGTAAGAACAGCCCGTACCGTGACAGACCTATTGAAGAAAGTCTTGATTTGTTCCAAAGAATGACAGACGGCGAATTTGAGGCAGGCTCAAAGGTCCTTCGTGCAAAGATTGATATGGCGTCACCGAATATGAATATGCGTGACCCGATTATCTACCGTATTATGTATGCACATCACCACAGAACAGGCGACAAGTGGTGCGTTTATCCTATGTATGACCTTGCACATCCTCTTTCGGATGCTTGCGAAAAGGTAACTCACTCACTTTGCTCATTGGAGTTCGAAAATCACAGACCGCTTTATGATTGGGTTTGCGACAACTGCGTTGAGGGTGAAAAGCCAAGACAGATTGAGTTTGCAAGAATGAACCTTAACTACACTCTCACTTCAAAGAGAAAGTGCCTGAAACTTGTTCAGGACAAAATTGTTGACGGTTGGGACGACCCAAGAATGGCAACAATCAGCGGTATGCGTCGCCGTGGCTATCCTGCCGATGCAATCCGTGATTTCTGCGAAAAAATCGGTGTTTCAAAGGCTTACAGCGTTATTGATTTTGCAATGCTTGAAAGCTGTGTTCGTGACAGCCTCAACAGAAATGCAAAGAGAGCAATGGCTGTTGTTGACCCGCTCAAACTCATCATCGACAACTATCCTGAAGATAAGGTTGAAGAACTTGAGGTTGAATAT
>CAKUDE010000058.1 GCA_934645175.1 uncultured Oscillospiraceae bacterium
CCGAGCAAGGATGCCACCACTCCACCCTTATCAAGTGCGCCCCTGATGCCTTCCTTTGTCGTCAAGTCATAAAACATATTCATGATCCTCTTTTGAGATTGTAATTACATTTTCTCCCACTTCGACCAGCGGAAGCAGGTGTGCGTGGACGCGAACTTGCGCCCCTCCTAGGCGCGACAGTTCTTCATGTCGGACATGGCATCGACGGAAACGAACTGCGGATTTGCGCCGACAAAGACAAGCTCGCGCCCGCCGCTCCACCAGCGACAGGTCGCACATTTCTTGTGATTGATCGGAACGTTGTACATCAGCCGACTCCTTGTGCCGTATATTATAACAAAATTTGCCCCGCCTGCGATGCATCAGCACCGCCTTTGACGGCCCTCGGAATGCCGCTGACGAACTTGCCGAGCCCCCAGATCAAGAAGACGAACACAAGGATAATTCCGACGAACCGAAGCACATAAGGCAAGACGGCCACAACCAGCGCAATCACGCCGCCGATGACCGCAATCACAATCGCGCCGAGCCAACAGACCAGCGCAACGCCAATCACGACGAGCGGCAAAGCCAACAGCCCTTTCAGGAAATCCTTCATGCCGCTATGACTCCTTGCCCGTCAAATGCCGACGCGGATCGGAAAAGACCACGAGTGGCGGCATATCTTGCACGTGGCATGTGCAACGGTGGGGCCGTCGACAACATACGGCATCTTGCGGCGAATCTTGAACTTCACACGGTCGCTGCCGCAGAGCAGACACCGCCCGCGCCAGCTCGCCGTGAAGAGATTTCTGATCCACTCAAACATCAACGACCTCCACCGCGTCCTCTTCTGCCGAATCCTTCCGCTTCCACCTGCGGTAGATATTGAGATCTGCCTCCGAGAGCTTGAAGACGAACGCCAGAATCGCCGCATCATCGATCAGCCCAGCCATTGGAATCCAGTCCGGGATGAGGTCGATGGGTGATACAAAGTAGATGAGCGCGGCGGCTAGCGATGCAATCATCCGCGCCGGAATCTCATCGTAGGCACCGTTGAACCAATCCTTGATCAGCGAGAAAGACGTCTTGATGTCCTCCCAATACTGCGAAAGGAAACCCGCCTTCTTCGAGAGCCGCTCCGCCGTCGACTCCTTCCCAAGCAAGTCCTCCATGTCATCGCGGGACACATTCTTCGCCCGCTTCCTGATCTCTTCTTCCGCGTTGATGTTCATCGCATTCACCCTTTCCGTTTCGCAGACCGCTTGGCCGTCTTCTTGGCCTTCGCCTTCTTGTCAATCGCATCGCACTTGGCGATGACCTCGTCGCAATGCCTGATCACGTCCGTCGTGAACTTGTTGATGTCGCGCAGCCACCCGTCGGCTCCAAGCATCTTCTCGCCCGTCTCCAGCATAATTCGCTTCATCTCGGGATCAAGGTCTGGATCGTTCTTTGCCTCGTCGAGAATTGCGCGAAGCTCCGCGCTGTCCTTCGCCATCTCCGCCTCCATCTGGGCGCATTCCTTCTTCCAGGACTCCAGCGTCACCTCGTCCGCCTCGACATTTGTCTCGACGACCTCGGGCTTGACGACCTCTCGCTTTGACTTCTTCATTTTGATTCTCTTTACAGTTTGCCTTCCAGCCGAAGGCGGGTGACCGTTTCAGCGGTCAACTTGTAGTGAAACTTCTCCTTCGACCGTGCGACCGCACACCATGCGATTCGACGTCCGTCGTTCAGTTCTCGCGCCAACACGCGCTCAAGCCGCCCAATGGACGTGATGCCACTTCCGATCAGCTTGTCGAACGCATCGTCCCGAGCCGGAATCCCCGCCGCGCAAGCCGCCGTGAAGAGGTGACAGTTGCTGCGCACAAAGTCGTAGCCGGACGCAAAGCCGAACTTGGCGAACTTAAGCGCAGTCGCATACGCCCGCTTCGTACCGAGTGGGTGACGTGTCTTGGCATCGCAAGCCGCAAAGATTCGCGTCCCCGTTCGCAACGACACATCGCACGGATCGCCATTGACGAAATCTGTCAGCGACACGACCGCGACGCCGCCATCGTCACGGAGTTCGGAGACTCGATTCTTGCCCAGATAGATCCCCGTGTGTTCAAGCGCGAGGGCGAGGGACACCAGAAGCGGCGTTCCGGGCGGAGGTGGCGCGATCAGCCGTCGCGACATGGCGTTTCGCCGCGACCGCGAGGCCTCGCTTTCCACGAGCACGTCTGGAAGCGACTTCAAGACGCCAAGGACGTCCAAGAGATCAATCTTTGTCGCCATCCTCGTCTTCCTCTTCCTCGTCAGACTCCTCCTCATCCTCGGATTCGTCGTCATCGTCATCCTCTTCCGATTCTTCGTCCTCATCATCCGAATCTTCCTCTTCGAACTCCTCTTCTTCCTCGTCCTCATCGTCCACATCGACGTCTTCATCGTCATCGAGCGAAAACTCGTCCTTCGACTCAACCAACGCGCCGAGAAGTCCTCCGATGACCGCACCGGCCAGCCCACCGACCAACGCACCGGCAAGTCCGCCGACCAGACCACCCGACTTCTCGTCTTCCGACTCCTCGTCAAGCTCCTCGACAATTGGCTCAATAATCTCCTTGATCTTTTTCGCCGACTTCTTTTGCGCGCCGACCTTCTTGGCGGGACGCTTTGCCTTCTCAACTTTCTTCGCTTTCATTGTATTTGCCTTTCTGCCGCGTTTGGGCGACACAAGGCATTTAGCAAACACCGTGCCAAAGACATAACCCCCGTGAAAACAGAGGTTTTCACAGGGGTTTGAGTGTCCTGCTGATCACATCTGACCAGCAGAATGGTCAAATGTGACCACCGACTACTGACAAAGCTTCATCAATAGGTGTGCCGGCAAATCAACAACCGCACCGCACTTGGGGCAGACGTAAACATGACAAGGATCTCGTCCGGCTGGAATCGGCCCAGTACGACGTTGACGCTTGAGTGGGCGATGTCCGCACTTCGGGCATCTCGGCCGCAACACGAGTGATTTCAGGAAATCGAGCATCGTCCTCCTCCTTCATTTAGCACATGATACGCAGAAACGAATCATGCATATCCCACTTCTTCTGTTCAAAGTTGTACGAAGTAAGCGGCGGCGGGACTGTCAGTCCATTGGCGCGATGCACCCAGTAGCAGTTGCCCCGCATCACGACAAAGCCCTCCGGCCCGTAGCCAACGAGCCTGTCGCACCGCTGGCGCGTCAGCATCACGCCTCGGGCGTCGTAGGCATCCACGCATCCATTGACATATTCAACCCTTGCGACCTGCCTGGTCATGATTCACCGCCTTCCTGCACATACTTGCGGAGCGTGTTCCGCGAAATCTTGAGCGCCTCGGAAGCCCGCGAGAGGTTCTGGGCGTATTTGAGAAACACGTTCTTGATGTGGCGGCGAACAACCTCCTCCAACTCGTCGGGTATCTTCCCGCCGTCCGCCACCACATCGTCCGCACCGAGCAAGCCCGCGTTCATCTCACGATGCTTCGCCAACAGGCGCGTGAAGTCCATCTCGTCCAAAACCGCCGCCCGCTCAAGGAGATTCAAGAGTTCCCGGACATTCCCCGGATAGTCGTATGTCATGAGCGCGGCAATCTGCTCCTCGGTGAGATGCTTGCGGAACTTCTCGAACCACCAGATGTCCGCGATGTCGCGAATGTCCTCCTTGTGTTCGCGGAGCGGCGGTACGCGAATCTGCACGACATTGAGCCGCATGAAGAGGTCTTCGCGAAACTTTCCTTCGCGAACCATCCGAGGAAGATTCCGATTTGTCGCCGTGACAAGGCGCACATCGGCCTTGATCTCGTCCTTTCCGCCAAGCCGCATGAAGCGTCCGCCCTCGAGGACGCGAAGAAGCGTCCCCTGCGCCTCCAGCGGCAGCTCCCCAATCTCATCAAGGAAGAGCGTTCCGCCGTCTGCAAGTTCAAACAGCCCCAGACGCTGTTCGTTCGCACTGGTAAACGAACCCTTCTCATGCCCGAAGAATCGGCTTTCAAGAAGTTCGGGGTTCACGCTGGCGCAATTGAAAGCAAAGAACGGCTCGTTCCGACGCGGCGACCGGTTGTGTATCTGCGCGGCGACGGTTTCCTTACCCGTCCCGGACTCGCCGAGAATCAGCACACGCGCCTCGGGATGGGCGGCGATGCGTTCGATATAGGATCGGAGTTCGCGCATCTGCGCTCCGCTTCCGACCAGCTCCCGATTGCCGTAGCGGCGATAGTGTTCAATGACGCGCTTCATGTCAGGGCTCCACGCGCATTCCGCAATGCCCGTCGCGAGATAGCGGATCGCCGTCTCGTAGGGCGTTTCGTCCTGATAGCACCGATGAACGTACATCGCCGCCGAGATCAGTTCGTGATAGGGCGGCACCGACTTCGGGAGCTTGTTCTTCTCGATTGCGTAAGGCAGGATCGTCTCGACGTCCACGTCGAACGCCTTGCCAACCGCCTTGACGAGCGCACCGTTGAAATAGCCGTTCCCAAAAAGCCGAACCTTCATGAGAGGCGCGATGTTCTTCTGCTGCGAATCGGACATCTGGAGTCCGCTGATCCACGTCACTTCGACTTTCTTCCGGCGCAGATCCTTCAGCGCGTCGGCCAGCAGCTTCTCATCCCCGCCAAGGGAAATGCCCACGAGATAAATGCGCTTCCACTTTGCACCCTCTGCGGACAGGAACTCTGGCAGATGCCGCTTGCTCATGCCCCGGACGTCTGCCTCGCCCTTCAACGCCTTTAAGAGAACTGCCGCCGCAACCGCATATTCCTTCCAGCCCCAGCCGGTCAATATCAAAGAGTTCATCTTTCGCATTCCCTTCGAGATGCGACTAGTATATCATGTTTTGAACATCGACGCCCATCTTCTGACCATTTCTTTCTTTTCCATCACCCGAAAACCACTCATCTCCTTATCGATTAGGAGCTTCCATAACTTCTTGTATGATACAACCACGGTATCGACCTTTCTTGGTTAGATGCCGTATGTTATATCAAATATCTCGGTGCACCCTTTTTCAGTTTCCACGAGCCGAGACGGGGGTCCGGGCGGTAGCAAATTTCTCCAATCGCAGTTCCTCCTAGAAGATCTCGCTTTCCAGCATCGCGCAGAGCGCGTGGTAGACGGGCAGGTGGAATTCCTGGCTGCGGTACGTCTCGCGCGCGGGGACGCAGATCGCGACGTCGCAGAGTTCGCGGAAGCGTCCGCCCCCCTCGCCCGTCAGGCCGACCGTCTTCACGCCCCGCGCGCGCGCCAGGCGGACGGCGTTGACGCAGTTGCGGGAATTGCCGGAGGTCGAGAGCGCGACGAGCGCGTCGCCCGGACGCGCCAGCCCCAGCAGCTGCTGGGCAAACGCCGCGTCCCACCCCACGTCGTTCGCGAACGCCGTGAGGATGCCCGTCATGGAGACGAGCGACACGGCCCCGAGCGACCCTTCGAGCGCCTCCGCGAGCGCCGCGCCCTCCGC
>CAKUDE010000059.1 GCA_934645175.1 uncultured Oscillospiraceae bacterium
CAAAAGTCAAAGCAATACAGAAAGAAAAAGCCACAGGGTATGCACGCTCGCTCAAAGAAAGAAACAGAAGCACAGCGTCTTGCTCGTATTGCAGAGCAGAGAAAGAAGCAACAAATCAAGATTACAGTCGGTGACGAAATCACTGTCGGTGAACTTGCATCTCGCCTTCGTCTTGCTGCAAATGAGGTTATCAAGGCACTTATGAAGCTCGGTATGATGGTATCTGTAAATGAAGTTATCGACTATGATACAGCAGAAATCGTTGCAACAGAGCTTGGTGCAAAGGTAGAAAAAGAGGTTGTTGTTACAATCGAGGAACAGATTATCGAGGCAGAGGTTGAAAACGATGAAAACGCTGTAACCCGTCCTCCTGTTGTATGTGTTATGGGTCACGTTGACCACGGTAAAACATCTATCCTTGATGCTATTCGTAACACATCCGTTACTTCAACCGAAGCCGGCGGTATTACACAGGCTATCGGTGCTTATCAGGTAGTAACTCCTGATAAACAGGTTATTACTTTTCTTGACACACCGGGTCACGCCGCATTTACCGCAATGCGTGCAAGAGGTGCAATGAGCACGGATATTGCCGTTCTTGTTGTTGCTGCGGATGACGGTATTATGCCACAGACTATCGAGGCTATCAATCACGCAAAAGCAGCAGGTGTAGAAATTATTGTTGCCATCAATAAGATGGATAAAGAGGGTGCAAATCCTGACAGAGTTATGCAACAACTCACAGAGCACGAGCTTGTTCCTGAAGAATGGGGCGGTGATGTAATCTGCGTTCCTGTTTCGGCTAAAACAAAGATGGGTATCGACAAACTTCTTGAAACCATTAACCTTGTTGCAGAAATGTGCGAACTCAAGGCTAACCCTGACAGAAGCGCAAGCGGTGTTGTTATCGAGGCAAAACTTGACAAGGGCAGAGGTCCTATTGCAACTCTCCTTGTACAAAACGGTACTCTCAATGCAGGCGATGTTATCGTTGCAGGCACAGCAGTCGGCAAGGTTAGAGCAATGGTTGACTGCCAGGGTAAGAAGATAAACAGTGCAGGACCGTCGGTTCCTGTTGAAATTATGGGACTTGACCAAGTTCCTATGAGCGGTGACCTCTTCAACGCCGTTTCTGACGAAAAACTTGCTCGTCAGCTTGTTGAACAGCGTAAGGCAGAGGCAAAGGAAGAAGAATTCAAGGCATTCCAGAAAGTTACACTCGACACCTTGTTCGATACTCTCCACGAGGGCGAACTTAAAGACCTCAACATCATCGTTAAGGCTGATGTTCAAGGTTCGGTTGAGGCTGTTAAGCAGTCACTTCTCAAGATTGAAAATGACGAGGTTAGAGTTAAGATTATCCACGGCGGTGTCGGCACAATCAACGAAAGTGATGTTATGCTTGCAAATGCTTCAAACGCAATCATCGTTGGCTTTGCAGTTGGTGTTGACCCAATTGCACAGGAAAGTGCAAACCGTGACGGTATTGAAATTAAGACTTACGATATTATTTATGACGCTATTGAAGATATTGAAAACGCAATGCGTGGTATGAGAGCACCTAAGTATCGAGATGTAGACACAGGTGCGGCAGAAGTTCGTGAGGTTTACAAAATTTCATCTGCCGGCACAATCGCAGGTTGTGTTGTTACATCAGGCAACATCAAGCGTGGCGGTAAGGTTAGAGTTATGAGAAACGGCAAGGAACTTGCAGATGTTGACATTGCCAACCTCAAGAGATTTAAGGATGAAGTTAAGGAAGTATCATCAGGTTATGAATGTGGTATCAGTCTTGCAGGCTTTGATGACATTCAGGCAGGAGATGTTTTCGAGGCTTATATTGTTGAAGAATACAGAGATTAATCAGTAGACTGCCGATAAAGCAAATTCAAATGCTTTCTCAACAGTCAGTGCAGGAGGATTTATGGCAGGATACAGAATAGACCGAATTACAGAAGATATAAAAAGAGAGCTTATCGCAATTCTCCGTGAGGTCAAAGACCCAAGAGTAAGCGGTATGCTCACAGTTGTTAAGGTAGATGTCAGCAACGATTTGAGCTATGCAAAGGTGTACATCAGCGCTCTTGAGGGCGTTGACAAGGCAAAGGAAGCAGTAAAAGGCTTAAAGGCGGCACAGGGATTTATCCGTGGTCGCCTCGGCTCATCGCTTCATCTTCGCAAAACACCGGAGCTTCGCTTTGTTGCGGATGACTCTATCGAAAAGGGAATGGAGCTTTTTGATAAGCTAAAGGGTATAGAAACTAAAGATGAAGATTAATGTTGAAAAGTGTGCAGGTTTGCTCAAAAAAGAGGATTGTTTTGCAATTCTCTGCCACGCTCATCCTGATGGTGATACCTTGGGAAGCGGATACGCACTGCTTCGTGCTTTGCAAAAATTGGGCAAACAGGCAAAACTTATTTGTGATGATCCTATTCCGACAAAATATGAATATCTTTATGACGATATAGAGGTTCAGGAGTTTGACGAGAAGTATGTTATCGCCGTTGATGTTGCAACGGAAAATCTTCTCGGCGGACTTCAGAACACCTATGGCGGAAAAATTGATTTGTGTATTGATCACCACGGCACAAACACAGATTACGCAAAGTATTTGCTTCTCAATGCAGATGCTGCCGCAAACTGCGAAATTATACTTAAAGTTATCAAGGCGCTTGGCGTTGACATTGACAAAAAGATGGCTGACTGCCTTTACACAGGCATAACAACAGACACAGGTTGCTTTAAATATTCGTCTGCAACATCAAATACATATCGTTCTGCTGCGGAGCTTATCGACCTCGGTGCAGACAACGGCTATATCAACCGTGTTATGTTTGAAACAAAGACGAAAAAGTTTGCCGCTTTGGAGCGTCTTGCCATTGAGGGTATGCAATTTTTCCTTGATGAGAGAGTGTGCATCCTAACCGTAACGAATGAGATGTACAAAAAGACAGGCACAACCGAGCTTGACACCGAGCCGTTGCCTCCGCTCACCCGTCAAATTGAGGGTGTGGAAATCGGTCTTACCATTCGTGAAAAGGCAGACGGTACTTGCAAATGCTCAATCAGAACATATGAGAGTGTAAATGCGGCGGAACTTGCCTCGGCATTTGGCGGCGGAGGTCACAAGCAGGCGGCGGCTTGCAGATTTGATTGTGATGTAAAAACCGCAACAAAAATGCTTGTTGAAAAATCAAAGGAATTATTGCACATATGACGGGAATAATCTGTGTAAATAAGGATAAGGACATAACCTCTTTCGGCGTGGTTGCAAAACTCCGAGGCATAACCAAGGAGCGAAAAGCAGGTCACACGGGCACTCTTGACCCGATGGCAACAGGCGTTTTGCCTGTTATGTTTGGCGGAGCAACAAGGTTTTTGAACTTCTTGCCCGACAGCGACAAGGGCTACCGTGCAACCTTTAAACTCGGAATGACAACGGACACCTTGGACATTACGGGTGAGGTGACTTCGCAAAGCGAGGTTGCGGTCACGGTTGATGATGTCAAAAGGGTGATGCGTGATTTTGTTGGGGTTATCGACCAAATTCCGCCTATGTACAGTGCAAAAAGTGTTGACGGAGTGCGTCTTTACGACTTGGCTCGTGAGGGCAAAACCGTGGAGCGTGAAGCGTGCAAGGTTGAAATCAAGGAGCTTGAATTGGTTGCTTTTGATGAAACCGAGCACACCTATCAAATTGATGTTCTTTGCAGTAAGGGCACATATATCCGTTCGTTGATTGATGACATCGGTTCGGCACTTGGTTGCGGAGCGGTTATGACAGAACTTTGTCGCACAAAGGCTATGGGATTTGATTTGTCGGATTGCGTCAACCTTGCGGAACTTCAGGAGATGAAAGACAGCGGTAAAGGCTTTGACGGTGTGCTTATCGACATTGAAAGAATGTTTGATTGCTACAAAAAGGTGAGGGTTTCGCCTGCGCAGTCAACAAGATTTTTCAACGGCGGAGCACTTGATATGAGCCGTGTTCGTGCAAGCATTGAACAAAATGAGATTTGCACCGTGTACAGTGATAAAAACGAATTTTTAGGATTGGGACAAAGACAGGGTGATGAACTGAAGGTTCTTCGCATTTTGTCCGTTAGAGAATAATGAATACAGACAATAACGAAAAGCAGAGAATTGCGGTTGCACTCGGCGATTTTGACGGTATGCACCGTGCACATCAAACCGTCACCACGGGTGCGCAAAAGGTTATTATTTTCTGCGTAAACAACAAATTTTCACTTCTTCAAAAAAGCATTTTTGAAAAGCGTTATCCAAATGCCGTTTTTGCTTCTTTTGACGATATAAAGAACTTGAGCGGTGAGGAATTTATTGACGACATTTTGATAGGCAGATTTCACGCAGGAATTGTTTTGTGCGGATTTAATTTTAAATTCGGCAAAAACGCTTCTTGGTCGGCTCTTGATATGAGAAAATATCTTGAGGCAAAAGATGTTTGGGTGCGTATTTTGGAGCACCTTGACTACAAGGATTTGCCTATTAGCTCAACGAGAATCAGAGAATGCGTCAAAAACGGGGAAATCAAGGACGCCAACGATATGCTTGGCTATAATTTTACATTTGAAAATGAGGTTATCGGCGGTGACAAGCGGGGCAGAACAATCGGCTTCCCAACCATCAATCAGCAGTTGCCGGATGGACTTATTGTGCCGAAGTACGGCGTGTACGAAAGCAGAACTTTTGTTGACGGTAAGGAGTACAAGTCCTTTACAAATATAGGTATTCGCCCAACTTGGAGGGTTGATAAGCCACTTTGCGAAACTCATATTTTTGATTTCAGCGGTGACCTTTACGGCAAAACCGTGAGGGTGGAGCTTATTGATTATAAACGAGAGGAAAAAATCTTCAAAAATGTTGAAGAACTCAAAGAACAACTTGATTATGACAAAAGCAGTATTGTTTGATTTTGACGAAACTTTGCAGGACAGAACCAAGGCTTTTGAAAAATATGCCTATGCGTTTTTGGATGAATTTTTGCCTGATTTGATGGCAGAGGAACGGGAAAAACGCAAGAGGGATATGGAGGACACAGGCAACGGCGGTTATGTCAACCGTGTTGAGTGGTGCACCGAACTTGTGAAAATGTGGGGATGGGAAAATGCTCCCGACCCAACTGTTCTTGCAAATCACTATGATGTCAATTTCGGTGATTACAATGTTATATTTGAAAATTCCGTTCCGCTCCTCAAGGAACTTCGTGCAAGGGGCTACCTCACGGGAGTGATTACAAACGGACCGTCAATTCTCCAAAATCACAAAATGGACAGAAGCGGACTTCGACCGCTGTGC
>CAKUDE010000060.1 GCA_934645175.1 uncultured Oscillospiraceae bacterium
GAATTGGCAGACTCGCTAGATTCAGGTTCTAGTGTCCACTCCGGACGTGCGGGTTCAAGTCCCGCCTCGCGCACCAAAGAAGAAACCTCTTTTGTCTACCAAGACAAGAGAGGTTTTTTCTTGCTTTCCGGGCAAAATACAGGGCGTTCATTGGGGAAAAGGCTTCGGATCGGCTGCTTGGCTACCATTTTGGCGCTTTTCCATAGGTTGCAGTATCATTACGGCGCTCCTTCACAAAAAAACGGCAGACTTCCGTGGAAGTCTGCCATTTTGCTGCGTTCTGCCGGACCGCGCAGACGCCGCCGGGACGACGGGGCAGGAAGCCGCCCTCTTCCTCCGGGACGGAGGAAATTCCGGCTCTGTCGGGATTTCGTCTTGCGCTTTGCCGGTTGATGTGCTACAATAGACAAAATATCCCCGAAAACAGGAGCTGACACCATGACTGAGGAGAAAATTTCCGTTCTTTACCCCGACGGTTCGAAAACACCCGGAACGCTCGTTCTGGGGGAAACGGAGTTTACCGTTGTAACCGACGGCGATACGATCACCGTCCCCCTGTCCGAGCTGACGTCCTGCCGCCGCGACCGCAAAAGGGACACGGCTTGCCGTGTGACCACCAAGAGCCGCATGGCCTACACCTTCATATTCCAGACGGAGAAGAAAATGCTCCGCTTCCTTGCCATGCTGGACGCGCAGTGCGAGGACCTGACCATCAGTGCGCGCAAGGCGGCAAAGCGTCTGCCGAAGCGGCTGATCGCGCTTGTCACCGCCGCCTGCATTCTGATCGCGGCGCTGGGCGTAGGCGGTTATTTCCTGATCGATTTCCTTGTGCCGCATTACGGCTCGACCGACATTACCACTCGCAGCAATTACTCCGTTACCTCCGCCAAGCCCGGGAGCTGGACGATGAACCGCACCGTTGCGGTCGGCACCGACGGCGAGGAGCTGATTACCAACGCCGAGCTGCAGGTGCTGTTCTGGATGGACGTTTATCAGTTCATGAACAACTACAGCAGCTACCTGAGCTATGTCGGCTTGAGTGCCTCCAAGTCGCTTTCCGCACAGAACGCTACCGACGGACGTACCTGGGAGCAGTACTTCCTGGAAACGACGACCATCAACTTCCAGAATTACTACGCCATGGGCCGCGCAGCGGAAAAGGACGGCTTTGAGTTGCCCGAGGAATGGGTCAAAAAGATCAACGATGTGACCGACCCGGACGGCGAATTTGCCGCCGAAGCGGCCAAGGAGGGCTTCTCCGATATCGATACCTATCTTCAGGAGCAGTTTGGCGATGGTGTGAACCTCGCCGCTTATCAGAATTATCTGCGTTTCTACTATACCGCCATGGCCTACTATGACAACGTCATCTATGCCAATGCGCAGAAGTCCTTCACCGACGAGCAGGTCGAGGAGGAGTACACAAAGAACGCCGATACGACCTATTCAAAGTATCCCAAGGTCAATAACGTCAGTGTCCGGCACATTCTGATCCAGCCTGAGGGCGAGAAGGATACCACATCCGATTCCGGCAGCAAGACCTGGTCTACCAGCGCGTGGTCCGTTGCCGAGAGCAAGGTCAACGAGGTCTATGCGCTGTGGAAGGAAAACCCGACCGTCGACTATTTTGCCGAGCTTGCCAAGGAATACACCAAGGACACGAACGGCGACAAGGGCGGCCTGTATGAGGACGTTGCGCCCGGCCAGATGGTCGATGAGTTTAACGACTGGATTTTCGATGAAGCCCGCAAGGACGGCGATTGCGCCATCGTGAAAACGGCCTACGGCTACCACATCATCTATTTTGTCGGCCGCACCGAGACCCGCGCGTGGTTTGAGGCAGCGAAGGGAACGCTTGTTTCTGCCATGACCACCGAGCGCCTGAAGGAGCTGAACAACGAATACCCCGTGCGCTACGACTTCAGCCGGATGCGAATCTTCGACATTATCTACCGCAACAATAATAAGAAAACCGAAACCGCAGAAAAATAAACCCGGCAACGCCGTATGTGCGGCCCGCCTCCGACCGAGGCGGGCCGCTTTTTGCGCGTCGGCGCAGGGTATAAAAATTCCAATCCGTGCCATACTAAGCTGCGAGGTGGTGCTATGGCTGTGCAACGCTCGCCCGACGGCGGCTATTGCGGCCCGGTAACGGACGAGAACATTCGCTTGATTTTTGAGGGCGCGGGCGATCTGAACCTGCGTGAGCTGCACATCGGCGGGCACGTGCTGGTGCTTTATGCGATCGACGGCCTGACCTCCGGCGGGGATATTTCCGAATTTGTCGTCAAACCGCTGATGCAGGACAGTGCTGCTGCCGACCTGCGGGAGCTTTATGATCGCGCGCTGCATTCGACGGTTTATAATTCCGTTGCCGAGCCGTGCCGAGACCTGAATGATGTTGCCTCCAAGCTCGTCAACGGCTACAGCGTGGTGCTTTTCGGGGAGGCGGGCGCCATCGCGTTTGAGGACAAGACGGGAGAAAAACGTTCGCCCTCCGCGCCGGAGGTTGAGAACACCGTCAAGGGTCCGAAGGACGCCTTCACCGAAACGGTTCGAACCAATACAAGCCTTTTACGGCGGCATCTGCGTTCGCCGGATCTGCGATTTTATGAAACGCAGGTCGGACGCAGGAGCCTGACGAATGTCAGTCTGGTCTATCTGGACGGTCTGACCGATCCGTCGCTTGTCGCGCGGATGAAAAAGAGACTGTCCGAGATTCAAATCGACGGTATGGTTACGCCTGCCGCCGTGGAGGAGTACCTGACCGGATCACGGGCGACGGCATTTCCGCTGCTGCAATACACCGAGCGCACCGACCGCTTTGCGCAGGCGCTGCTGGACGGCCGTGTCGGTCTGCTGGTCGACGGCCTGCCGCTGGGCTATCTGGCGCCGGTTGATCTGGCCTATCTGATGAGCTCCGCCGAGGATCGCGGGATGGATTTTCTCTCCGCCTCATTCGTGCGCGTCCTGCGCTATCTTGCACTGCTGCTGAGTCTGTTGCTGCCCGGACTTTACGTTGCAATGACGGCGTATCACCCGGAAATGCTGCCGACGCGTTTGCTGGAGGCGATCATCGAGAGTAAGCACGCGGTGCCGTTTCCGACGGTGCTGGAGGTGCTGGGGCTGCTGATGGCGTTTGAGCTTCTGCAGGAGGCAAGCGTCTCCCTGCCGCAGTCGATCGGCCAGAGCCTTTCCATCATCGGCGGACTGGTTGTCGGAACGGCTGCGGTGGACGCAAAAATCCTGTCGCCCGCCGCCCTGATCGTTGTGGCCGCAGCGGGCATCTGCGGCTATGCCATCCCCGGTCGGGATTTTGCCGGTGCACTGCGCCTGTGGCGCTTTTTGTTGGCGCTCCTGGCAGGCTTCGGCGGACTGTTCGGGCTGACGGCGGGGGCGTTGTGTCTGCTGATCCATCTGGCGGGCCTGGAATCCTTCGATATTGCCTATCTTTCGCCCTTCTGCGGCGTGCGCGGTGCGAACGCACTGCTGCGCAGACGTCTGGCGCGGCAGAAATTCCGCGATGCGGGACTGCACCCGCAGGATCTAAGAAATCAGGAGTGAGAGTTTATGAAGTTGCTTCTTATCATCGTTCTTGTCATTGCGCTCGTACTTGTAATCGGGCGGCCGTTCCGGGAGTTTGATCCGTCAACGCTGCTGCCGGTCAAGAGTCTGCAAATCGAATCGTTCGGCGATGTCGTCCGCGTTGTGACGGAATTCGGTGAGGGTATCGGACGCTCGTGGAAGGAGGCCATCGCCTATCTGCGCGAGCAGGCTGCGGGTGAGGTCTACCTGGATACGGCCGAGCAGGTCGTGTTTTGCGATAAAAATCTGACCGTTTCGCCGGAGCTGCTCGACGAAATTCTGGAAAGCGGCGATTTGCGTCCTGCCGCGCAGGTCTATGTCTGCGAAAGCGTGCGCGACCCGGAAACGCTCAATGCGCTGCTGAACGCGCACGAAAGCGCCCAAACCGTCGGGAAGCTCCGCGCGCAGACGCTGGAGTAATCGGTGCGCGCGCCGCATCCGCGGCAGCTTTGCACGCTGGGATTCGGAACGCTGAGCGTCTCCGCCGTTTTGATGCTGCCGCGGGCGGGTTGGCTGTGGGCAACGGCCGGCGCAGTGGCGGTTGCGCTGTTGATCGCATTTTGCTGCCGACTGCGCCGCGGCTGTACCGCTCCTGTTCGGCTGCTGAGCGAGTGTGCGGGCGGACGGCTGCTGCTTGCTCTGATGTATGCGGGAAATCTTCTGCTGCTCGGCGCTTCCGCCGCACGTTTGTGCGATGCCTATCCCAGCGCGGGAGCACGGCCGCTGATTGGTCTGCTGCTGCTTCTTATGGCCGCTTACGCAGCAGGGAAGGGGACGCCGACCGTCGGCCGCGTTTCGGCGATCGGTTTCTTCTTTCTTGCCGCGCTGTACGCCGTCGTGCTGGCGTTCGGGGCCGCGCAGTCGGAGTCCCGATGGCTGAAGCCGGTCACGGAGCTGTCGCCTGCGCGCCTGACGGCGCTGCTTGCGCCGATAAGCGCAGTGCTTCTCGCTGCGCAGGGCGGTGCGAAATGCCGCCTGTGGACGTGGCTTACGGGGGGCGTGGCTCTGGTTTTTGCCGCCGCCTTTGCTACGGCGGGTGTCGTATCGCCTGCGGTTGCGTCGCGCGAGCCCTTCGCATTTTACCTTATGAGCAAAAACGTTTCCCTGTTCGGTGCGATGGAGCGGCTGGAGCCGCTTGTTTCTGCCGCGCTTACGGTCGGCGGTTTTGCGCTTTTGGGGCAGTTCTGCGCTGTCAATACGGAGATTGCCGGTGCGCTCGCGCCGCGCCTCCGCTATTCCCCCGCGGCGAATTTTCTGCTTGGAGGCGGAGCGATTTGGCTCAGCGCCTGCCTGAGCGAACGGCTTCTTGCGTGGCTCAGCGCCATATTTTGGGGGCTGATTCCTCTGATGGCACTACTGCTGGTAGCCGGAAAGAAATGCGAAAAAAAATCAGAAAATCCGAAAAAAAGTGTTGACAAACCGGAAAACTGGTGATAGAATAGCGGAGCCGTTTGGGAAGACCGAGTCGAGCACGAAAAAAGATGAAGAATCTCGAAAAAAGTGCTTGACAAACGGAGCCCGACGTGCTAAAATGAGGAAGTCGCGCCGGAACGGAGGACATGAACCGATGAGGTTCCGAACGCTTCTGAATGCTGCGTAACGCAGCAGTGAACCTTGTAAATTAAACAACGAGAAAGAGAAACACCTTGGACAATTTGAAAAACAAGTTGTTCTACATG
>CAKUDE010000061.1 GCA_934645175.1 uncultured Oscillospiraceae bacterium
CCTTGCAACCTATCACCCTGACTATAAGCAGGAAGAATTTGCAACACTTCAAATCGGTCCTAACAAGGGCGAAAAAGTGCCTCTCGAGCTTGCAGAGTTGCTTCAGGCTCACAGCAGAATTAACACAAAGGACATCAATCTTGACAAGGTTGATTATGATGTTGATGTTCTCATTATCGGCGGTGGCGGTGCGGGTGCATCAGCCGCAATCGAGGCAGACAACAACGGCGCTTCTTGTATGATTGTTACAAAGCTCCGTATCGGCGATGCCAACACAATGATGGCAGAGGGCGGTATTCAGGCTGCCGACAAGGAGAACGACTCTCCTGCACAGCACTATATCGACGCTTTCGGCGGAGGTCACTTTGCCGCAAAGCCTGAACTTCTTTACAAACTTGTAAATGACGCTCCGGAGGCTATTCAATGGCTCAACGACCTTGGCGTTGAATTCGATAAAGCTCCTGACGGAACAATGATTACCACCCACGGCGGCGGAACATCACGCAAGAGAATGCACGCCGCAAAGGACTATTCGGGTGCGGAAATTATGAGAACTCTCCGTGATGAAGTTCAAAACAGACAAATTCCTGTTGTTGATTTCACATCGGCAATTGAACTTATCAAGGACACAGAGGGCAAGGTTGCCGGTGCCGTTCTTGTTAATATGGAAACAGACGAAATCCTCATTGCAAAGGCAAAAACTGTCATCATCGCAACAGGCGGTGCAGGCAGACTTCACTATCAGGGATTCCCAACCTCAAATCACTACGGTGCAACAGCCGACGGTCTTATTCTCGGCTACCGTGCAGGCGCAAAACTTCTCTATGCCGACACACTCCAGTATCACCCGACAGGTGCTGCTTATCCTGAACAGATTTTCGGTGCACTCGTAACAGAGAAGGTTCGTTCTCTCGGTGCAAAACTTGTCAATGTAAACGGCGAAGTATTTATGCACCCGCTTGAAACCCGTGATGTTTCTGCGGCTTCTATCATTCGTGAGTGCTCAACAAACGGCAATGGTGTTCACACAGATGACGGTGTGGGCGTTTGGCTCGATACCCCTATGATTGAACTCAAGGGTGGCGAGGGCACAATCGAAAAGAGAATTCCTGCCATGATGAGAATGTTCGGCAAGTACGGAATTGATATTCGCAAAGAGCCTATTCTCGTTTATCCGACCCTTCACTATCAAAACGGCGGTCTTGACATCAAGGCTGACGGTATGACAGAGGTTGAAAACCTTTATGTTGCCGGTGAAGCTGTCGGCGGTATCCACGGCAGAAACCGACTTATGGGTAACTCACTTCTTGATGTTATCGTATTCGGCAGAAACGCAGGTAAACATGCTTCCGAAAAGTCAAAGAGCGTTGATGTTGCAGACCTTACACTTTCTCATGTTGACAGCTTTGAAGCAGAAATCAAGGATGCAGGCATTGAAACAGAAGTTGTTTCACCAAAGCTTCTCCCTGATTATACTCGCAAAGTCAATAAATAAGTATTAACCGAATAAGGCTCTCCTTGTTTGCTTTTAGGAGAGCCTATTTATACGGTGTGTCAAATGGCACACTTTGTTATTTAATTTAAGGAGAAATTATGGATTTCGGTATTGTGTCCGTTACGGGCGTAGCGTTTTTAACCTTTAGTGTGCTGGCTATTGCGGCAGTTGGCTACACTCTCGGCAGAATTACCATCAAGGGAGTAAATCTCGGCACAGCAGGCGTGTTCATTGTTGCGTTGCTGTTCGGTGCGTTTTTGTTCCCTGTTCTTGATGACCAGCTTATGGTGGGCGATGAGGCGGTTTCGTTTACCAAAGAAGCTCTTAAAATTGTAGAAAATCTCGGACTTATTTTCTTTGTCACTTCGGTCGGCTTCATCGCAGGACCAAAGTTTTTCAGAAATATGAAAAAGAATTTCAAGTCCTATGTTCTTTTGGGAATTGTGATTATTGCTTCAGCTTCGCTTATGTGTGCACTTTGCGTGCTCATCGGCGGCAAGTTCACATCTGTTGACCACGAAACTTTCAAGTCAACAATGGTCGGCTTGTTTGCGGGTGCGTTGACTTCAACCCCGGCATTCTCCGCTTCAAAAGAGGCGGTTGCCGAAATGGGCGCTCACTATGAGGACGCTGTTTCGGCAGGCTATGCAATAGCTTACCTTTTCGGTGTAATCGGCGTTGTTCTTTTCGTTCAGATTATTCCAAAAATCACAAAGGCAGATATGGCAGAGGAACTCAAAAAAATCTCTGTTGAGGCAAGCGAATCTTCAAAAAAGAGCGACGACAAAAAACTTGTTTTGCTTGACGAACTCGGATTTACTCCGTTTTCGCTCGCAGCAATTTTGGGCGTTATGCTCGGCTCAATCAAACTCAAGGGCTTTTCGCTCACCACAACGGGCGGTTGCATTTTGGTTGCCCTCGTGTTCGGTCACTTCGGCAGAATAGGCAAAATCAGCATTATGCCCGAACAGTCGGTTCTTCGCACATCAAGAGAGCTTGGCTTGATGATGTTCCTCATCGGTGCAGGTGTATCGGGCGGTGCAAAATTCGTGCAGTATTTTGAGCCTGTGTACTTCCTCTACGGTGCGTTGCTCACACTCGTTCCGATGGTCATCGGCTATGTGTTTGCAAAATTCGTTCTCAAAATGCCACTTCTCAACAACCTCGGTTCAATCACCGGCGGTATGACAAGTACCCCGGCGCTCGGCACGCTTATCAGCGTTGCAGGCTCGGAGGATGTTGCTTCGGCTTATGCGGCAACCTATCCTGTTGCCCTCATCAGCGTAGTAATCGCATCAAAATTGATTATTATGTTCTGCTGATAATAAAAAAAGACGCTTCGTTCTGCATTTCACGGACGAAGCGTTTTTGAATTGTTCGTTTTTTAGGAGAGATTGTCTAATTCGCTCAAGTATTTCACGGCGCTGTGGGCGGCAATGTTTCCCTCGCCGACTGCCTTTGCAATTTGGTACGGAGTGCCTGTGCAGTCGCCTGCGGCAAAGCATCCGTCAATGCTCGTTTTCATATTTTTGTCCACAACAATACTGCCGTTTTGCACCTCGAGTTTGTTCAGCAGAACATCCGCAGAAACAGCCTGTTTGATGAAAAATACACCGTCAACATCAAGATTTGAACCGTCTGCAAGCTCAATGCCCGACACCTTGCCGTCACCGATAACCGCAGTGATTCTTGATTCAAGATGCGTAACATTCGCCTTGTCAATTTTCGATGTGAACTTGTGCGAATAGTAGACCTCGCTTGCAAGGTCGCTCAAATATTCAACTTCTTCCTCGCCGTCTGCATTGTCGCAGAACACGGCGATTTTTTTGTCTTTGTACAACATTCCGTCACAGGTTGCGCAGTAGCTCACGCCCCTGCCGAGAAGCTCCCTTTCGTTCTGCAACGGCTTGATTGTTTCTGCTCCGAGGCATAGAATAACAGACCTCGCTTCAAACATTTTGCGGTTTGCAAGCAGGGTGAATTTGCCTTTCATATTATATATTCCCGTGATTCGTTCCTCGGTGATTTCAATCCCCATTGAGTCGAGGTGTTCACGCATTTTTGCGTTCAGCTCTTTGCCCGAAATATTTGGCAAACCCGGATAGTTGTTGATTTTTTCAGATATTTCTACCTTGTGCGAAAGCTCGTTTTGACCGAACAGCACAATGGATTTGTTCCTGGTTTTGCAGTTGATTGCCGATGAAATTCCCGCAGGTCCACTGCCGATGATTGCAACATCAAACATAGCGTCACTTCCTTTATAATATTTATTATACCACATCTTGAATTCAATTTCCATTGATAACAAAATTTAGTATGTTGCCTTTTTTTACAATTTGTGATAGTATATATGCAGAAAGTTACAAATTGTAATAATTTAAATGTTTCACACAGGAGGTACAAAATGAAAAAGTTTATTTCACTTGTGATGTCGGCTGTAATGCTTGTTTCAAGCGTCGCTGTCGGAATAACCGTTCAGGCAGGAACAGTTGAAGATAATTTGAGAGCACAAGGCTTCCCGGAGTCGTATATTGAGGATTTGGCGACCTTGCAAAAGGCTCATCCAAATTGGAGATTTGTTGCGTTCAACACAGGGCTTGATTTTGATGATGCTGTCAAAGGCGAATTGTCGGGAACACCTACAACAGAAGAAAATCTTCGTGCTTATCTTGATCCTCGTAATTGGCTCAATGAAAAATATGTTTTTCAGTTTGAAAGCATCAGAAAGAGCGATGCAGTTCAATCTGTTTCAAGTGTAAACGCTATTCTCAAAAACACTTGGATGGCAAACAGCAAGATAAATTATTTTGACACTCAAGGTGTCAGCAAAACGGTCACAGAAGTGAATACATATGCCGATGCAATGATTAAGGCTTCAAACGACACAAATTTGAGTGCAAACTATATCGCTGCAAAAATCCGTCAGGAAAACGGCGGAGCAACATATTCCGCAACTGCTGTTTGCGGAACAAGAGCACCGTTTCAGGGTATTTTCAACTATTTTAATATCGGTGCTTACACAACCGCTATGGACGGTCTTGCTTGGGCGGCAGGATTTTTAAAAGCAAACAAGGACACCGTGCTTTTTGACGGTGCAAGTGCTGCGGCTAAACCGATTGTCACAGTTTCAAACGGTCAGCGAATGGCATATGTCAAAGAGGAGGGTGACTATTACAGAGTTACACTCTATAATGAACTTGACAACGGAAAGTATGACGATAAGGAAATCGGCTATATTCTCAAATCGGATGTAAATACAACATATA
>CAKUDE010000062.1 GCA_934645175.1 uncultured Oscillospiraceae bacterium
CTTGTCCGCCGCCTTGCCCATTTCTCCGCCGAGGGCATCAATTTCTCTGACAAGGTGACCCTTGCTTGTGCCACCGATTGACGGATTGCACGGCATATTGCCGACCCAATCCAAATTAATTGTGAACACGGCGGTTTTCACGCCGAGCCTTGCAGATGCAAGCGCCGCTTCAATTCCTGCGTGACCTGCACCAATAACTATTACATCATATTTTCCGCCAAAATATTCCATAATTCACCACTAAAATTATTTTCCAACACAAAACTTGCTGAAAATGTTGTTAACTACTTCTGTTGTTGCCTTTTTGCCTGTAAGCGAGAGAAGCTCCTCAACCGCACTGTCAACCATAACATTGACGGCGTCATAGGTCACGCCCATCTCAACTCCGCCGATTGCTTCGGCAATATTTTCTTTGGCATTTTGGCAATTCTGCCTTTGACGAAGATTTGCCAAAATCGGAGCGCCCGTGTCAAAATCCTGAACACCGAGCAATTCCTCAACTGCCGAGGACAACTCCTTTAAGCCTTTGTTTTCCTTTGCGCAGATGTAAACCACCTTGGCAAATGCGTTTTCTATCTCGTCTGTTTCAAGCCTTTGCTCAAGGTCAACCTTGTTGATGACCGCAACGGCAGGCTTGCTTTTTGCTTTTTCAAGAATTTCTCTGTCCTGCTTTTGAAGCGGTTTGTTGTTGTCAAAAACCGCAAGAACAAGCTGTGCTTCGTCAAGCGCTTTGTACGCTTTGTCAATTCCGATGCTTTCAACCACATCATCACTTTCACGCAGACCCGCCGTGTCACGCAGATGAAGAACAAGGTCGCCGAGGCGAACGCTCTCCTCAACAATGTCACGGGTTGTGCCCTCGATTTGAGTGACAATGCTTTTGTCCCTGCCTACAAGCATATTCATCAAACTGCTTTTGCCGACATTCGGCATACCGACAATTGCCGTGTCAACTCCGTCAATCACGGTTTGACCGTTGTCGTAATTTTTCAGCAATTCGTCAAGCTCACCCTCACACTCTTTTAAAGTTGCAAGCAATTCTGTTTCTTCAAGTTCGGGAATTTCCTCGTCGGGATAATCAACCCAAGCCGACATAAGTGCCGACATATCAAGCAATTTTTGGAGCACCGAATTAATCTTATCGCTCAAAGAACCCTGCAATGCGTTAAACGAGGCTTTCATTCCGGCTTCGCCCTGTGCAGAAATCAGGCTTGCCACCGATTCCGCCTGGGTCAAATCCATTTTGCCGTTGAGGAACGCCCTCTTGGTAAATTCTCCTGCCTCGGCAGGCTTTGCACCTGCATCAAGCACGGCTTCCAAGGTTTTTTGAACTATAAGAAGTCCGCCGTGAACGCTGATTTCCACAACATCCTCGCCCGTGTAGGATTTTGGAGCTTTGAACACAAGCGCAACCGCATTGTCGCTCGGTTGACCGCCGATTATAACATTGCCGAATTTTGCTCTGTATCCGCCGAGGTCTGCAAGTAAACTGCCGTCCATAGCCTTAAAAACTCTGTCCGCAACCGCTGTTGCCTCGTCACCGCTTATTCTGATTACACCGATTCCGCCTGCCGCATTACCGGTTGCTATTGCTGCAATAGTTGACATACTCCTTCTCCCACTTTCTAAAAATTTATGCAAAAAAGGTGCAAAATACCTATTACAATAATAAGTAACTGCACCTTTCACCTGCTTATTTATTCACTTCAATCTTGCCGAACTTTGGCAAATCTGCTCTGTCTGCCTTTGGTGTGTGATTTTCCGGAGCCTTTGTTACAGCCTGATTTCTACCGCCTCTGCGATAGTTTCCGCCGTTGCCGCCGTTTCTCTTTACACCGCCTGTCGGCTCAAGAACAACTCGTCTGTCCTGATTGTATCCGATTGAGCGTGATTCAACACCTTCGATTTCCTGCACTGCTGTGTGGATAATTCTTCTCTCGTACGGATTCATTGGCTCAAATGTGTATCTTCTGCCTGTGCGAAGAACTCTTTGAGCGTTTTTCTTTGCAAGATTTGAGAGAGTCATAGCTCTCTTTTCTCTGTAGTTGCCGACATTAATCACAACTCTGACATATTCCATAGTGCTCTTCTTGATAACAAGAGAAAGAAGATACTGGATGCTGTCGAGTGTTTCGCCTCTGTGACCGATTACAATTCCGTAATCCTCACAATCAAGGTCGATTGTTACAACGCCCTCGGCATAAGACGCTTCAATTTTTGGATCAACAATCTTTAATCCCTCAAGGATTGTCAAGAAGTAGCTCTTTGCATATTCAAGGTCTACGCTCTTTGGATAATCCTTTTTAGGCTGGTCGCTCTTTGCCTCTTGCGCCTGTGCAGGCTTTGCCGGAGCATCCTGCTTTTTTGGAGCTTGTGGCTTCTTTGGAGCAACTTGCTTTTTTTGTGCCGGCTTTTGCTGTGCCGGTTTCTTCTCCGGAGTCGGCTTTTTTGCCTTTTCAGGGCGTTTGCCGTCATCGAAAGAAACCTTAACCTCAAAGTCCTTTTTGCCAAAGCCTAAAAAACCTTTGCTTCCTGTTTGGAGCACTTCGGTCTTTATTTCAGCGCCTGCAGGAGCATTAAGCATTGCTTTTGCAGAAGCAACAGCGTCCTCCAAGGTTTTGCCGGAACCGATTCTTTCTATAATCATATATAAATCTCCGATTTATTTTGTCTTTTTTATGCTTTCTTCTCTCGAACGGCGCTCGATGGTTGCTTCAATCATTTGACGGGCAACATTGCGCTTTGGTGGGAAGAATTTTGCCATAAACACCTGCTGTGCAGTTGCAACAAGGTTGGAAATAATCCAATAGAAGCCTACTGCGGCTGAAACCTTGAATGAGATGTAGAAAGAGAAAAACGGCATCATAAGCATCATAATCATCATCTGCTGACCTTGAGCGGCAGCTGCCGGATTTTGCTTTTTCTGAATCTGCTGTGACAACAGTGTTGAGCCAAAAGAAGTAACCAAGCAGAGAATAGGGATGATGATTATTGGGTCTTTCCAGTTCTTAAAGTTCGGAATTTGAGTCATATCAAGGTTTCCGATAAACATATGTGCCTTGTAGTTTGCGATAGCGTCAAGTTTTTCCTGTGTGAACAAATCAGGGAACTTGTTTGCAAGCACATCCTTGTAAATATCGAAATTCTGGAGAATTTCAATCTGGAAATAATTGCCCTTAATTTCATGCACCTTGTTGAGTGCTTTGAGAATCGCATCACTGTTTGACGCCATATCAACGCCGATGATATATTGGATAGGATAGTAAATAATACCGATAATACCCATCAAAAATACCATTTGGAAAACCATAGGACCGCAGCCCATATTCATAGGATTGTGACCTTCACGATTGTAAAGTTCCTGCATTTCCTCTTGCATCTTCTGGCGATCTCTTGGGTCATTTGAATTTGCGTACTTCTTTTGAATTTTTTGAATTTTTGGCTGAAGACGGGATGTCTTTGCCATTGTTTTTTGCTGTTTGAGGTTTAATGGGAACAATATCAAACGGGTAACAATGGTGAACACAATAAGAGCAAGGAAGTATTGGTCGTTGAAAAGCATCAACAAGCCTTCCATACACTTACCGAACAACCAGTACAGCGGTTTAAACAAACCCATACCGTTCGATACAGCCATAGTAATAGTAGTTATCACCGATAATTGTCCTCTTGCTTTGTTTTTTTCATCGGAACAGGGTCGTATCCACCCTTAAAAAAAGGATTGCAACGCAATATTCTACTTATGGCAAGCAATTTGCCCTTGAATATTCCGTGAATTTGTATTGCCTCGATGGCGTATTGCGAGCAGGTTGGTGTGTATCTGCAAGCACCGTGCGAAAACCTCGGCGACAAAGTCACCTGATAGGTTCTTATCAAAAATATCATAATCTTTTTGATAAAAGCGTTAATCTTCTTCATTCTTAACAGCACCTATTGCCTGCATATGCTTGAGCATAGCCCTCTCCACAACATCCTCCTTGCACTCGGTTGTTCTTGTTCTTGCAACAAAAACAAAATCCCAACTGCCCTCGATAAGTGGCTCAATATTCCTGAAGGCTACTCGAATAACTCGGCGAGCACGGTTGCGCTGAACTGCACCGCCAATTTTTTTGCTTGTGGTTATTCCGTAGCGGACACCGCCCCTACGACTTTTCATTCCGTAGGTAACAAGCGCAGAGCTTGCCTCGCTTTTGCCCCTGTAATACAATCTGCGAAAATCCTTATTTTCCTTTAAGGTTTGACCTTTCACAAAATCGTTCCTTTACTTGCTAATTAGTAAGAAAGTGACTTTCTGCCCTTTGCACGACGGCGAGCAAGTACCTTTCTACCGTTCTTTGTTGACATTCTCTTTCTGAAGCCATGAACCTTCTGTGCATGTCTCTTCTTTGGTTGAAATGTTCTCTTCATTCTTTTTTCACTACCTTTCGCAAAGACTAAACTCGTCTTAATCTTTTATAATCTCTGTGCGGTATAGCAC
>CAKUDE010000063.1 GCA_934645175.1 uncultured Oscillospiraceae bacterium
GCTCCTGCATCAAGGGGATACAGAGAAAGACGGCGGTAAAACGCCGGATGATGTGTCGATGGGCAGCCATCAAAAGGCCTGGTGGAAATGTGCCTCCGTATCCTCCCGCGCGGGCTTCGGTGGCGACCGTCCGGGCGGCGACCCGCCCACCATGCCAGAGGGAAACACCTTGTAATTGAAAAATGTCATTTTTACGCAATTACCGCTTGATTTCATGTGCATTCCGGTGTATATTATTTCTGGAATTAGAAATTCTACCCAAAAGACCCGCCGCAAAGTGGTCGGCTCGGCCGGTGGACGGTGGCCTTGCGGAGTTCTTGAAAATTTTAAGATCAGGGGTTGACAAGGATGAAACAGGTGCCATATACTGACAGCAGAGCAGAGCAGAGCAGAGCAGAGCAGAGCAGGTAAAACTCTGCGCTTTTGTGCTGTCCGCAGCCTCTTTTATTTGAAATATGCAGACGCTTTCGAGCATGGATAAGCCCATGCTTTGAAGGCGTCTTTTTATTTGTATTCCTCCCGCAAAAGCGGGCACAACATAAATAACTATCAGGAGGTAAAAGTGATGAAAAAAAGGCTATGGGCAATATTCCTTTCAATATGTCTCGTTGTGACATTACTGTCGACAATGGCGCTGGCGGCGGATGGGGTGAAAACATCGGGTAACTGTGGCCCTTATGATTATACGGAGGGTGCTTATTCTAATACAGTTACATGGAGCCTGTCGACGGATTCCACAGATTCCAGCAAGTATGTACTTACCATTTCTGGAAGTGGGCCAATGGGCAACGCCTTTACAACGGTCGATGGCGTATCAAGTGGTGCGCCGGAATGGTATGAACTTGGAGAGTCCATTGTAAAAGTTATCATTGAGGACGGCGTAACTTCTGTTGGCGCGAAATCTTTTAAGAACTACATTTCGTTAAAGGAAGCATCCCTTCCGGCTGGGATTACCGAGATCGGTGCAGATGCTTTCTACGGTTCTGGTATTACCTCTGTCGAGCTTCCGGCAAAATTGGAGAAGATGGGAGCACAGGCATTCTATAGTTCCTCTTTAGCTGGCGAGATCGTAATTCCGAATGGCGTTGCAGAAATTCCGAATTTAACATTTGCGAAAACAAAAATCAGCGCTGTGTCCTTCGGGAGCGGGGTGAAAGCGATTGGCAATTCGGCATTCAGTGAGTGCACAGAATTGAAAGAAGTTGTCCTGCCAGATACCGTCACTTCGATTGGCGATACAGCTTTTAAAAGCTGTTCAAAGCTGGAGACGGTCATTTTTCCCTCTAATACGCAATTTACATCAATTCTTAAAAATTCATTCAAAGATTGTACTGCATTAAAAGAAATTCAAATTCCGGATTCAGTTGTTGAAATTGGAGAGGCTGCTTTTCGCGGCTGCACGACGGTAACGAAAGTCATATTGCCAAAAGCGCTTACGACGATTGCAAAAGAGGCATTCTATGGTGATTCGTCATTGGTTGCCGCGTTCATTCCGGCAACAGTCACGAATATTCCGTATGGAACAAATACGGATAATCAAATATTCAAGGGAATGGCTGATAAAAGCGTAATTTATCTTGAAAATAGTGATTTGGTAAAATTCATGCTGCAATCCTCAAGCTATCCTGCGTCTACTACGAATGGATATACTATGTCTACAACAGCGTTGGCACTTACCAACGGCGGTACATTCCCGGCTGGCATGACTTTTGAATCTGGAAAACTTGCCACACCTATCAAGGACGGCTGCATCTTTGACGGATGGTACACCGACGAGGCTTGCACACAGAATTTTACCGGTACGCCCACAGCTAACAGCACCTACTATGCCAAGTGGAGCGAGATCATCGCCGCGGTCGGCAGCGTTAACTACTCTACCCTCACCGCCGCCATTAACGCGGCACAGGACGGCGACACCGTCACGATGCTGAAGGACGTGGACGAGAACGTCACGATCCCCGCGGGCAAGACCATCACGCTTGACCTGAACGGCAAGAACATTGCAGTCACCAGCGGTTGCGCGATCGTGAATAAAGGTACCCTGACCGTTACCGGAAGCGGCAATGTTACAACATCTGCGGCTGAGAGCGCGGCTGTTGCGAACTTCCCGGGCGCTACCGCAAATCTTAATGGCGGCACCTACTCTTCCGATAATTGGTATGTCATTAAGAACCTTGGTACTATGACCATCGATGGCCCCGTTACCGTAAAAAAGCCTGATAACAGCACAAACACTGCCAGCCTGATCGACAACGGCTGGGTTGGAAACTCTGATTCTGTTGCGGGCGAATCTGTGGCCGCTGAGGCCGGTAAGGCCAAACTGACCATCAAAAACGATGCGTTTGAAGGCATATCCGGTCCTGCAAGCTGTGCTGTCGTTAAAAACGACGACTACGGAGTGCTGGAGATCACCGGTGGTAATTTTGACAGCACGAAAAACACGGAAACCAGCAATGCCGCAACTATTCTGAACTGGAACGTTGCGATGATTTCCGGTGGTACGTTTAAGGGTTCTTATCCCATCAGCAACGGCTCTTTCAATAATGAGGTTGATCAGGGCAAGCTGACGATCTCAGGCGGTAATTTCATCGGCACAAGCTCTCTGCTCGGTCAGGCCCAAGGCGGCACCTCTAACAAGGGCAAGCTTACCATTACCGACGGTAGCTTCAATGCTCCGCAGTTTGGCGCCTTCGATTATGCCCTCGAGATTTCCGGCGGTAACTTCTCCCAGTCCGTCAAGAAAGAATATCTCGATTCGAGCTTGAACGCCGAGCTGAAAAGGGCCAGCGGCGAGACTCCCTATAGCTACTACACCGATGTTGCTGCTGCCGCTGCTGCCGCGCAGCCCGGCGATACCGTCACCGATCTTTCTGCGCAGTCTGGGACGTTCACGCTTACCCTGAAGTATGACGATGGCGCAACAACTGCTGACATCATATACAATGTGGCCAACGGCACGTCGATTACCCTCCCCGCACCTACTCGTATCGGCTATACCTTCAACGGCTGGTATGATGGCAGCACCAAGGTGAGCAGTCCCTACGAAGTTACGAAGGATGTTACCCTGACTGCCTCCTGGAGCTACATTTCCTCCGGCAGCAGCTCCAGTGACCCGACCTACTCCGTCTCCACCCCGAGCAAGACCGAGAACGGCACTGTGACCGTCAGCCCGAAGAGCGCCTCCAAGGGCGACACCGTGACCATCACCGTCAAGCCCGACAGCGGCTACGTCCTCGAGACCCTGACCGTCACCGACAAGAACGGCAACGAGCTGACGCTCAAGGACAAGGGCAACGGCAAGTATACCTTCGTCATGCCCGCCGGCAAGGTCGAGGTCAAGGCGACCTTCGCCAAGGAGATCGAGGTCAGCCCGTTCGCCGATGTTGCGACCGATGGTTATTATTATGAGGCGGTCAAATGGGCGGTCAAGAATGGCATCACCACCGGCGTGGGCAACGATCTGTTTGCTCCCGGTCAGCCCTGCACCCGTGCGCAGATCGTCACCTTCCTGTGGCGTGCTGCTGGCGCTCCCGAGCCGAAGGGCACTGCGGCCAGTCTGACCGATGTGGTCTCCGGCAGCTACTATGAAAAGGCCGTTGCGTGGGCCATCGAGAACGGTATCACCACCGGCACCGGTGACAGCAAGTTCTCCCCCGATGCCACCTGCACCCGTGCGCAGGCCGTTACATTCCTTGCTCGCGCCCTGAACGCCAAGGCGGTGAGTGCGGCGGAGTTCTCCGACGTCCCGACCGACAGCTATTTTGCTGACGCAGTGGCGTGGGCGGCGGCTAATGGCGTGACCGAGGGCATCGGCGGCGGCCTGTTCGGCTCCGACAACGACTGCACTCGTGGCCAGATCGTGACCTTCCTTTATCGCGCGTATAATAAGTAAACACTTCTCTCGCTGTAGCGGGGCGGCATTTTGCCGCCCCGCTTTTATATCGTGCTCCATCGAAAATCCCTCTCCAATCGGGACACTTTTCGGTTGACCGTAAGCTGCCGGAAAAGTTGCAGGATTCGACCGTTATCGCATGAAATCAATTCATTTCGGTCGTCCATTGTAGATGAGGAGGTCAACACAAAATGGCTTTTATCGTGTATGATTGTCTTGCGGAGAACAAAGAAAGCACACGTCGAATGATGGGTCTCATGGTCCTGATGTAAAAGCGCTAAAGTGAGAACTCTCTTTACAGAGCGCGTGCGCCTCCTGTTGATGCCGCTGTTTTTCCCAAATTTCATTTCTGAAAGGAGCGGTATCTATGCCGTTGTTCTATTATGTTTCCGACCACGAGAAGGATGCAATGCAGAAGCCCTTGGATGCCGAGCGCCTGCTGCGGATGCTCGGTGCCTCCGGCAAGCTGGCTGGCTTTCGCCAAGCGGCGTA
>CAKUDE010000064.1 GCA_934645175.1 uncultured Oscillospiraceae bacterium
GGCGGGCCGGGGCGCGGAAGCGCCTTGCCCGCGCGACAAGGGGCATGCCCCTATTGTCCTCCGTACACGGAGGACAAGAACCTCTGCCCACGGGCGGAGAGAAACAGGAGGTTGCACGGAATGAAGAGAACAGCATGGGGGGGACTTCTGGCGGCGCTGGCGCTGGCGGTGTGCCTGAGCCTGCTGCCCACGACGGCACGGGCGGACGAGACGCACAGCCACGCGGTCTGCGGCACGAGCTGCACGCATGCCAGTGAGGAAGAAGAGCACACCGAGAAAACGTGGACGGCCATCAAGTCGGAGAATGATCTGTACGAGACCGAAAAAGACGGAAACGGCGGGTATTACTATCTGACGACGGATATTGCGCTCGAAAGGATTTGGCAGCCTGTGGACGGTGTGACGCTCTGCCTGAACGGACACAGCCTCACGGCGGACCACGACAGTATAGAGACCTTTGATCAAACGATCTTTGTTGACCAGGGTAAGCACTTCACGCTCACCGACTGCAACGGAGACAAGGGGAGCTATACGTTCCGCAAGAACGAGAACGGCGACAAATGGGAGCTTGTGACGGGTAACCCGACCGGGAGCGACGACATCCAGGTCACGGGCGGCGTCATCACCCACGCCGTCGGTAAAACGGGCTCCGGCGTACATGTGAAGGGAACGTTTACCATGTACGGCGGCACCATCGCCGGCAACCGGGCTGAAAACGGCGGCGGCGTGTACGCGGTATCCGGAGGAGCGTTTGTTATGTACGGCGGCACTATCGCCGGCAACACCACCGCCGAAAACGGCGGCGGCGTGTACGTGAATAACGGCGGTATGCTCACGATGAACGGCAGCGCGAAGGTCAGCGGCAATAAATCGACCGGCGACGGCGGCGGCGTGTACGCGGACGGCGGCAGCACGCTCGACATGGGCGGCGAAAGCGTTGTCAGCGGCAACATCAGCGGCAACTATGCCAGCGTCTCTGACATCTACGGCGGCGGCGTGTACGTGGACGGCGGCACGTTCACCATGAGCGGCAGCGCGGCCATCCGCGGCAACCAAGCGTACAGAAACAGCTATGGCGGCGGCGTGTATGCGTACAACAGCACGATCACCATGACCGGCGGCACCATCGGCGGCGAGGAGAGCGATGCCAATACGGCTACCTATGGCGGCGGCGTGTATCAGGACGGCGGCACGTTCATCATGAGCGGCGGCAAGATCACCGGCAACAAAACCAAAGTCACTGGCAACGGCGGCGGCGTGTACCAGACCGGCGGCACGTTCACGATGAACGGCAGCGCGGCGGTCCGCGGCAATACCGCAAATATCAAGGGTGGCGGCGTGTACACGGACGGCGGCGGTACGCTCAGCATGAGCGACAGCGCGGTCATCGCCGGAAACATCGTCGAACACACCTCTGCCGGCTCCGGCGGCGGCGTGTATGCGTACAACAGCACGATCGACATGACCGGCGGCACCATCGGCGGCGAGAAGAGCGGCAACGCCAATGAGGCTCCCTATGGCGGCGGCGTGTACTTAGACGGCAGCAGCGAAGGCGGCTACAGTACGTTTACCATGCACGGCGGCGCGGTCCGCGGCAATAAATCGACCGGCAACGGCGGCGGCGTGTATGTCTATGATGGTTGCACGTTCACCATGAGTGACAGTGCGGAGGTCCGCGGCAACAAAATCAGCGGCAGCGAGAGCAGCAACACCAGCAATGGCCATGGCGGCGGCGTGTATGTAGTCAACGGCACGTTCACGATGAACGGCGGCGCGGTCCGCGGCAACACGGCGGAGAAAAACGGCGGCGGCGTGTATGTAAATGCAACCATAAGCGGCAGCGCCGCATTCACGATGAACGGCAGCGCGGAGGTCTGCGGCAACAGCACGGAGAAAGACGGCGGCGGCGTATATGTGTACCACAATAAAGTCACGTTCACGATGGACGGCGGCGCGGTCAGCGGCAACAGCGCCGCCAGTGGCGGCGGCGTGTATATGTACAACGGCACGCTCGATCTGCGCGGCACGGTCACCGGAAACAACGCGAGCGGCGAGGGCGCGGGCGTGTATGTCCGGCACAACGCGAGCGGGGGGTATGCCCCCACCGTCAACCTGTCCGGCGGCGCGGCGGTCAACAGCAACTGGAAGGGCGGCGCGCTGGAAAACGGCGTGTATGTGCAGGGCGCGAACGGCATAGCCAGCAATATCTATCTGCCCGAGGACAAGACCCTTGCGGTCACCGGCCCGCTCACCGGCGAGGGGACCATCGGCGTGACGAGCGGCGAGACGCTGGTGTTCGGCGGGCATACCACGCTGGCGACTGTCGCGAACGGCGCTGAGGTGAGCGGGACGAAGTTTACTCCCGATACGGACGGCTACAGCGTCGCGCGTGTGGGAGATGCGCTGTGGTTGGTCCACGGACAGCTGCACCTGCACGAGGCCTGCGGCGGCACGACCTGCCCCGACAAGGCAAATCACAACAGCGCGCACGAGGCCGGCGTGCGATTTAATGTGTTGAGCTACGATGCGGCCACGAAAAAGTTGAACGGCAACAACACCCTCAGCGTCGGCGCGTATTATCTGAACGACAATGTCGAGCTCGACGCGCCGCTCGTCATCAACGGCAATGTCACGCTCTGCCTCAACGGGTACAGCATCACGGTGAAGGCGGACCAAGAGGCGATCATTATTGCCGCTTACAGCGGGTCGCTCACGCTCTGCGACTGCAAGGGCGGCAGCGGGAAGTACGGCAGCATTACGCACGCCGTGAAGGCCGGCGGCAAATACAGCGGCTGCGGCGTTATGGTATATGGGGGCGCGACCTTCACCATGTACGGCGGCAGCATCCGCGGCAATCAGGACACGAGTGGGGCCGCGGGCGTGCATGTCGATACGAATGCGGTCTTCACCATGTACGGCGGCTCCGTCACGGAAAACACCGTACCCGACGACATGGGCGCGGGCATCTATACCGCGGGCAGTACGACCATCGGCGGCAGCGCCGAGGTCAGCAGGAACAGCGCCCCCGGCGGCAGGGGCGCGGGCATTTACTGCGCCCGCGGCACGCTGCGCATCGAGGGCCGCGCGCAGATCACGGACAATACCGCCGCGAAGGGCGGCGGCGTGTATGTGGAGAAGGGTACGCTCAAGGTCTCCGGCAGCGTACGGGTGACGGGGAACGTGGACGGGAGTGCGGCCCGGAAGCCCAGCAACGTCTATTTAGATACCGGTTACCGGATCGCCGTCGAGGGCGAATTGACGGGCAGCGAAAACGGCGCGCGCATCGGCGTGACGCTGCCGGACCTCGTTCTGGGACGTATCACGAACGAAGGGCAAACCGTGACCGTCGCCCAAGCGACAGAGGGGAGCTGGATCAAGGAGACCAGCTTTGCCTACGACGGCGACACGGGAACGTACACGATGGGCCTGAGCGAGGACCGCAAGAGCGTGCAGCTCCGGCACGACCATGCGTGGGTGTATACGCGGTTGGAAGAGAGTACGCCAACCATCGAGGCAAAGTGCAGCACGTGCGAGCTCGACGGCGGCGCGGTGTGGCTCTTCGTGGGCAGCTATACCTATACGTACGAAACGGCGCAGGGGCCGGAGGCCGAGCATTCCTCCAGCAGACCTTGGAAGGCCAAGCCCGTCACGGTCGTTTATAAGAAGGGGGAGGCCGTGCTGAGCGGAGCCCCCATAAACGCGGGCGATTACACTGCCAGCATCACGCTGACGGGCGCGGACGGTGCGGAAGCGATCATTGAGAGGACCTTCCGGATCAGCAAGCGCACGGAGCTGAACAAGACGGATTTTACCTTCGAGCCGCCGCAGAACGCGGTCTATGATGGCCGGACGGATTGGACCGTGACGATAAGAGCGAACGCCGACATTGTCGGCGTTGGCGAAATCACGCCGCAGTACTGGAAAGATGGTGCTTGGCCGAAGAATGGAACAAAGGATGCCGGTACCTACACCGTGAATATCTACGTGGCGGAGGGCGACAATTACTCCGCGATGTATTGTCCCACGGAGCAGGAGGGCTACTGGACGTTCACCGTCATGCCGGCGAGTTATACATACCGCATTACTTCCCCGCAGGACATCGTGGTCGGCAGCTGCCTGCGCGATATCGTCGTCCCCGCGGGCGGCACCGGCGTGCCTCTGGAG
>CAKUDE010000065.1 GCA_934645175.1 uncultured Oscillospiraceae bacterium
CATCTGTTCCCCCTCCTTATCGCAGATTTTCTGTTTGTAGTATAGCATGGAGCAACTCAAGATAAAAGTGATTTTTACGGCAGTTTCTATCAGATTTCTCAATGGTCTCTGAACGCTGGCAAAACTCAGTTCAATTGTGCAACTCTATCGATAAATTCTTTCAAATCTCCAATGTAGACATATCATTTAAGAATTTAAGTTCAGCCTCTCTGCCGATAAACATCGAGATACCTCCGTTTGCTATCTAATCCTGATTTACTAAATCGTGATTTGATAATAGTATAACCGACTTATACGGAAAATAAATGACTTGTTCTCGAATTGCATTTAGCTTTTCCACTATATCATCCCCTCACAGCAAATCCTTTCAGTAAAGTTTTTCTTCGACAGCAATCATTTTCTTTCGAACAGCTCTGCGATGATATTTACGCACTTGTCGATCCCCAGCGCGCCGCTGTCCAGCGTCAGGTGGTAATTCTGGGCGTGTCCCCACTTCATATTGGTGTAGAAGCGGTGATAGGCGGCCCGGCGTTTATCCTTATCCCGCAGGCGCTCCTCCGGGGATTGCTCTCGTTCGCCGTACACCTTGACGATGCGTTCCGCACGGTACTTCATATCTGCGTGGATAAAGACTTTCAGGCAGTCCGCCTTGTCCTGCAGAATGTAGTCGGCACAGCGGCCAACGATGACGCAAGGGCCTTTTTCCGCAAGAGCGGTAACGACCTTATACTGCTGCTCCCATAAAATATCCTCGTTGGTGGGTCCGAACATCCGGTTGGAGAAAGCCGCCGAGAGGAAGCTGCCGGGAGCATACTCTCCTGCTTCTCTGATATAATCGGGTGCAAAACCGGTTTCTTTTGCCATCTCCTGAATGATCTCAGAATCATAGCACGGGATGCTCAACTTTTCCGCAACCTTTTTGCCGATGGTACGTCCGCCGCTGCCAAACTCACGGCTGATGGTAATAACTCTGTTTTTCATACTTTCTGCACTCCTTCCGTATGCAATTCCCGATAGGTTTTCACAATAATAACTGCTGAGATGATAAAGGTCAGAATATCCGACACCGGCATGGAATACAGTACGCCGTCCAAGCCGAAGAACACCGGCAGCAGCAGAGCAAAGCCCACACCGAACACCACTTCACGGAACATGGACAGCAGCGTGGACGAGAGCGCCTTGCCGACCGCCTGCAAGAAGATGAAGCACGCCTTGTTGATGCAGGCCAGCACCATCATGCAGAGATAGGTGCGGAACGCCTTAATAGCAAAGTCCGTATAGTAGCTACTCTCATTGGCTGCGCCGAAAATGGCGATGAGCTGCCGGGGGAAGCCCTCTGCCAGCACCAGCGCCACCGCACCCACCAGTGCCTCGGCGATCAGCAGCTTGGTGAACAGTTCCCGGACACGCAATTTTTTCTCCGCACCCATGTTGTAGCCCACGATGGGGATGCAACCTGCCGCCATGCCCACCACGATGGAAATGACGATCTGGAAGAATTTCATCACAATGCCGACCACGGCCATCGGGATCTGCGCGTATTGCTCCTGTCCGAACACAGCGTCCATCGCTCCATATTTGCGGAGCATATTGTTGATGGCCGCCATCGCTGCCACAAGACTGATCTGCGAAAGAAAACTGGTGATACCCAGCGTCAGCATTCGTCCGCAGACAGTTCTCCGCAGGGCATAATCGACAGACGCAGGCTTGATGATCTCCATGTGCAGCAGATACCACACAGCGAGAAACGCCGTTGCCACCTGACCGATGACCGTGGCAACAGCCGCGCCCATCATGCCCCATTTGAAGATAAAGATGAAGACGGGATCAAGAATGATGTTGATCACAGCACCCGCCAGCGTGGAGATCATGGCGAATTTGGGGTTGCCGTCCGCACGAATGATCGGGTTCATAGCCTGACCGAACATATAGAACGGGATACCCAGCGTGATATAGAAGAAATACTCCTGCGAGTGATGGAAGGTCTCCTCATTCACCGTGCCGCCGAACATGGCAATAATATTGTCCGCAAAAATGAGATATACTGCCGTTAAAACAAGACTGCTGGCAACGGTCAGCACGACGGCATTGCCCACGCTGCGCTTTGCTTTCTCCATCTCATTTCTGCCCAGTGCCATGCTGACAAAAGCACAACAGCCGTCACCTACCATAACAGCGATGGCCAGTGCTACGACGGTCAGCGGAAAAACCACGGTGTTGGCCGCGTTGCCGTAAGAACCGAGGTAGCTGGCGTTGGCGATAAAGATCTGGTCAACGATGTTATAGAGCGCACCTACCAATAGCGAGATGATGCAGGGGACGGCGTACTGCCGCATGAGCTTTCCGATACGCTCCGTCCCCAAAAACTGATTTCCGGTATCCATAAAATTCACCCTTCTTTCAAAAAATAAGAAATGCGTAAGTCCCGCCAAACCCGGACTTACGCATTTCTGCTACACGATTTGATTATGAACTTTTCCCCATTTCCGCAAAAAGACGTGCGGCGTTTCTGCAACCGGATTTACGCAGAAACGCCACACGTTGTAGATTTATTATAGCGGACTCGATCAAGAATTTCAAATGTTTTTTCAACACGCTTTCGCTAAATGAGCCTATCCCTTACCGCGCTGTCCTTTGTGCAGGTCTGTGCAAAGGGCAGCGGCCACTGCCCATTCACCTATGCGTAAGGCCTCCTCTTCCGTTCTCTTGCCTCAATCGTTTTCCGCGTGGATCTCGAAGTAGCTCTGGGGGTGATTGCAGGTCGGGCAGACCTCGGGGGCCTTCTCGCCCACCACGATGTGGCCGCAGTTGCGGCACTCCCACACCTTGACCTCGCTCTTGGCAAAGACCTCCGCCATCTCCACATTGTGCAGCAGGGCGCGGTAACGCTCCTCGTGGTGCTTCTCGATGGCGGCCACCAGACGGAACCGTTGCGCCAGCTCGTGGAAGCCCTCCTCCTCGGCGGTCCTTGCAAAGCCCTCGTACATATCCGTCCACTCGTAGTTCTCGCCCTCAGCGGCAGAGAGGAGATTTTCGGCGGTATCCCCGATGCCGTTGAGTTCCTTGAACCAGAGTTTCGCGTGTTCCTTTTCGTTCTCCGCAGTTTTGAGGAACAGCGCCGCGATCTGTTCGTAGCCGTCCTTCTTGGCCTTGGAAGCAAAATAGGTGTATTTATTGCGCGCCTCGGATTCGCCGGCAAACGCCGCCATCAGGTTCTTTTCCGTCTGCGTGCCTTTGTACTTATTCTCTTTCATGAATCGTTCCTCCTCGTTCCAGCAGCTGCTTGGTATATTTTTATTATACCCGCTTTTCCATGATTTTCTATGGCAAAAGTCACAGACTGATGTTTTTTCCGCGCATCTGCCGCCAGCCCGGTCATCGGACCGGCGGCAGCTACACAAGATCAATCATCCAACTCCGCCTCATGCTTGAGGACCGCGCCGGAGACCGCGTCGATCTCGTAGTCATACTCCATGCTGCCGGACTTGAACTCCACCTCGTAGACGAGCTTTCCGTCTTCATCGTCCAGCTCAATGTCCATGTCATACGCCTGATTTTCACTCACGCCCGCATGGTTCAGGGCGATGGACTTCGCCTTGGCATAGCCGATGCCCTGTGCCGCTTCGGGCGGCGCAGGCTTTTGATCTGTGGGCTTCGCCGTTTCATTCGATGCAGAAACGGCGGTCAACAAGTCCTTCTGCCCGCTGAGTACCTTTCCTGTGTAGGCATCCACCAAATACTCAAACTCACCCCACTGCGTGTGCAGCTCCACCTCATAGTGCGCGGGGAACTCGTCAAGCTCGGGATCGACCTCCGCCGTAACGGAATCCAGCGCCGTCGTTCCGGCGTACTGCTCCGCGGCGTAGGCCGCCGCATCCATACCGATCGGCATGGCAGGTGCGCCCGCCTCGGCGAGGTCCTTGAGCTCTTCGACCGAGAGCTTTGCCAGCGCGTCAAACTTCAGCGTGGCGTTGAGTGCAAGCACACGGTTCACCAGCGCCGCCTTTCCGGTCGAAATGCTGTTTTCCCGCGCCTGCTGCGTAAGTCCCGCGTCCTGCGTCAGCGTCTGCGTCAGGACGGACGCCCTCGATTCGCTTGTCTGCAAAAC
>CAKUDE010000066.1 GCA_934645175.1 uncultured Oscillospiraceae bacterium
CAAAGGCCTTTTTGCTAACCGCAGTTAGCAAAAAGGCCGCACATTTTACCGTATTTGTCAAGTGCTTTTTTTGAAAAAAGTTATAAAAAACTGGGCCCCGCATTTCTGCGAGACCCAGCCTTTCTTAACTTAGTGACATTGCCCGGTCGGGAGGCTCCTGTTATCATCTTATCACTGCTTTTTCAGAATTTTGCAGTAGATTTTCTCCTGTGCTGCCGTCATGGCGTCGACGGAAAACTCACCGAACACCTTTTCCCGGATGGCCGTACGCATGGACTTGCGCAGCGCTGCGTTTTCCGCCAGTGTGAGAATATGGCGGCAGAGTGCCTGCGCATCTCCCGGCCGGAACAGAAAACCCGTCTGTCCATCGATAACGACCTCGGGGATTGCTCCGACGTCCGAGGCGATGATAGGACACGACATCTTTCCGCCCTCCAGCAGTGCATAGGGGAAGCCCTCGGACAGAGAGGTCAGCAGATTGACGTCAATCGCATTGTAGAAGCTGTTTACGTCCTGCACCCATCCGGCAAAGCACACGCTTCCTTCGGGACAGAGCGCCTGTGCCTGCGCCTCCAGCGCGGCACGATCCTCGCCGTCTCCGGCAATCAGCAGACGGATATACGGCGCCTGCTTCACGGCCTCGGCAAAGGCGCGCAGCAGCGTGGGAATGTCCTTCACGGGCGACAGCCGTGCCGCAATACCGAATACGACGCCGTTTTCCGGAACGGAAAGCCCTGCCTGTGCCAGAAAAGCGTCGCGCGGCGTCGCGACGGAGCAGTCAAGCGTCACGCCGTTATAGAGCACATAGATATGGTCGCCGTCAAGCCCTTTCTCGCACAGCAGCTTGCGCATTCGGTCGGAAACGGCCGTGAGTGCATCCATGCGCCGCAGCGCACGGCGATTGGCTGCGCCGACGGTCGCATTGCGCAGAGGCCGCCCCATGTAATCGAGCCAGGGGTCGGAATGGACGGTGCTGATGCGCGGCACGCCGACGCGGTTTCCCAGAAAGCGCGCCGTAACGTTTGCACGCGCTCCGTGACAGTGGACCAATTCGATCCCGCGCTCGCGGATCAATGCGCGCAGTGCGCGGCGGAGCGCAAACGGATTTTTCGAGGGGAGGATCAGGGTTTCGATGCCCATACGACGTGCGTCAGTTGCAAAGGACCCGTCCAGAAAACAGACAAGCAGCACCTCGTGCCGCTCACGCAGATTGCCGAGCAGCGATAAAACGTGCGTTCTGGCTCCGCCGGTATCGCCGCCGGAGATCATATGCAGGAGCTTCATGGCGCTTCTTCCTCCCTCTGCTGCCTGCCGCATGGCAGCCCAGCGTTGCAGGGCTTCGGCATCGCGCCAAAACCCACACGTACATTATAGCATACACTTCGACATTTTGCAAGATGGAGCTAAAAAACTCTGCGCAATAAAACGGGAAAAGAAAAACGCGTTTTCACGAAAATGATCACGCTGAAGACGTAGCGATTTACGTTGGCTTATGGGCGAATTTGGTCTCTTTGCCGAAAAAGTCGATAAATGTCGAACGAAACTTGTGGAATTTTTAGAAAAATACTTGCAAATCGCCGATGTATGTGGTAAAGTCAAAGCGCCGCTTGAAAAAAGCGCATAATCGGAGGGAGGACAGTTCACATGGATAACTGGAGCAGAGTTCTAATCGCGATCGGCGACGAGGCATTGTGCCGAAGGGTGCAGCTCGCGGTGCAGAAGCTTGACAAATTTTCTGTATTGGCAGCGACAAGCGATGGATTGCAGGCCATCGCCGCGCTCCAAAAGGCGCAGCCTGAGCTGCTGGTCGTGGACATGATGCTGCCGCAGGCAGACGGCATTGCTGTGCTCCGCGCCGCCGCAGCACTTCCGAAGCGCCCGACGGCGTTGGTGCTGACGGAGTACATGACCGATTTTCTGACGAACCAGCTGATCGGTCTCGGTGCACAGTACATCATGCGTAAGCCGAGTGAGGCGTCGGATATTGCGGAGCGCCTGGCGCAGATTCGCGCCGACCGAAGCGCAGCCGCGCACGGCATGTCGGCGGGGAACGCAAACATGGAGGCGATGGTCACGTCGATCATTCACGAGATCGGCGTCCCGGCGCACATCAAGGGCTATCAGTACCTGCGCGAGGCGATCCTGCTGGCCGTTGACGACATGGACGTCATCAACGCAATCACCAAGGTGCTCTATCCGCAGGTAGCCAAAACCTTTTCCACAACACCCTCTCGTGTGGAGCGTGCCATCCGTCACGCCATTGAGGTTGCGTGGGATCGCGGCGACCTGGAAACACTGCAGCGCTTCTTCGGCTATACCGTTTCCAACACGAAGGGAAAGCCGACCAACAGCGAGTTTATCGCGCTCATTGCCGATCGGCTTCAGCTCCAGCTTCGTGCCGCAGAGCCGAGCCGTTCGTAAGACAGGTCAGGAAAGCCGTCCCGTCGGGGCGGCTTCCGTTTTTGTATAGTTTGGAAGTTTTGGAGAATCCTATGGGCAGACCCAGCGATAACACAGGAGGGATTTTCATGAAAACCAAACTTCGCATCTGCGCGCTTGCGCTGGCGTTATGCTGCTGCCTGACCGCGCTGCTGTGCCTGCCCGCCTCCGCTTCGGGCACGGACGAGAGCGAGCGTCCGGCGTCTGCGCCGCTGGAGACGTCGGCACAGACCCGCTTCGGCTGCATTTACCGTCTGTCTCCGGCAGACTTCGGCGGCGATGAGACGCTGCGCGGGATCTTTCTGACCGAGGTGCCCGCTGCGCGTATCGGCACGCTGCGCTGCGGCGCGCGCGTTTTGCGGGCGGGCGACATTCTTGCCGCCGAAATGCTCGATTCGCTTTGCTTCGTCCCCGCCTGCACGGAGGAATGCGACGCCGTGCTGCGCTACCAACCCGTGCGCGGCGGTTTACTGGGCGCGGAATCTCGCTTCACCCTGCGCATCGGCTCGGGGAAGAACCGTCCGCCCAAGGCGGAGTCTACGGAGCTGGAGACGTACAAAAACGTTGCCAATGACGGCATACTGACCGGCTCCGATCCGGAAAACGGCGCACTGATTTTTCAGCTTGCCGACGCACCGAAGCGGGGAACGGTGGAGATCAAGCCGGACGGCAGCTTCGTTTATACGCCGGAGCATAACAAGGTCGGCGAGGACGAATTCACCTTTACCGTGACGGATGATGCGGGGAACGTCTCGGAGCCGGCGACCGTCCGCGTCCGTATTCTGAAGCCCACGGAACGGCGTGCCTTTGCCGATCTGGAGGGCAGCTACGACGCGTTTGAGGCGCTGTGGCTGCGGGAGGCAGGGCTGTATAGCGGCACGACGGTCGCCAAAAAGCTCTGCTTCCTGCCGACGGAAAAACTCAGTCGCGGCGAGTTTCTGGTCATGCTGATGGAGCTGTGCGACCTGCCGGTCGAGCGGACGCTCAGCGCTGCGGCCTTTACCGATGCACAGGATGCTCCCGCGTGGGTTCAGCCCTACCTTGCGGGTGCGCTGCGCTGCGGACTGGTTCGCGGAGAAACGGGAGCGGGCGTTCTGTGCTTCCGTCCGAACGATGCGATCACCACGCAGGAGGCCGCCGTGCTCGCGCAGGGCGCGCTGCATTTGCCCGTTTCCGCTGCAGCGCGGCCGGAGGATCAGCCGCTTTGGGCGGCGGCTTCCGTGCAGGCGCTGTATGAGGCCGGCGTACGCTTCGCCGCCACGGATGCGCCCATGACACGCTTGGATGCGGCAAAGCTGTTGTATCAGCTCTCGCGCCTTACGGAGAAGTAAAAAATATGCCGCCGGGGACGCTGCTCCTGAAGTGATAAAATAATGGTAGACACGAAAGTGCCTACCATTATTTTTATGCTAATATAGACATGGAGGTGGAAA
>CAKUDE010000067.1 GCA_934645175.1 uncultured Oscillospiraceae bacterium
GGTGTTCTGGCCGTGCGGTGTAACCCCTCAAAATGCCGTTATGCAAACAAAGCCACCGATTGCAATTACCCATGCACCGGGACATATGTTTATCACAGATGTAAAAAATGTTGCGTTGAAGTATTAACTTGCGTTGCGTTTATATCTGTTTTATTAGAATTTATTAAGGAGTTTATAGATGTATTTTGTAGATTTAAACTCGGATTTAGGCGAGGGAGCTGCTTTTGATTCGCAGATTATTCCCTTGATAACATCGGCAAATATCGCTTGCGGGTTTCACGCAGGTGACAGCAATATTATGAACACAACCGTTGCTTTGTGCAAAGAGAATTCTGTTGCGTTCGGCGCTCATCCGGGCTATTTGGACAAGGAGAATTTTGGCAGAACAAATATGACCTTGTCACCTAAAGAGGTGTACAACATCACTCTTTGTCAGCTTGGCTCACTTTCAGCCTTTGCAAAGGCACAAGGCGTGAAGATGCAACATGTCAAGCCTCACGGAGCAATGTACAATATGGCGGCAAAGGATATGGAAATGTCGCTTGCCATCGCAAACGCAATAAAGGATTTTGATTCGTCACTTATTTTGCTTGCTCTTTCAGGCTCAAAAATGATTGAGGCGGCGAAGCAGGTCGGTATAAAATATGCCAGCGAAGTTTTTGCTGACAGAGCATACGAGGCTGACGGTTCGTTGCGTAAAAGAACACTTGAAGGCTCAATGATTACCGATGAAAACGAGGCTATATCTCGTGTTATTCGTATGATAAAAGAAGGCAAGGTTACCGCTTACACAGGCGAGGATGTGCCGATTGAGGCTCACAGTGTTTGTGTTCACGGTGACGGCGAAAAGGCACTTGATTTTGTTCGTGCACTCAACAAGGCTTTTGCCGAAAATGATATAAAAACAGTGCCACTTTCAGAGGTGATTGGATAATGTACTTTAGAACACAGGCAAAAATTGATTTGGATGCCGTTGAATATAATTACAACAACACTCGTGCCAAATTGCCGCAGGGTTGCAAACTTTTGGGAGTTATTAAAGCCGATGCTTACGGTCACGGTGCAGTAGAACTTGCAAAATTCTTGCAGGGCAAATGCGATTTCTTCGGTGTTGCTTGCATCGAGGAAGCCGTTGAACTAAAAAAAGCCGACATAAAAACCCCGGTTTTGATTTTGGGTTATGTCGCTCCTGCGTTTTATGATTTGGTTGTGAAATATGACATTCGTATTCCTGTTTTTTCATACGACACGGCAAAGGCTTTGTCTGATGAAGCTGTCAAACAGGGCAAAACTGTTCCGTTTCATTTTTGCATTGATACCGGAATGAGCCGTATCGGTTTTCAGGTTAATGAGGAAAGCGCTGACATCTGCAAAGAAATTTGTGCTTTGCCGAACATTGAAGCCGAGGGACTTTTCTCTCACTTTGCGACGGCTGATGAGACGGATTTGACAAGGGCACTTGCACAGCGAGAAAAGTACAAAGCTTTTGTTGAGATGCTTGAAAATAGGGGAATTCAAATTCCGATTAAGCACTTGAACAACAGCGCAGGCATTATGAATTTTGATGAATACTTCGATATGTGTCGAATGGGAATTATTCTCTACGGTCTTTATCCGAGTGAGGAAGTTGACAAGTCGCTTCTCGACATCAAACCTGTTATGTCGTGGCTCACTCACATTTCGCACATTAAAACTCTTGAAGCGGGCAGAGAAGTGTCATATGGCGGAACATTCAAAACAACCGAACAGAGAGTGATTGCAACTATTCCTGTCGGTTACGCCGATGGCTATCCTCGTTGCCTTTCAAACAAGGGCAAGGTAATCATCAACGGTCAATATGCACCGATTGTCGGCAGAGTTTGTATGGATCAGTTTATGGTTGATGTCACCGATGTTGATGGCGCAGAACTTGACAGCACCGTAACTTTGGTAGGCAAAGACGGCGACGCCGAGCTTTCTATGGAAGAAGTTTCAAATTCTGCTTATTCATTCAACTATGAGCTTCCGTGCCGAGTTGCACGCAGAGTGCCGAGAACTTATTATAAAGACGGCAAATTTGTAAAAGCCACAAATTATATGTACTAATATGATATTAAAAAAAGAAAAAAGCTGTAAGTTTGATGCTTACAGCTTTTTCATTTTTATAAGAAACTTTATCTATAACATTAGTCAATTTGAATATAATATGTGTTCAAGACAGCTTCCATAACGCTGTCCTCATCAGGAGTGAACTCGGCAATAACAGCATCAGGATATTTGGTGTGCTTGGTTTCGGTCATTGAACCCGTGATAGTGTAGGTTTCAAATGAATCAATACCTTTGTCGAGCACGGTTGATGCAAGATAGGTTGCGTTGTTCAATGTGATGTTTGTTTTGCTGTATTTTGATGCTGTGTTGTATAAATCGGTAACAACACCAAAATCTTTCTTAACCGCAGGAATAAGCTGTTGCGCAAATGCTTTTACATATTGCTCAATTCTTGCCGAGCGGTTGAGCGAAGCTTCGAGATAGTCCATATCTCTTGTTCTGACATATGCTTCTGCCATATCACCTTTGAGTGTAACGGTTTGTCCCTTGATTATGCCCTTGTCAGGCACGCTGTATTGTGCTTCAAGAGTTACACCGCCGATTGCATCATTGATTGGTGCAACACCCTCAAGGTCAAGTGCAAAATACTTGTTGATAGGCACATTGTATAGAATTCTGCTGATAGCCTTTGTCACATTTTCACAGCTCTTTTCCTTGCCGTCACCGTAGGCATATGCAAGACAAAGCTGAACATTGTCTGTGCTCAAGAAAACGCCTGTGTCGTTGTAGACATCAACATCTACCATTGTGTCACGAGGAATGTTGATGATTTTGACAGCTCCGTTTCCGGTGTCAACCGTAACAACAACATCTGCGTCTGCACATCCCACAAAGTCTGAATCGTTTTTGCTCAACATCTCTCTTTGGTCAATGCCCATAAATGCAATAGACACAACATTTTCGTTGAATGTGTATTTGTGACCTTTGTATGTGATGACTTCATCGTGATTTTTGTCGGTAATTGTTGCAGAAACGAAATCATTTTTGCCCTTGTATTTTATATAGGATAACGCACCCTCTATTCCGCCGACCAAAATTGCAATTATCAAAATTATGACAAACGGAACTTTAATCCATTTGCTCATATTCTTCCATTTGCTTTTCAACTTTCTTGAAGCTGATGATTTGTGCTTGTGACTTTTGTGATGTTTTGATGAATGTGACGAGTGGTGTGAATGAGAATGACGGTGCTCACCGCTTGATGAATGATGATGGTGATGGTGTCTGTGCTC
>CAKUDE010000068.1 GCA_934645175.1 uncultured Oscillospiraceae bacterium
ACTGTGATAATAACATACAACAGGATAAGTCCGACAGCCTGCTTGTAATTGCCGTAAATAAGCGAGAACAATGCCCACGGAATGAGGATACCGCCGGAACCCGCAACAGGCAAAATATCGAACACGGCGATTGCAAGTGCAATAACAGCAAAGTAGCTGTTTTTCATAATTCCCATCAAAGAAAGGATGGAGAATCCGAGGAACAATTCACTAAAGGTTATGCACATAATTATGCCATATGCCTTGAACATTGTGAAAATGGTTTTTGAGAAAACTTGCTTGAATTCAACGAGCACATTCTTTTTATCATCAGGGAGCTGTCTTTGTATAAATCTTACAATATAATCGTAATCTTTTGTGAAAAGTATCCAAGCAACAACACCGATAACTACACCGATAAGAATTGACGGAACGCCCTTTACAACCGAGTAAACATTAGACACACCCGAAGTGAGCTTGTTTGTGAGATGACTCAAATCAAGATTTGAAAGAAGCCCTGCCGAAGAAGCAGCACCTGCGGCAGCATCAGGCTGAAGTTTGTCGAACCATTGGATAATTGTTGTTGACACCGAACTATACACTGTCTTTGGCAAAAACTGCAAAGTGTTGAGCACCCAATTTTCCACCGTTGACAGAAAAGATGAAATGTCACTCAATTGTTTGACAAGATAATTAATGAAATCGGATATTTTTCCGAAAATTGCCGCAAAAATAAATGAAAGAGGCACAATGATAACTGCGATAGATACCACTACCAAAAAAATCGACCAAAAGGTGTGCGCCTTTTTGTTTGTTTTTTTATCAAGATAGCGAAGCGGTTTTTGAAGAATTACTGCAAAGAAAAACGACAGCAAAAACGGTGCTGTTATCCAAAACAGAAATTTAAAAAACACATAAATAAGTGCCAAAATAACTGCAACAAATGCAAAGTCTATCAAAAACGCCCGTCTTTGTTCAACATGGCTGTTCATAGCAAAAATCCTTTCTGTTATTATATTTATATGATAACCCCAAAACCCGTTTCATTCAAGACTTTTTTAAAAAAATTAAGGATGTGTTAACTAAACACATCCCTGATTTTGTATTAAAGTTTCTTTACCGAAAGTGCTCTGATAGCATTGAGTACAGCAAGCACCATAACACCTACATCGGCGAAAATGGCTACCCACATATTGGCAATTCCGACTGCACCGAGAATCAGGCACAATGCCTTGACGCCGAGAGCAAAATAAATATTTTCGTTTACAATTCTGAGGCACTTTGACGAAATCTTGATAGCCTTCGAAATCTTCATCGGGTCGTCATCCATAAGAACAATATCGGCAGCCTCAATGGCAGCGTCCGAACCAAGCGCACCCATTGCAATGCCTATATCCGCCCTCGACAAAACAGGCGCATCGTTGATGCCGTCACCGACAAAGGCAAGTTTTTCCTTTTCGCCTTTATCTGCAAGAAGTCGCTCAACCTGACTAACCTTGTCGGCAGGAAGAAGTTCGCTGTATACCTCGTCTGCACCGAGTTTTTTTGCAACTGCATCGGCAACCTTCTTTGAATCACCTGTGAGCATAACGGTTTTTCTGACTCCGCAGTCTTTCATAGCCTTTACAGCAGAAACCGAAGTCGGCTTGAGTGCATCGGAAATGAGAATATATCCGCAATATTTGCCGTCAACAGCGACATAAACAACCGTGCCGACCTTTGAACAAGCGGTATATTCTACACCTAATTTATCCATAAGCTTGCTGTTGCCTGCCGCAACCTTTTTGCCGTCCACTACCGCAAGGACACCGTTACCGCTGATTTCGTTTACATCAGAAATTTTTGAAGAATCAACTTCCTTGCCGTAAGCATCCTTGATTGACCTGCTGATTGGGTGGGATGAATAGCTCTCTGCATACGCTGTCAATCGCAGAAGCTCATCCCTGTCAATGCCAATCGGCGCAATTTCCGTCACTTCAAATTTGCCCTTTGTCATAGTGCCCGTTTTGTCAAACACAACGATTTTTGTTTTTGAAAGCGTTTCAAGATAATTTGAACCTTTTACAAGCACGCCCTCCTTTGAAGCACCGCCGATGCCTGCAAAGAATGAAAGCGGAATAGAAATAACAAGTGCACACGGACAGCTGATTACAAGGAATGTCAACGCACGATAAATCCACGTGAGCCACATTGCATCTTTACCAATAATTAGGCTGACAACAGGCGGAATCAATGCAAGTGCAAGTGCACCGCCGCAAACCGCCGGAGTGTAAATCCTTGCGAACTTTGAAATAAACTGTTCGCTCTTTGATTTTTTTGATGACGAATTTTCAACAAGATCAAGAATTTTTGACACGGTTGACTCGCCAAACGGCTTTGTTGTGCGAATTCTGACAGTGCCGGAAAGATTGATACATCCGCTGATGACCTCGTCATTTTCTTTTGCATTTCTCGGCACGCTCTCGCCGGTGAGAGAAGAAGTGTCAAGAGTTGTTGAGCCTTCAACAATCACGCCGTCAATAGGGATTTTTTCGCCTGCCGACACAACAATGATTGAGCCAACCTCAACCTCATCAGGGTCAACCTGTTCTATTTTGCCGTCAATTTCAAGATTTGCATAATCGGGACGAATATCCATAAGTTCGGATATGCTTCGTCTGCTTTTGCCGACAGCATAGCTTTGGAACAACTCGCCGATTTGATAAAAAAGCATAACGGCAACAGCTTCGTTATACGAGCCGTTTTCATACACAGCAATGGCAACAGCACCGATGGAAGCAACAGCCATAAGGAAGTTTTCATCAAACACCTGACCCTTAATTATGCCCTTGAATGCTTTTTTGAGAATGTCATAAGAAATCACAAGATACGGCACCATATAAACGGCAAAACGCAGAATTCTGCTTGTTATCGGAACAAATTTTTCAAAAACAAACAGACCTGCAAACAGAACAGCCGTCACAATGATGCGAACAAGCATCTTTTTTTGTTTTCTGCTCATAAAGTCACTTCCTAACTTGATTTAGAAGAAAATATCGCAATCATCTTCAACCCTTCTGCAAGCCTTGAGAACCTGCTTCATTGTTTTCTTTTCGTCTACACCCTCTTCAAATTCAACAATCATTTTGAGGAGCATAAAATTTACGGTTGCAGTTGCAATACCTTCAACCTTGTTTGCTGCATCCTCCATTTTGTTGGCACAGTTTGCACAATCCACATCAATTTTGTATGTCTTTTTCATTGTTATACCC
>CAKUDE010000069.1 GCA_934645175.1 uncultured Oscillospiraceae bacterium
TCACATTGTTGACGGCAGAGGTATTTACAAATTCTTGCCGGATAGCGAGAACTATTCCTGCGTTTATAAATCAACCGATGCGTTGTCCTCGTTTAACATCAGAGGCGACTACTTCTATTTTGTGAACGAAAGCGACAATTCGCTTTACAAAATCACTATGACCGGCAAAAATCTTGCCAAGGTTGCCGAAAATGTAAAACTTGCATATATCTACGACACAACAGCTTATTGCCTTTCAACAAACAACGAGGTTGTGGCTGTCAACACACAGGATTTCACATCCAAAGTGCTTTATTCAGGCTATGGCGACAAGGTTAATTTGATTGGCATTTCGCTTGACAGAGTGTTCTTTACAAGCGAGGATATGTCGGGAAATGTGGCTTATTTCTGCGTGCTTTCAACAGGCGGGGAAGAAGAACGCTTCAGACCTGACAGCAAAAACGGCGAGATTGCTTCTATGACTATGGAAAGCGGTTTTATGTATTATTACGAAAAACAGCCGGACGGCAAGTACAATATCATTCGTCAAAAGTACGGCTCACAAAAAACGGTCACTTTGGTTGAGGGCGTCAGCCTTTGCAAGCCTGTTGTTGTTGACCAAAACAGAATGTTCTATGCCGATCTTGACGGTGACAAGTTCAAGATGTTTGAGCTTAATATGAACAGCGAAGCAACAAAAATGATGCTTTATTCGGGCAATGTCACAGCAAGTGATGATGTGTTTATTCAGCACGGCGGTGAATATGATTTTATTATCGGTGAGCGTTCAAACGGCGACAAGATTTATCGTGCGTCATCAAATCTCACGGGTTCGTCAAATGTTATGACCTTTGGCGACGGCAAATGGAGTTACTAATTTAAGAGGTAAAGATTTTTGGATAAATATAAAAAATTAGCCACAAATACAATAATATTTGCAATCGGTACATTTTCTTCAAAGATTTTGTCCTTTTTGCTTATGCCTTATGTTACAGGCAAACTCCTGCCTGAACAGTATTCTACGGGCGATCTTATTCAGCAAACCGCAAATGTGCTCATTCCTATTGTGTTTTTGCAAATAAACAGTGCGGCACTTCGTTTTGCTCTTGATAAGAACGAAAACAAAAGCGATGTTTTCACCATCGGTGTGCGAACAACGCTTAAAGGCTTTTTGGCATTTTTGATTTTCTATTATCCCGTGACCTTGATAAAGATCAATGATATGGTTCTCGGCGATTATGCTCCTTTGCTGTATCTTTTCGTGTTGGTTTCGGGTATGCGTCAGCTTTGCCAACAGTTTGTACGAGGCTGCGGACAGGTTAGGATTTTTGCAATAGACGGCATTATAGCAACTGCAACAACTCTGCTCTTTAATCTTTTGTTCCTCGGTCCGCTCAATATGGGTGTTACCGGCTATGTTCTTGCTATTATCGCATCAGATTTTATGTCGGTTGTTTTCCTCTTTGTTGCAACAAAATTGTGGAACAATCTTCATTTTCATAAGGTAAATAAGAAAACAAAATTTGATATGCTCAAGTATTCTGTTCCGCTTATGCCGACAATTATTTTGTGGTGGATAATCAATGTGTCGGACAGAGATATGGTAACAGGCTTCATCGGTTCTGCCGAAAACGGACTTTATACCGCTGCTTCAAAGATTCCGAACTTTGTTGTTATGTTCTCGTCAATTTTTATTGATGCATGGCAGTTGTCCGCTGTTGATGAATACGACAGCGAGGATAAGGCAGACTTCTTCACAAAGGTGTTCCGTGTTTATTCGGGCGGTATATTTGCCGTTTCTTCGGGACTGATTCTGTTCTGCCAGTTTATCACCAAAATTTTGGTTAAGCCGGTTTATTACGATTCATGGAAGTATGTTCCTGTTCTGATTATCGCAACAACCCTTTCGTGCCTTGTAAACTTCCTTGCGTCTGTTTATATGGCAGAAAAAAAGTCGGTTATGGCTATGGTTACCGCTATGTCGGGAGCGTTGACAAATATTGTGCTCAATCTGATTTTGATTCCGAATATTGGAGCAATCGGTGCCGCAATAGCAACTGTCATCGCATTTGCCGTTGTGTTCATCTTCAGAGGAGCAAACACAAAAAAATATATCGCAATCAATTTCAACACACCGCTTCTTATTGCCGAGGTTGCAATCCTTGCGGTTCAGTGCATTGTTATGATAAAGCTAAAGTCGGGAGCAATGATGTACGGCATCGAATCGGCTCTTGTTTTGGCTATGCTTTTGGTAAATATCAAACCTATTAAAGAACTTGCAAACAAGATTTTTGGCAGATTTTTAAAGAAAAGTAAGTGATTTTCGCAAAAAGACTTCTTATTTATACAAGAGGTCTTTTGTGTTTTTGTGTAAAATGTATATATTTGGCTGTGACTATTGAAAAACTTGCATTTTTAGTGTACAATATACAAAAAATAAGAAATAACATATCATTTTTAAATAAATTTTTGGAGGAATTGTATGAAAACGACTATTTCTACAACACAAGCAAAAAAGCTTATAACCGATAAGCTTTCTCATTTCTTCGGTGTAGCACCTGATGTTGCTACTGATGAGCAGTTTTATAAGGCTGTTGCTATGATAGTTCGTGACGAACTTTCAAAGAAAAACAGCGATTTCAGACATACGGCAAAAGGACAGGATTCAAAGCAGATTTACTATCTTTGTATGGAATTCTTGATGGGTCGCTCACTCAAGAACAATCTTTATAACCTCGGACTTACAGAAACATTTGACAAGGCTCTTTCATCAATGGGCGTAAAACTCGATAATCTCTATGAGCAAGAGCCTGATGCAGGTCTTGGCAACGGTGGTTTGGGTCGTCTTGCTGCCTGCTATCTTGACGGACTTGCAACAACAGGCTTTCAGTCAATGGGTTATTCACTCCGCTATGAAGCAGGTATCTTCAAGCAGAAGTTAATTGACGGTTGGCAGACAGAACTCCCTGATTTCTGGCTTCCGGGCGGTGAAGTTTGGCTTGTTCCTCGTGAGGAGCGTTCGTGCAAGGTTGCTTTTGAGGGTTATATTGAGGATAGCTGGGACGGTGATTTCCACCATGTAAATCATAAGGACGCCAATGTTGTTGAGGCTATTCCGTACGATATGTATGTTTCGGGCAAAGGCGAGGGTGTATCCCGAC
>CAKUDE010000070.1 GCA_934645175.1 uncultured Oscillospiraceae bacterium
CAACATAAATCGTGTCCTCAACGGTTGTTACGCCTTCTGCAACCAAGCCTGCAATAATCATTGCCGCACCTGCACGAAGGTCGGTTGCTCTGACTGTTGTGCCGTCAAGTCTCGGAACTCCGACAATAACAGCCACCTTGCCGTCAACCTGAATATCGGCACCCATACGAAGAAGCTGTTGAACATACTGAAAACGGTTATCCCACACGCTCTCGGACAAAATGCTTGTGCCGTTTGCAATAGACAAAAGCACTGCCATTTGAGGTTGCATATCGGTTGGAAAGCCCGGATGAGGCATAGTTTTCACATTACATTTTGAAAGTGCCTTAAATCTTGTTACACGAACCGCATCGTCATATTCAATAACTTCTGCGCCTGCTTCTTCAAGCTTTGCAGTGATTGATTCAAGGTGTTTCGGAATTACATTCTTAACAAGCACATCACCGCCACAAGCCGCTGCAGCAACCATATATGTGCCTGCTTCGATTTGGTCCGGAATGATTGAATATGTGCAACCGTGCATTTTTTCTACGCCACGGATTTTGATAACATCGGTGCCTGCGCCTCTTACATCCGCACCCATGGAGTTGAGGAAGTTTGCAAGGTCAACGATATGTGGCTCTTTTGCCGCATTTTCAATAACGGTGAGTCCTCTTGCCTTAACTGCCGCAAGCATAATGTTGATGGTTGCACCAACAGATACAACATCCATATAAACAGGTGTGCCGACAAGCTTTTCTGCCTTTGCACACACAACGCCGTCAATAATATCAACCTGTGCACCGAGCATCTTGAAACCCTTTACATGCTGGTCGATAGGTCTTACACCAAAATCACAGCCACCCGGAAGCGCAACATCTGCCTTGCTGAATCTGCCAAGCATTGCACCAATCAAGTAGTAGCTTGCTCTGAAATGAGATGTAAGTTCATATGGTATACTTTGATAATTAATATTTGTAGTGTTAATATCCAAGGTGTTTTTGTTGACAACCTTAATCTCTGCACCCATTCTGTTGAGAATTTCGATAATTAGATGAACATCGCTAATTTGCGGGATATTTTCTATTCTGACAGTATCTTCTGCCAAAAGAGCCGCCGGGATAATAGCGACTGCAGCATTTTTAGCACCGCTGATATTAACTTCTCCGAACAATTCGTGTCCACCGTTAATAACAAAATTATCCACGATTTTCCCTCCGTTCATAAGGTAATAAAAAATATATAAATAAAAGTAGAAATCAAATTTATGTAGACGCAATTATGCAATATGCATAATATCGTACATATTGAATTATAACAAATTACCAATGCAATGTGAATAAAAAGTCACTGATTTTTACCAATTTGTAATCTGTTTAAGCCTAAATATATTGTTTTTTAACATTCAAAATACAACATATAGTGTAGTTGGTGCTGTATATACACAATTTGCTATATTTTGTATCTCAATAAGTAACAAAAGAGTAACACATTATTACAAATATGTCAATGCCTTTTGCAAGATTTATAACGAATTGTAAAAAGTTACCAAATATTTGCAAAATCACACTTAAAAATTTGATTTTACATTATTAATATGATATATTATGAGCGTATTAATCAAGGTAATAAGTGTGAATTAAGAGATTAATTCGGATTGGAAAATTTATGAAAATCGGCGATTTAAAATTTACAAATATTGCATTTTTGGCACCGATGGCAGGAATTGCGGACAGGGCGTTCAGAGAGCTTTGCACACAATTCGGAGCGGCATACACGGTGACGGAAATGGTGTCGTCCAAAGGTTTGACGATGGGCGACAAAAAAAGCGGCGAGCTGTTGACAATCGGCAATGAGCGTCCGTGCGGAGCACAGATTTTTGGTGACGACCCTGAAATTATGGCTCGTGCGGCGGTCAAATGTCTTGAATACAAACCAAACATAATTGACATAAATATGGGTTGTCCTGCGCCAAAAGTTGCCATGAACGGCGGAGGGGCAAGCCTGATGAAAAAGCCACAGCTTGCATACGAAATCACAAAGGCGGTTGTTGAAGCGGTGAATATTCCCGTTACGGTCAAAATCCGCAAAGGCTGGGATGACGACAACATCAACGCTGTTGAAATGGCACTTCTTGCCCAAAAATCAGGTGCAAGCGCTGTTGCGGTGCATGGCAGAACACGACAGCAGATGTACAGCGGAACGGTTGATTACGACATCATTGCAGAAGTGAAAAACGCACTTGACATCCCCGTTATCGCAAACGGCGACATAACAGATGAGCAGTCGGCGGCGATTATGCTTGAAAAAACGAATGCCGATGCAATAATGATTGGCAGAGGTGCGCTCGGCAATCCGTGGGTGTTCTCCCGAATCAACGCTTATCTTTCGGAATGTCGGGTTCTTCCCGAGCCGTCAACGATTGAAAAAATGAATGTTATGCTGAAGCATATTCAAAAAATAATCGAATACAAAGGCGAATACACAGCTATGCGAGAGGCTCGACACCACGCGGCGTACTACACAAAAGGTATGCGAGGCGGTGCAAAGCTCCGTGCCGAAATCAGCAAATATGAGCATTTTGAGCAACTTCAAGAGTTGTCATATCGCATAATCAAGGAGGCAGAATTATGATTCTCAAAAACTGCACATTTTTTAACGAAGAATTTGAAAAGGAGTTCGGCGACATAAAAATTGAAAACGGAAAAATTGCAGAAATCGGAATTTTTGACGCAGAAAATGACGAAGTTCGTGATATGACCGACTGCATCATTCTTCCTGGATTTATCGACATCCACATTCACGGCGGTGCCGGTGCAGACTTTTCTGACGGCACGACCGACAGCATTGACGCAATCAGCACATATCTTGCAAAGCACGGCGTAACTTCGTTTTGCGGAACGACAATGACCCTTTCGCACGAAAAATTGAAAGAAATAGTTAAATCGGCAAGCGGATACACCGCACCGAAATCGAAACTTGCGGGCATAAACCTTGAAGGTCCGTACATTGCCGAAGCAAAGGCAGGCGCACAAAACAGAGAATTCATCCGCCCGGCAAGCATAAAAGAGGTTGAC
>CAKUDE010000071.1 GCA_934645175.1 uncultured Oscillospiraceae bacterium
GCGGGTGTAGCTCATCCGGTAGAGCGCCACCTTGCCAAGGTGGAGGTAGCGAGTTCGAGCCTCGTCACCCGCTCCATTTTTTAAAGTATCTTCTTGCTGTGAGAGGTTATAAGGAACGCCCCGCGTTCCTTAATTCATGTCAGACCAAGTTTATATGGTACCGTGGCCAAGTGGTAAGGCAAGGGTCTGCAAAACCCTGATTCCCCAGTTCAAATCTGGGCGGTACCTCCATATTAACGAAACGGTATAGATGCCAGACGCATCTATACCGTTTCCTAGTTTTTCGGGCTCGGATTTCTTCTTTCAAACCATAGATGCAAATCGTTGTTTCAGAGCGTCTGCCCCGGTTCGAACCGGACGTTTTCCCTTTTCGGGGAGATGCGCTCAGCCAGTGCCTGTATTAGTAAGCCGGAGCATGATCGATCCGGCCTTATTTTTTGTGCTCTGAAAAGTCTGCCATCTTCCTCACTCTTCCGGAAGAGGATACCGCAAAATACTTCATGGCGGGTCTGATGATCCGGAACCTGGCCCGAGAGAGGAAGAGAACGTCGAAAAAAGCATAATCGTTGTCATCCACGGCGGAGAACCGTCTGTTCTATCTTGACAAAAGAACAGTTTTTTGTTATTATATGACCGAAAAGGCGATTATGGTCATAAATTTAGGAGCGTGCCCAGTGGCACTTACGGAAGATCAAAATGGAACGGTGAAGGGGAGTGCTGTGCTGTCTCCCACAGATCGTGCGGTGGAAGCGGTACATGACGCCTGCCGCTGGTTATCCGAAACACGGGCGTCGGTATTCAGGAAGCTTTTTGCATCAGCGGAAGGGCCGCAGAAATGCGGCTTTTCGAGAGGCGACCGGTTAGCCGAATCTAACTACAAGACTTGTATACACTGGTTAGATAAGCCTAACAGCAAGTTGTATCGAATGCGTTGCACATCGTGCCGTAGCCGGAGAAATCCCTTGTTGGATTTCAGCATGTGCTGAAGCTCGGCGGTACATTTCTGACCTGTAATGAGTGCGGCGGAGACAAGGCCGGAGATGAGAAGTGGACGGAGAGGATCGACGGCATGACCATCTACAAGAACACCGAGCTGAAAGTGTATCCGGAGCGGACGGGCTTTCACGAGGTGCAGATATACAAAAAGAAAAGCTGGATCTGCGTCACAGCACGGAAATGAGGGAATATAGAATGAGCATCTTTGCATCTATCCTGCGCAGCGCATACAAAATCTCCGGTGCGAAGAAGGCCTTTGGCCTGCCGGAGGATGAGATCAAGAAGGTCATCGAAAAGCAGAACCGCAATCGCGGCGTTTTTACGCCCACCGACCGCAAGGCGTATTATGAAACGATCACAGTGGGCGGCTTTCCGTGCCTCATCGTGCGGGAGAACCCGAAGCCTTCGGAGCGTGCGATCCTCTATTTTTTCGGCGGCGGTATGGTGATCGGTCCGGATAAGGGCGATCTGCCTGTAATGCGCAAGCTCTGTCGCGAAACAGGCTGCGACGTGTGGTTCCCGTTCTATCCGCTTTGCATGGAGCACTGCATCACCGAAACCTACGACATGGTGTATGAATGTTACCGCAGAATGATCCGCATTTACGGCGGCGGGAATGTCAGCACCTGCGGCTTTTCCTCCGGCGGCGCGCTGGCGCTGGGCATTGCCGCGCATAACAATGCACAGGCTGAGCCGCTTCCGCAGCCGAGGCATATCGTCGCCGTCTCGCCCGGCGAGGTGCCGTGGAACGATGCGGAGAAAGCGCGGATGCAGGCGCTGAACGTAAAGGATGTCGCCATTGATTACGCCTTTATGGTAACGGTCGAAAAGTTTATGCGTCACGGGCAGGAGAATGTCCCAGACTACATGATCTCAGGCTCCCGCGGGGATTTCTCCGGCGTGGGCGATATTCATTTCTTTTACAGCGCGGATGAGGTGCTTTACGGTGCGCTGCCGGACTTTGAGGAAGCCTGTAAACGGGCGAATGTCCCGTATATCGCCTTTGCCCGTCCGGGAATGGTGCATTGCTACTGTATGTTGCCGATCTTCAAGGAGGCAAAGGAGGACTTTGCCAAAATAACGGAGATTCTGAAGAAATGAGATCGGAGCCGGTAATATGAGAGTTTTGGAATACGGAAAAGAACACGAAAAGACATTGCTGTTCCTGCCGTGTACGGCGGAGCCGGAGTGGGTGTTCGCCGACTCGGTTAGTCTGCTCTCGCAGGATTACCACGTGATGCAGATCGTCTATGACGGTCACGGTGAAACGGAAGAAGACTTTATTTCTGTGGAGACGACAGTAGATGAAGTAACGGATTGGCTGCAAGCGCACGGTATCACCCACTTGAACGTAGCTTATGGCTGTTCCCTGGGCGGCGCGTGCCTGACACGCTTTCTTGCCCTTGGAAAAATCCCGGTCAAGTGCGCTGTCATTGATGCGGGCATCACGCCATATCAGATGCCGCTGATTTTACGTAGGCTTGCCTGCCTGCGGGACTTTTGGGGATTCAGTCTGATTGCGAAAAGCCGCAAACTCCTCGAGACGGCCTATCCGCCGGAGCGTTGGACGCTTCCGGGGCGTGACCCTGTGAAGGAATACGATGCGCTGGCGGCGTATCTGAAAACCTATTCAAAACGCACCATCCGCAACATCTTCTGGTCGGCGAACAATTATACTCTGCCGACGAAGCCGTCTGAAACGGACTGCCGCATCACATATTGGTACGGCGAAGAGGAAAAGAAGGCACGGCGCAGCAATATCCGCTTTATCAAGGGATATTTTCCGCAGGTGGAGCTTCATGAAATTCCAAAGATGGATCACGCCGAGCTTGTGATGCTCCATCCGCAGGAATTTTACCGATACGTGAAAGAGTTTCGAACTTGGAGGAATGAATATGGAACGGAAAGAAGCCATTCGCAGTGCATACCGAATGACGTGAAGTAGTCAATAGTTAGTAGACACAAAATTTCTTAAGCCACCAGTTCTGTTCTGAACAGGACTGGTGGTTTTCC
>CAKUDE010000072.1 GCA_934645175.1 uncultured Oscillospiraceae bacterium
AACAAGCAGTTCATCGCGGTGGAAACCCGCAACGGCCATACCCTCTATCTGGTGATCGACTATGATAAGCCGCTGGACGAGGACGGCGAACGGTATGAAACCTACTTCCTCAACCTTGTGGACGAGAGCGATCTGCTGGCGCTTATTGACAGGGAGGATTCCATCCCCGTCTGCTCCTGCGCGAATAAATGCGAGGCGGGAGCCGTCAACACCGCCTGCGAGGTATGCAGGGCCAACATGACCGAGTGCGCGGGCAAGGCGGCGGAGCCGAAAAAGGAGCCGGAGACAACGCCGGAGCCCGATCCTGAGCCGGAAAAGAAAAGCGGCGGCAGCGGCCTGATGGTCGTGGCTCTGCTTATCGTACTGGCGGGCGGCGGCGCGCTGTACTGGTTTAAGCTGCGTAAGCCGAAGCCCCAGACAAAAGGCCCCGCCGATCTGGACGATTACGACTACGGCGAGGATGACGAGTATGAGGAATACGAAAACGAGGACGAGCCGGAGGAAACGGAGGTCGCGGATGAATGACGCTCTTTACGAAAAACCCGCTGGAGCGCCTGATGCTCCGCCTGCCGCGCCCGGATAAGGAGGAAACGCCCCGCCCCATCGCTCCGGAGGGGCATCTCTGCCACGGCTGCGGGCGCTATGGGCTGGTCTGTATCCGGCCCTGTTACCGGGACACCGACCTGCGGGAGAAGCTGCGGGCGAAAGCGCCGGAGCTCTCTTTGTAACTTTTTTATGACCTGCCCCAAACCTCTTGTATTTTGTGCATAATAATGCTATAATTATGTGCAAGAAAGGAGGTGGCGATATGCCGCAGATCAGACCGATTACAGACCTGAGGAACACAACGGAAATCTCTGATGCCTGCCATGCGCGCCGCGAGCCTGTTTTCATCACCAAAAACGGCTACGGCGATTTGGTGGTCATGAGCATCGAAACGTATGAGGAGATGCTGGATTGTATTGCGATAGACAAAGCGATTGCAGATGCGGAGCAGGAGATTGCCGCAGGCGGTCAGCTTCTCGACGCAAAGGAGGCGCTTGCTTCGCTGAGGAGGAAGTATTTTGGATAAGTACAGCGTAAAGCTCTCGCCCCGTGCCATCCGGGATTTGGATAGCATCTATTCGTATATTGCGCGGACGCTTTTAGAGCCCGGAACAGCGCTGAAGCTCGTTGATACCATTACGGAGGAAATTCTCTTGCTGGATTCCATGCCGCACCGCTGCGCGGAACGGAAAACCGGAGCGTATGCCGGAAAGGGCTACCGCCAACTCTTCATCAAAAATTACACCGCTATCTACCGCATCGACGAGAAGCAGCGCACCGTCGTCGTTCTCACCGTGCGCTACTCATCCAGTCAGTTTTGACCGGAACAAAGCGGCAGTTCTCTTTTATGAGAGCTGCCGTTTTTACCTGAAAAGCAAGCACACAAATACCAAACGCAAAAAGCAGTCCTTCGGGGCTGCTTTTTGCTGTGCAGAAAAGGAGAAAACGAATATGACGCAACATAGATTAGTGATCGCGGAAAAGCCCTCCGTGGCCTTATCCCTCGCCTCCGTGCTGGGCGCAAGGCAGCGGCACGACGGGTATCTTTCGGGAAACGGCTGCATTGTAAGCTGGTGCTATGGACATCTGGCGGAGCTTGCCGACGCGGACGTGTACGATGAAAAGTATGCAAAATGGCGGTATGACGACCTGCCCATCCTGCCCGCAAGCTGGCGCTATACCCTGAGAGCGGACAAATCCAAACAGTTCGAGCTGCTGCGGAACCTCATGAGCCGGGAGGACGTGAGCGAGGTGGTCAACGCCTGCGACGCGGGGCGCGAGGGGGAGCTCATCTTCCGCACCGTCTACTACATGGCGGGCTGCACAAAGACCATGAAGCGGCTGTGGATCTCCTCCATGGAGGACGAGGCCATCCGAAAGGGCTTTGCAGACCTTCGTCCGGGACGGGAATACGACGGACTGCACCAGTCCGCCCTCTGCCGCGCCCGCGCGGACTGGCTGGTGGGCATCAACGCCACAAGGCTCTTTTCGGTGCTGTACCACCGCACCCTCAACGTAGGGCGCGTCCTGTCCCCGACGCTGGCGCTCATCGTCCAGCGGGAGGCGGAGATCGGGGCGTTCCGCCCGGAAGTCTTTTACGCAGTGAACCTTCGCTGCGGCGATTTTGCCGCCGTGTCCGAGAAGTTTGGGAACAAAGAAGCTGCGGACGCCCTCGCCGCCGCCTGCGCCGGTCAGCCGGTCACGGTCAGGACGGTGCAGCGCACGGAAAAAACGGAGAAAGCGCCGCAGCTCTATGACCTGACCGCCCTCCAGCGGGAGGTCAACCGCAGCCTCGGCTACACCGCACAGCAGACGCTTGACTACCTGCAAGCCCTCTACGAGAAAAAGCTCTGCACCTACCCACGCACGGACAGCCGCTTCCTCACCGACGATCTGGAAGCCTCTGTGCCGGAGCTTGCGGCCGTGGCCGCCGTTATCTGCGAAGCAGCCGCGCCGGGGCGTGTGAACGCAGGGCAGGTGTGCGACAGCAAAAAGGTCAGCGACCACCACGCCATCCTCCCCACCGCAGGCGCGGGCAAGGCGGACGTGTCGGTGCTGCCGCTGGGCGAGCGTGAGCTTTTGCGCCTTGTGGCGGGGCAGCTTCTCCGGGCGGTCAGCGATGCACACCGCTATGCGGAAACCACAGTTACGCTG
>CAKUDE010000073.1 GCA_934645175.1 uncultured Oscillospiraceae bacterium
GTAAATGTTGCCCTCAAACGGCTTCAAAATGTCGGTTTTGTTTTCGTTTGTGGAAAGGATTAAATCGTAATTGTATATGCCTGTCGGTCTTGGCTGCGGGGTTTTGCCGAGGTTGAGTTCGATGTAATACTTTTCGCCTTCGTACTCTCTGAAATAGCAGTAAACAGGTGCTTTGTTTGTTGTTGCAGGGGTGAAATCACCGTAAACAAGTGCCTTTGTGTCTTTGCGGAGCTTGATTGCTTTTTTGAAGAAACTGAGCACGCTGTCGTTGCGGCTTGCTTCATCCTCTGCGTTGTAAACTCTGTAATCGTTGTTGATTTTGAGCCACGGCTTGCCTGTTGTGAAACCTGCGTTTTTGCTGTCGCTCCATTGGAATGGAGTTCTTGCATTATCCCTTGAACCGATTGAAGCAAGTTTGAAATATTTTTCTCTGTTCTTGCCTTTTCTGATTGCGTCTTTGTAGAAATTGATTGACTGCACATCATTCATTTCTTCGATTGAGTCAAATTCCACATTCGCCATTGCGAGTTCCTGACCTTGATAAATGTACGGTGTTCCACGCAATGTCATTTCGATAAGCGCACAAACTTTGGCGATTTCATCACGGTACGCACCCGATCTGTCGGTTCTTGAAACAACTCTTGGATTGTCGTGATTTTCAAAGAAAACAGTCGGCCAGCAGTGGTTTGTGTACTCTGTTTGGAATGTTTCAAAGTTTTCCATAACCTTGTACATATCCTGTTCGTAAGGGTCGTATGCAGTATGGCCTTGGTTGATTAAAAAGTCAAAGTTGAATACGGTGTCAAGCTCGCATCTGAAATCTGCGGTGAGCATTTTGTCCATCTCGATTCCCGCACCGCCACATTCACCAACGGTGTAAACATCGTAGTTGCCGAATGTTTTTTCTCTCATCTCGTGCAAGAATTCGTGCAAGCGTGGACCGTAGAAATAGTATTCCGCACCTTTGTATCCTGTGAGCATTCCCATAAATGCGTTTGCTTCCGGCAGTCCTTCGGTCTTGCTGATGAAGTTGATTACATCCATTCTGAAACCGTCAACGCCTTTGTCAAGCCACCACAACATCATTTCGTACACGCTTTGGCGAACTTTCTCATTTTCCCAGTTCAAGTCCATTTGCTTTTTGGTGAAAAGGTGAAGTGCCCATTGGTTGAGATTTTCATAGTAGTTCCACGCAGAACCCTTGAAAAGAGAAACCCAGTTGTTCGGCGGAGTGATGCCTGCATCGGTTGCGTCACGCCATATGTAGTAATCGTGGTATGGATTGTTCTTGCTCTTGAGTGCTTCCTTGAACCATTTGTGCTCATCGGAAGTGTGGTTCACAACAAGGTCAATAACGAGTTTCATATCTCTTGCGTGAATTTCATCAAGGAGTTTGTCAAAGTCCTCCATTGTGCCGAACTCTGCCATAATCTTTTGATAGTCACGGATGTCGTAGCCGTTGTCATCGTTTGGACTGTCATAAAACGGACTGCACCAAATTGTGTTCACGCCCAAATCCTGAAGATAGTCGAGCTTTTGACGAATACCGTTTAAGTCGCCGATTCCGTCACCGTTGCTGTCGTAAAATGAGCGTGGATATATTTGGTAAATAACGGCTTCTTTCCACCATTTTTCGGTCATTTCACCTTGGTCGGTGATAACCTCGTCTTTTTCGAGATTGAGCATATCGCAAACCATTTGCACGGTCTTTTTGTCAAGAAGTCCGGCTGTTGCGGTTGTGAGCGTTTTAAATTTCAGCTTGCCCATAATTCCCGAATTGATTAAATCTGTCGGCAAACGCAAAACGAGAAAAAGTTTTTCTATAACATCTTTTGCCATTGGGTTTGCCATGGCTTCTTTTAATGTTGTGTTTGGCGTGATTTTATTCATGCCTACATCTCCCCTTTAATATATAAATTTTATACATCTTTATAGTAGCACACTCAAAATGGGATTTCAAGAAAAATACAAATTAGCACTTTGCACCATAAAATGCTAACAAAATGTGAATTTTAGAAATTTTTTCAAAAAAAGTGTTGACAAATGAACTTTTGGGATATAATATAATAAATGTAGTTAGCACTCGTGTACAAAGAGTGCTAAACAAAAAGGAGGCGAGGATATGATTGGCAACAGAAGATCGGATATATTGAATTTGATTATTAATCATTATATTCAAACAGGCGAGCCGATGGGTTCAAAAACACTTTGTCAATTGCTTCCTTATGCAGTTTCCTCCGCTACAATAAGAAATGAGATGGCGGCTCTCGGTGAGCTTGGATTTTTGCAACAGCGACACACATCAGGCGGCAGAATTCCGACAAACGCTTCTTATAGATATTATGTAGACAATTTACTTGTGCCAAAGCCACTCACACCGTTTGAAAAGCAAAAGATAAATCAGGTGTTGAGTGTCAACGCATCCGACCCCGAAAGATTGCTTGCCGATGCGGCAAAACTTTTGTCAGAAGCAACGGGATGCACTTCGTTTTTCTCAACGGTCAAGGATGAATATGATTGTGTGCAGGGCGCTGATTTGATTCCCGCAGGTGAAAAAAAGGCAATGCTCGTTATGCTCACGGTCGGAGGCAAAATTAAGTCCTCGGTCATTCAAATGCCGTGCAGGATAGAT
>CAKUDE010000074.1 GCA_934645175.1 uncultured Oscillospiraceae bacterium
TTTCCACCTCCATGTCTATATTAGCATAAAAATAATGGTAGGCACTTTCGTGTCTACCATTATTTTATCACTTCAGGGAACCGGCGGCAATTTTTTCTCCGAAATTGCACGAGATACATTGACAGGCGAGGTATCTTGTGCTATACTGGGCGCACAACGGAACGCCGTGCCGTCCGCCGACTGCGCGGGCGGCGGGACGGTGCCGTCCGAAAAAGAAAAGGAGGGGGACTATGGCGATTTCTGCGGACCTGATCCGCGGTCATACGGAAACGATCCTGCTGGCACGGCTGATGCCGCACGACAGCTACGGATACGAAATCAACAAGACCATCCGTATCCTTTCCGGCGAGCGCTTTGAGCTGAAGGAGGCGACGCTGTATACGGCGTTCCGCCGACTGGAGGAGCAGGGCTTTATTGAGTCCTACTGGGGTGGCGAGGCGACCGGCGCGCGGCGGCGCTATTACCGGATCACCGAGGCCGGCCGTGCGGAGTATCGGCGTCAGGCTGAGGTGTGGGCGGAGTCCCGCACGATTCTGGATCGACTGATCCAATGGGAGGATGAGAAAAATGCATGATAGAATTGCAGATTATGTGGCGTCGCTCTTTGCGGGTGCGCCGGATTCGCGGCGGATCGCCGAGCTGCGCGAGGAGATCCTGCAAAATACACTGGATCGCTACGATGAGGAGCGGGCGAAGGGGAAAAGCGAGCAGGTGTCGTATGATGCCGCCGTGGACGCCATCGGCGACATTTCCGACCTGATCGGCGCGCACGATCCGCGCAGAAACGGCTGGTTGCTGGCGCTTGGCGTGGCGCTTTATGTTTTGTGCGTGCTGCCCGTGATTTTCTGTGATGCGCTGGGGCTGGCGGACGGCTTCGGCGTGGGACTGATGTTTCTGATGGCGTCGGCCGCGACCGTTCTGGTGCTGTTCAGCGGCAGATGGGGCGTAACGCCCAAAGGCAGACGGCGCAGCCTGGCAATCGGTATGTATGTGCTGTGCGTCATTCCGCCTGTGCTTACCGACAGCTTTGCCGACGGCGCGCTCGGCGATGCGCTGGGCGTGGGCGGTATGTTTGTTCTGGCCGCTGCGGCAACGGCGCTGATGCTGTTGTCGCTCGACCGTGCGGTAAAGCCCGAGGAGGAGCCGCAGCTTTCCGTCGCGGAGAAGCTCACGCGCGGAGCGCCGCAGCCGAAGGCGGAGCGTATTTTTGACATTGTTGCGTGGTCGCTGGCGGGTGTCGGCTGCACCGTCCTGTTGATTTTCGGTCAGTGGTATTTCGCGTGGCTGCCGTTCCCGATGGCTGCGGCGCTCTGCCGCACGGTGCGCGGCATTTGCCTGCTTGCCGCAAAGAAGGACGGATGGAAGCCGTTGCTGCACGGCGCAATTGCCATGTTTGTCCTGAAAATCTACTGGGATTTGACACGCGACACGGGCGCATGGCTGATTACATGGCTCGTGTTTCCGATCGGCGGCTGCCTGGGCGGCGTAGCCGACGGCTTTTATGCACTGGCGAAGGGGGCAAAAAATCATGGTGAAGCAGATCGTTAAAATTGTTATCTGTGGCGTTCTGGCGTTGGCGCTGACTGCCGCATTGGCAGGGTTGCTGCTGGTTAACGCAGTGGGCGGGCGTCTGGAATTGGGCAATGTGACCATCAATCTCTGGCAGGACGACGGCGACTATACCGTCGGAGACGGCGAGATCAACGCCGACGGCGTAAAACGGATCGAGGTGCAGTGGACCGCCGGAAGCGTAACGCTGCGCCCCTATAGCGGCAAGACCATTCGTCTGACCGAGCCGCAGGGGCTGACGGAAAACGAACGTCTGCGCTGGCGTCTCGACGGCGGAACGCTCAGAATCCGCACGCGCCGCAGCAGTCTGTTTGGGCTCGGAAAGACGACGGGTAAACCGTTGGAGATTTTGATTCCCGATACGTTCCTGGCCGAGACGGCCTCCGCTGCAAACCTGGAAAGCCTCTCGCTGGAGACGGTATCCGCAGATATCAGCTTTTCACTGGAGGGGTATGCGCTTTCCTCCTGTAAGCTGCTGACGGTCAGCGGCGGGATTGACGCAGGCCGGTGCCGGATCGGCACGATGAATGTGGAGAGCGTTTCCGGAAATATCAGACTTTCGGACTGTGCAAGCGAAACGCTCACGCTGGAGACGGTCAGCGGAGAAGTGTCGTTCGGCGGGGCGGTCGCGGTGACGCAGCGACTTTCGTTTGAGAGCGTCAGCGGGACGTTCAGCGGGGCTCTGAGCGCTGCGCCGAATCAATTGAGCTGCGATACCACGAGCGGCGATATTACGCTGGCTTTGCCGTCGTCGGCCGGGTTTACCGCCGAGCTGAGCAGCGTCAGCGGCGATTTGCGCACGGAGAATTTTGCGGATGTGACGCAGACCGGGAAAAACGCTGTGCTCGTCGGCTCGGGCGAAGCCAAATTCCGTTTTGATTCCGTCAGCGGCAACGTTCGGCTGCGCGGAGAATGAACGCGATCCGTCAGAAACGCCGGTTCCTCACTTTGAAGTGACCCCAAAAAGTTAGACAATATTTTGAAGCAAAAATTGTTCAAGCAACCGAAAGGGCTTGCTGTCTG
>CAKUDE010000075.1 GCA_934645175.1 uncultured Oscillospiraceae bacterium
GCGATGGTGCGAATACGAAGATGGGCAGTATTTTCACACCATATGCCTATTACTATGCATGGAATAAGGCGAATGACCATGAAAAAGTTTCTAACGGCATCAGTTCGCTTTTTACGATGATTGCCGGTGCTTTTGCCAAGGATCGAGTTATTCAACTGCTCCGGGATTTCGTATTCTACCCGGATGACAGCAAAAAGAGTGAAGCCGTCGTGTGCCGCTATCCGCAGTTTTTTGCTGCCGGAAAGATGGTTGCGAATATCAAACAGCATCTGCGCCCTGCCGGTGATGGTAAGGGCGGCACATACTTTGGCGCAACCGGCTGCGGAAAAACATACACCATGCTGTTCCTAGCCCGTATGATTGCCCTGCGTGACCCGGATACCTTTAATAATCCTACCATCGTCATCATCGTTGACCGTGAAGATCTGGACACACAGACCGCTGAACTGTTTGCCGCGGCGACAAAATTCCTGCATGAAAGTGATGTTCGCAGTATTGAGTCCCGTGCAGATATGGCCCAAACCCTTGGCGACAGGCCGAGTGGTGGCGTATATATCACCTCCATCCAAAAATTCTGCGAGAAAACAGGTCTACTTTCTGACCGGAGTAATATCATCTGTATTTCAGATGAGGCGCACAGAACACAAACCGGCGTGGGCGCGAAATTGAAAAAGACCGACAAAGGTGTGTTTACTACATACGGTTTTGCAAAATATCTGCGTGACAGTTTTCCCAATGCGACTTACTGCGGTTTTACTGGTACTCCCATAGATGAGACGATTGCTGTTTTCGGTGATGTGGTCGATAGTTACACCATGAAGGAATCCAGCGATGACGGCATTACTGTCCGCATCGCATATGAGCCGCGTCTTGCTCGAGTGATTCTTTCGGATGAACAGGCGAAGGAAATCCAAAAGTACTATGACCGTTGCGCCGAACAAGGCTCCACGCAAGAGCAAATTGAAGAGAGCCAGCGGGCAATGTCGCAGATGAGAGCCATCCTCGGCCACCCGGACAGACTCAAAAAGCTGGCAGCAGACATTGTACTCCACTATGAAGCACTGTGCGCCGAAAAGCCGGAAATCGTACAAAAGGCAATGATTGTATGCTCCGACAGAGCTGTTGCATTCCGTTTATTACAGGAAATCCTTTCTGTACGACCAAACTGGGGTGAAAAACACCGTGCAGAGGTAGAGTCTGCATTGACTGAGGAGCAGTTAGATAAGCTGATGCCTCTTCCAAAAATTAACCTTGTGGCTACGCAAGGCACAAATGATGAAAAAGACCTGTTCGATGCTTGCGGTACGAAGGAATACCGCAAAATGCTCGACAGGCAGTTTAAAAATAATAACTCCAATTTCAAAATTGCCGTGGTTGTTGATATGTGGATCACTGGCTTCGATGTTCCGTCCCTTGCGGTTATGTACATCGATAAACCGTTGCAGAAGCATACGCTTATACAGACCATTTCCCGTGTAAATCGTGTATTTGATGGTAAGGACAAGGGACTTGTAGTTGATTACATCGGAATCAAAAACGATATGTTGGAGGCAGTCAAGAAATACGGCAGCCCACAGGAAAGCCCGGTTGATGAACTGAATATCACACTGGGCATTTTTCGTAATCATCTGGCCATGATAGATGAATTGCTCATTGGCTTCAATGACACCAAATTTTATGTCGGTGAGCCATTGGAACGATTGACCTGTCTGAATATGGCGGCGGAGTATGTGCAGAGCAGCAAAGAAATGGAAACTCGTTTTATGGGTCTCTCCCGTAGGCTGAAGAGTGCATACACAATATGTTTCCCATCCGGGGAATTGACCGATAAGGAAACTGCCAAAGCACAGTTCTATCTGGCTATCCGTTCCATCATTTACAAGCAGACCAAAGGTGATGCCCCGGATGCTGAAATCATGAATCGCGTGGTTGAAGAGATGGTACGCAATGCCATTGCCTGCACTGGCATTGAAAATGTGGTAGATGAGAATAAATCCGTAGACCTATTTAGTGATGAATTTCTCGCTGAACTGGATGCAGTGAAAATGCCAATCACGAAATTCAATGCCTTGCTAAAGCTACTCCGTAAGGCAATCAGCAGCTATGGACGCACTAATAAAATCAAAGCACAGGAATTTGATGAACGCCTTCGCGGCGTGGTGGAAGCGTATAACAGCCGTGACAAACTGGTATTTACCAGTGAGGTTGTTGCAGATTTCGTTAATGATTTGTCTGATCAGCTGCTGCAAATTTTGAAGGATTTGCAGGATGATAAGACCTCTTTCGAGAAGATGGGTATCAGTTTCGAGGAAAAAGCATTTTACGATATTCTGGTCAAGGTACGCGATGACCACGGATTCCCTTACGCTGACGAAAAGTGCTTGGTTTTGGCTAAGAAAATCAAAGAACTCGTTGACGATAAAGCTCAGTTTGCGGACTGGTCCACCCGTGATGATATCAAAAATCAGCTTAACATGGAACTTACCATTCTTTTATACCAGAACGGCTATCCGCCGGAATGGGACGAAGAAGTAT
>CAKUDE010000076.1 GCA_934645175.1 uncultured Oscillospiraceae bacterium
CTCTACTTCCTTCGCCCGCTTCTCCACCTCCCGACGACTCAGCTCCGTCAAGTTCCGCCTCAAGCTCTTCGATGCTGGGAAGGTCGCTCTTTAGCTCGTTTGGCAATGCTTGGCTCAATTCGTAATTTGAAACTCCGATAGGCATCGCGACTTGGTCGAGGACATAACGGACAAGCGTTGCATCACGCTCCTTGCAAACGAGCAGCCCGATTGCCGGATTGTCTCCGGATGTATTCAGCTTGGCGTTCACAAGAGCAACATATCCTGCAAGCTGCCCAAGGTATGAAGTCTCAAATTTTCCTGTCTTGACCTCGACAACCACATATCTGTGTTGCGGTATCAGGTAGAAGAGAAGATCGATTCGCTGCTCCGTCTCTTCAGTCGCGACAACATACTCACGACCAACAAACGCAAATCCGCGTCCCAGTTCAACCAGCAACTTTTCGACATTCTCGACAAGAGCACGCTTCAACTCGGCTTCTCGGTATCGCTCTGTAAGCCCCTGAACCGCAAATACATACGGATCCTTCGTCAGCTGCTGCGCGAGATCGCTGTCTGGCGACGGCAGAGCAACGGCAAAGTTTGTCTGTGCACGCCCCTCGCGCCCATATAGATCGGTGGACATCCAATTCAACAACGAATCGCGGCTCCACTCGTTCTGAATAGTCCGCCTAACGTAAAACAGGGCCTTCGCCGGGCAGTCGGAACACTTGTCAATGATGAATCGGTGGTGTCCCCACGGAATCCTGACCAATTCTGCCACAAGTTGTGGCAGAATTCTCCTCCGCCTTGTATAACTCATAGAAGCGCTGGCAATATCGCAAATTCCGGGGAGAGAATCCATCTGCGCCAGGCATTGCAGATTTCATATCTGCGCTCAGATGATCAAAAAAACCCATTCCGTATGCTGCCGCATCAGCGTACCGTTCGCTTATATCCTTGCCAAGATTCCAGTAATACTCAAGCAAGGCAGTATTCACTGACATGGCAGCCTTGATCTGCGTTACCCGATAACGCCTCTTCAGCTCTGCGATCCAGCTGCGATATTCGCCAGAATCAGGCAACCATGACTTTGTATTATTTCTCATTCTCACAGTTCTACACGCTCTACACGGCTAAAAACGATACGCTCCTCGCCCGCTGCCGCAGCCGCAGATGCCCGACATGAAACCAATCAAACGTTCCGTATGTAATCACATTCGCCATTTCTCTCTCCTCTCATATTTGCCATCTGCTGGCAATCCCAGCACTCAACCGCCAATTCGCCGCCTCGCATTACCTCTCATCCGTTCAATCACCCAACCCAACGCCCACGCCTCATTGTACCGGCCAACACCTCAATCAGCATCATTCCACCAACCACGCCACACACTCCAAACTCACTCTTCTCCTCCGCCCTTATATTCAAGAAGTCTTACGCTTGCCGACCCCTTCTTAAACTCCGCCATAACACACAACATTGCGCCGACATTATTGAGTTGTATTGCGATGCCATCAATCCTCTGACAGATTACGTTCCCGTTCCCATAACGTATCTTTATATTTCCCAAATCACTTATCATTTGCTTCAGCCTCACACATTCGTAGGCCAATTCTTTCTCTTCATTTTCACATGCAATCTTCATCAGGCAATCCGCCAATATCTTTGACACCTTTATCAAATTTCCCTGAGTCATCTTTAGATTAATCTTCCCTAATAACGAGGATGCCCACCCTGCTGCATTTCTAATGAAACCCGCATCTTTCTTTGGCCTTGCAAGTAATGAGAATATAGCTACCATACAATCTTGATCGTGTTGAGTAACACTATATAAGATTTTCAAGAAATCACTCATAGCTGCATCACACAGCAACCCATCATTTTTCTGTATGCCCTTTGCTAAATCTTCCAATTTTATGTCGTTAATTTTCTTCACCATTTCAGATTCAGATGAGCCAAGCTCAGCATCTATATCATCATGACCTTGAACAAGAACAGAGGCCACAATAGCTATCAACGTGTCTTTCTTGTGATCAATATAGCATTCTATGAGCTTGGTAAATATCTTCCATGCGTGCGCTTGATGCCATGGCATAATCCCCCTAAAAAGCAGACACACAAATATAATTATGCGAAGTATAATGATCGCAAGCCACAGAAGGCCCGCCAATATCACTCGCCACCACCACCACCGCTTAGCCAACACCCCCGACAACCACCATGCGAACCCACTAGACAACAGCGACCATAATAAGGCTGCGCCGCACAGGAATATTGGCCAAACCGAGCAAAGTATATTTAGGAATGTTTCCACTATACCGATCTTCTAACACCAGTCAATTGATAAATCATTAGCATCCCATTCGCTCACTGCGTTCGCAATGGGATGAATGTTTAGCGTTGCAACTGGCGGCGTAATCCTGTAACTTACAGGACAACGTGGGAG
>CAKUDE010000077.1 GCA_934645175.1 uncultured Oscillospiraceae bacterium
TCTCCGGCGGTCAGCGGGCGCATGGTGTCCAGCTCCGCTTTCTTTCGGTCAATCCGTTCCAGCAGCGATTCCGTGGATTTGAACCGTCCGTCCGACGGCTTTACGGCATCCATGGGAATCTTCCATCCCCGTCCCTCCTGGAACGCACCGGGAATTTTCCCCTCCGCACAGAGAATCCGCACCCGCCGGTCAGACAGGCCCCATTTTTCTGCCGCTTGTTTGACTGTCATAAACATGTTGCGCTCACCTCATTCTGGATTCAGTATAGCATTTTTGCGGAACAATATCAACTGTTCGGAATAATATATTATGGTTTATCGGAATAATATATATAACAGCAGGAGGAAAACACTTCCCCCTGTTGCCAAATTCTACGCTCCTATTGATTCCCGTTTTGCCGATTCAAAGCCAATCCAATCAGCCGGTCCGCCTGATCCGCCATAAACAGCGGGATATTCAGCACGTCCCCATCCAGCTTCAGATTATCCAGGGAGAACCGCACACGGAGTTTTACCTGGTCCGGGAACAGCTCTTTGAATTTTTTCAGGCTTTTGCTGGACGTATTGGCTTCTGATTTGACCTCAATCGGGAAAATGTCATTCTCCCGCTGGATCAGGAAGTCCACCTCGTAGGGTGGGTTGGTCTGGGTCCAGTAGCGGGGGGTGACCTCGAACTGCGGGATCAGGGATTGCAGCACATAGTTTTCCGTCAGCGCACCCTTGAACTCCGTAAACAGGCGGTTTCCCTCGCCAAAGGCCGTGGGGGCCAGCTGGGCAAGGCGGCGGAGGAGCCCCACGTCTACCAGGTAAATTTTGAAGGCAGACAAATCGTCATAGGCCGCAATGGGCAGTCCCGGTGCGGTGCTGCGGTAGACCTTATGGACAAGGCGGGCATCCACCAGCCATTGCAGTGCATCCTCATACTCCCGGGCGCGGGCCCCCTCCTTCACGACCCTGTAGAGGAACTTCTTGTTTTCACGGGCCAGCTGAGAAGGAATGGACTTCCAGATCATAGATATTTTGGGGAACTCGCTCACATTTGGGTGCTTCGCGAAGTCCCGCTCATAGGCCCCGATGATATTTCCCAGAGCTTCCTGCATCGCCGCTACATCCCGTGCTTGAGTCCACATCAGGACCGGTTCCGGCATTCCGCCTGTGACATAGTACATCTTGAGCTTTTCATAGAGCGGGTTAAAAAACGCGTCCGGGATCGGTTCCAGTTCGTCCACAGTCTCCAAGTATTTGGCCAGATTTTCATCCCCATTGGCAAGCAGAAATTCTGAAAAGGTCATGGGGTCGATCTGCATAAAATTGACCTTGCCCACTGGAAAGGAGGAAGGCTTTGCCAGCGCAATGCCCAACAGGGAACCGGCGCAGGCGATATGATACTGCGGGGCGTTCTCACAGAAATATTTCATGGAATTGATGACCTTGGGGCAATCCTGTACCTCGTCAAAAATGATGAGGGTCTTTTCTGGCACGATTTTCTGCCCACTGGCCAGCATCAGATTTTGCAGGATGCGGTCAACGTCCTTGGTGGTTTCAAAGAACTGCTTGTATTCCTCGTTTTCATCAAAGTTAAAATAGGCGGTATTTTCATAGTAGCGTCTGCCGAACTCTTTTAATACCCAGGTCTTTCCCACCTGGCGAACGCCCTTCAGAATCAGGGGCTTGCGGTAGGGAGAATTCTTCCAGTCCAGCAGCTTTTTCAGAATAACTCTTTCCACCAGCGCTCTCCTCACATTTTTATTAGAATTTCCGTGGCTGAAATCACATTTTTATTATACGCAATTGGCCACCAAAATACAACCCAATTCACAAAATTATTATAATTTTGTGAGGGGGATCATTGGTGCAAAAGCGGGAAACCCCCGCTGACCGTAATGATCAGCGGGGCGCTTGCTTCCTTGGAAAAGTCCATTCGCTACCTTCCAATTCCAGCAGCTTCCTCTTTTTGTCAATTCCACCGGCATAGCCGGTCAGGCTGCCGTTTGTTCCGACCACGCGATGGCAAGGAATCATGATGGAGATTGCGTTGTGTCCCACGGCGCCGCCAACTGCCTGGGCGGACATCCGGGGAATTTTTTGCTTTTCAGCCAGCTTCCGTGCAATCTCGCCATAGGTTGTGGTCTTTCCATAGGGGATCTGCAAAAGGATTTCCCATACGGACTGCCGGAACGCGGAGCCGATGGGGTGCAGCGGCGGCAGAAAATCAGGCTCTTGGCCGGTAAAATAAATGTCCAACCAGCGCTTGGCTTCCAGCAGAATAAAGGTTTCTTTCTGTATGTGTTCTGCCGGAAGATTGTCGGCAAAATATTTTTCACCGTCAAACCATAAGCCGGTCAGTCCGATTT
>CAKUDE010000078.1 GCA_934645175.1 uncultured Oscillospiraceae bacterium
AATTTAGAGTTTGCCTGTGCAAGCGGCATGAGTTTTATAAATACTGACTGCAAAGGCGACGTTGTTCGAAACTACGGAACTATCGCAAAAAAGTACTATGGCTACAACATTTCTGTGCTTGATCTGCGTAATCCGACAAGAAGTGATGAAAATAATATTCTGCACCTTGTAAACAAATATATGGACTTATATCTTTACGACAAAAACAATCTTTCAGCAAAAGCAAAGGCTGAGAAGTATGCCAAGATCACTGCGAAAACCATAATCGACATTGGCGGTGGAAGTACAGAAAGCGGCGCTAATGCATACTTTTATGACGCTGCAGAGGGACTTCTTGCATCTGTAATTTTGCTTTTAGCAGAATTCGGCGACAAAAATGAAAGGCACATTGTGTCGGTTTTCAAGATGATACAGGACTTGCTTGCGAAATCAAATTCAGATTCAAAAGCCAAAGCCAAGACCTATTTTTCGGAACTTATGGAAAAACTTCCGCCGGAACACAAAGCAAAATGGCTTGCAGGAGCAGCCTTGAATACCTCCGAGCAGACAATGCTGTCGGTCATGAGTACGGCGTTGTCAAGGCTCAACAGCTTCCTTGATTCAGAGCTTGAGCAGATGCTGTGCTTTGGAACAGCAATCGATGCTGAAAAATTCTGCAATGAGAAATCAGCAATTTTTATTGTGCTTCCGGAGGAGGATGTAAGCAAATATTTCATGGTAAGTCTTTTGATTCAGCAGCTTTACAGAGAGATTTTAGTGATAGCCGATGAAAACGGTGGCAAGCTGAAAAAACGTGTTATGTTCTACTGTGACGAACTCGGCACTTTCCCGAAAATCGACGGTATAGAGGCGATGTTTTCCGCAGGACGTTCCCGTAAAATCAGTATTGTTGCAGTTATTCAGTCATTTGCACAGCTTGAGAAAAACTATGGAAAACAGGGTATGGAAATCATCACAGACAACACGCAGTTAACGGTTTTCGGCGGTTTTGCGCCAAATTCTCAATCAGCGGAAGTGCTGTCAAAGTCCTTGGGAGAGCAGACTGTGCTGTCCGGTTCTGTATCAAATGGCAGAGAAAAATCACAGTCATTACAGATGATCGGCAGACCGTTAATGACAGTTGACGAGTTAAAATCAATGCCAAAGGGACAGTTTATCATCATGAAAACGGGAGTACATCCCATGATATCAAAGCTGAAACTGTATTTTAAATGGGGTATAAAATTTGATGAAGAATACCGCATGTCGGACAAGGCTGCAAGAAAAGTTTCCTACAAGGACTGCGGCGAACTTATTCGTGATGTGAGTTTAAAATATCCTCAGAAAAAAGAAGCTTTTCAGCCGGAATTTGACGATGAGGAACTTCCGAAAAAGAAAAATAATATCAGAACGAGGAGTTGATAAAATTGGTATTTCCAAGAAGAATTTATGACCTTGGACTGTCTCACAAGGCAGTCTCAGTTTATTGTTATCTGGCAAACTGTGCGGATAAAAAAGGCGAATGTTTCCCGTCTGTCCGCAGGATAGCAGAGGACTTGAAAATCTCGAAGGCAACGGTATTCAGAGCCTTTAATGAACTTGAAAAGAATGAACTTTTAGAACGCTTTCCGCGCCATCATATTCAGGGAGGCAGGCGAAGTTCGCTGTATAAAATCAAGGGAGAGATCGGGGTGAAGAAAAATGTTTGACTGGATCGGGGACGCCATTGACTGGATTGGCGACGGCATTTCAAGCCTGTGGGGTAACACAATAGGCAATGTTACTGACGCTGTCGGTGACTGGATATGGGAAACCATGTTCGAGTGGTTATTCAATCTGATCTACGGTGCGGTGGCAGATCTGTTTGAATTCATAAACGGAACAACAAGTGATATATTTGAACTCTCATGGGTGCAGGCGTTTATATCGCTGTTCCACAGCCTCGCTTGGATGCTGTTTGTCTGCGGACTTATTGTGGCGGTTTTCGACACCGCTATAGCCTATGAATCAGGGCAGGCAAATATAAAAGGAACTTGTTTAAACGTGCTGAAGGGATTTATGGCAGCGAGTCTGGCGACGATCGTGCCGCAGCGATTGTACTCGTTTTGCGTTGCCACGCAGGGTACGTTTACCCATGAACTGCTGGGCAATTTTATCGGAGATGTGTCTGATTCCGTAGCAGATTCAGGGCTGAAAGTCATAGTTGCACTTTCCTCCGATGTGTCGCTGTTCAGCCTTTTCTTTATTATCCTGTTTGGCTACTGCACCATAAAAGTTATATTTGCAAACATCAAAAGAGGCGGTATAATGCTGTGTCAGATAGCGGTGGGAAGTCTATATCTGTTCGGCGTTCCGAGAGGATATAC
>CAKUDE010000079.1 GCA_934645175.1 uncultured Oscillospiraceae bacterium
CCGCTACTACGACCCCGCCACCTCCAGATTCATTAACGCCGACTCCTATGCAAGCACCGGCCAGGATTTCCTCGGCTTCAATATGTTTGCTTACTGCGGGAATAATCCGGTTATGCGAATGGACTGCTCTGGGCGCTTCTTTGTCGAAATTCTCGCTGTAGCGGCAGTGGCTGTTGTATCGATGATTATTTTGACTGCATGTGATACAGACGATGTACTAAAACCCATCGGCGATGCGAAGGATGCTGCAGATGCACTATCGGCTGCGACAAAGCTTTTTTTGGCAGCAGATGCGGCTCTTAAAGTCAAATATGTCATAGCAGCGCAAGTGTATAATGCTGCGTCTATCAGCTCCTACCAGGTTGATGCATCGTTTACAAATGATCTGAGAACGAGAGAAGTATATACCAATAACATTTATGCCGTTGCAGAAATGATTTCGGTACGAGAAATGATTGGAGGCGATATTTTCTATGAGCTTCAACGCAAAGGGCGGAGGAGTTTTCAAGAACTAACAGAGGAGGAAGTCAACCAGTTTATGAACAAAACATCAATTTATATCAACAAAATATCCGCTCTCTATGCAACGAAATATCTTGTAGAAATTATTAAGAATGGCGTAGCAATCATTGAGCTTCAGTTGCCATAATATAAGAGGTGAATTTATGAAACGGCTTGCCGTGCTTATCATGCTGCTTTTTGGGGTGCTTCTTTGCAGCTGCACCCAAAGATTGTCCGTTGAGACAGTATCTCTGGAAACGCATAGCCTTTGCGCGGAGATTGACGGGAGAGAGCTCTCATTTGACGATTTGATTCACATTGTTAAGGAGGTGCTCGACAAGGAAGAGAATATTACGCTCCACGAAGAATTTGAAAGCGGGAATGATGATTATCCGGTTTTGCGTAAAGCGTTGATTGCGAATGCTGCTCTTTCCACTTTTGGAACGATTCAGTATGCAAATGTGAGTGAGTATCCTTCCGAAGAATCGGCCATTCATGCATACGGAAATATAGTTTCTGCCGGTGTGATGACAGTTGAAGTGGATTCTGTCATTTTGCGATTGGGCACGTTGCTGATTGAATCTCATGGGAGCTTTATGCTGCCTGTGTTTGAACAGATCGGTGTTGACGTTCCGCGGCATGAAATCCGAGCTTTGTCCATGCGCTCTCTTGATGGATTGACTTATTTGGAAAATGCACCGGATTTGAATCAAATTCTGCTGGCTGCGGAAAAACTTGGGTATCGGCGCTTGCCGGAATCGGGAGATTATTTTGCGCTTTGCTCGCCGGACGGGCAAAGCTGGTTTCAGATTGTCAATTACGGCACCGCACAGGACTTGGACTCTTTGTATGACTTTTCGGTACTCGTGGATGGACTGGATTATGAATACCGGCTTTGGACAGTACCCGCTCAACTACATCAACCCGAAACAGATGCCAGGACATATTCTGTCAGGTTTCTTACGCCGAAGTATATGGTGGTTTCCCTTGGCCTTGAGTGGCTTGATTTTCTCAATCAGATCAAAGCCTTGGATTCTGTCTGAGGGACGTATGATACACTGCAATCTACTCTTCTCAGGAATTACTTTCGAACACTGAAATCCAGGAGGAAAGATGAAAAAGTCAAGATTGATAGCAGCAATTCTTGTGATTGCAACATTACTGACAAGCTTGTCGGGCTGCTCTTTGTATGATATGTACCGCCAGTACCGCTTAGAGCGCGACACACCGCCGTCATACTCCCAGGTCGAGCAGATTTTTCGGCGTGACAGGACGGATCTGGAGATTCTAAAGTGCTTTTTTTCAAGCAGATGCGTAGATGATGAGGATCTTGGGATCTACATAATTATGTCGCACGTCAGAAAAGACATTAAAATGTACAAAATTGATGATAAGAATGTTATTGCAGCAGTGACACGGTTAAAAAACGAGGGATATGTCTCGGTAGGCGGATCAGCAGAGAAATCTAAATTCGTTCTTTGGCGTGGGATCAGCGACCTATCCTGCGGAATCGCCTATCTGGCTAAAGGAGATGAGTTGGATATACAGTTCGTTGATATCGTCTTGCCCCTGTCAGAAGAGGGATGGTATTACTACACAACTGATTACGAAAAATTCCGCATAAATTACTCTAAATAGCAAACCTGTCGGATTTGCGGCGCGATTCATCAGCCCAACTGGAACGGTAGTGTCAAGATAATTGCGCAAAAATATTTGCAGACTCGGTTGAATGAAATCAGCCGGCAATAGAGACGTCGTT
>CAKUDE010000080.1 GCA_934645175.1 uncultured Oscillospiraceae bacterium
CGCCTCTGCGGAGGCGACCACGGGCTTTGCCCTTTGGATTCCCACAAGCCTTTGAAAAGGCTTGACCGAAACTTTAAATGTTTTTGCGCTGTTACTTTTGCTTGGTTCAGCTGGGTTTGTGCTGTGCTGCCGCCGCGGGTGCTATCTTTGGGTTCGCACTTTCTTGGGCGCGCCTAAATAAAAATAAAAAAGCCCGAACCGAATTTTATCGTTTCAGGCAATTTATCGGGTCATATTATTTTCAATCCGTAATTTCCACAGAGGTTATCAAGTCCCATTGGATATATCATTCCAAGCGGTGTAAGCTCCCAGCGTGAATTAAGGTATGCTATTTCAAGTCCCACAAGGGTATTTTGGTTAAGCGGTTTTTCAAGCTGATATATAAGACACTGTCCGTTTCCGAGCTTTACTGATATTGCGGGATTTACAAGGTCGCTGAAGTTAAGTCCCCTTGGGTTATCGTATATTGAATAGGCTATATCTATCTGCGATATATCAAGAGGCAGGATATTGAAATTGATATACATTGCTTTTTTGTCGGGTGCGTCAAGATAGCGGACGCTGCCGCACTGAGAATGGTCGTTGCCGAAAAAGACAAAGCGGTCATTCTGTGTTACATTGCCGTGCTTATCAGCCATAAATGCAAATGCATCTACTGCCATTGGGAAATCCTTATTGTCATAGATAAGCTCTATTTCCGCATCTGCACAGGTTATTGGGATATGCATTCCTCGGTTGATTATATAAAGCGACCGGAGAGGTGTTTTTTCTTCCTCTATCTCAGGCTTATACATCTCGTTTTTCTCGGGCAGGCTTACTGCTTCGGGATAGATCATCTCTTCCTCAAACGTTGTCTGTTCAAGTGCTTTGCTTTCTTCTTCAAGTGCTTTCGGGTCGGCTTTATAGACGCATTTACCGTTTTCAAAGCCTGCCGCATTTTCATCGGAAGAACCGCTAAGATACACTCGCCTTGTTACTTTTGAGCGGAAGAGAAGCTCACCGTATATATATGAGCCTTTGCGTATTGGTGCTGTTGTTATTGTTATGGTATTTTTTCCTGCTTCAAGCTTTTCCGGGGAAACTGTTACGTCATGGAATATAGAGATAACTTCCGTTGGGACAGGTACTGTCACTTCCGCTGTACAGGAACAGCTCTGCTCCGACGGGAAGCTTCCCAAGGCTATCATTTTCGGTATGCCCCAAGGGTCTTCTTCACCTTCGATACCGACTATACGGCCTATTACCTCAACATTGTCAAACTCGGTATCCTTTGCCTGCGAAAGCACGGATATATTATCCCCGGGGGAAAGGCTGTCATTTGTTATTTCTATGCGCAGGTCTTTTAAAACAACGCCTTTTGAATTTACTGTCAGTATCGGTCCTTTGCCCCTCCAGAGAGTAGTATTGCTTCCTATCACTCTGCACGGACGGTTTATAGCAAACGGACCTTCAAACTCGCCTGAGGGAAGATACACATCTCCCATACTGTTCGGACTGTCGATTATATGCTGTAATTCTGTTCCGTTCAAGATCTTTCACCACCGTACATTTTTATAGGTTTTATTTTTCGCTGTGCCTGGGTCTGCCGAAGAATATGCAGCCTGCGCCTGTAAGCACAGTCGTCAATGCCGCTGTATTTATTCCGAAAAAGACAGCTGCGGCTGTAAGCAGCATCAATGCTGTATGATATGCTGTATAGCCGATCGCCGCACCTTTTATTTTTCTGCTGTATGTATTGTATTTCGCAAGAGATGTTAGCCCGTCCGAGAGGATAACATCGGCATTGTTTTTTGCCGCACGGCAGCTTAATGATGAGGCATAGATAACGTCCGCTTCTGCCGATGCTTCTGTATCGTCACGGGTCAGAGCCGTTATTCCGACAGTATATTTTCCGCCTTTTGCAAGGGCAAGGAGAAGCTCTTTATTCACGCTGCCTGTTATTACTTTTATTGCGGGGAGCATACGTCTTGCATCGTCCTCGTTCATTTCGGCAAGCTTTTCAAAGGAGATGACCTCGTTTATACCTGCTCCCGTAACGGCTTTGACAGGCATTGAAACAGAGGTCAGCTCGGCTTCGCCTGTGAGAAGTATCGCTCTTGTTCCCTTTGATGTCATCGCTCTGAACATTGCTGCGG
>CAKUDE010000081.1 GCA_934645175.1 uncultured Oscillospiraceae bacterium
CACATACGGTACAATGCAGTAGGTGCAGTAGTTGTTGCAACCGTACATGATGTTCACAAAAGCGGAACTGCCGCCCGGCCGATGAGACGGCAAACCCTCCGTAATATGAATGTCATCAGCGGAAACGGCAAGAACACGCTCGCCGCTGAAAACTGTTTTCAGCATATCCGGCAGCCGATCCAGCATATGCGTACCAAATATGATATCGACAAACGGGAATCTGCGATATAGTTTTTCGGCGACCTCCTTTTGCTGCATCATGCATCCGCACACGCCGATTACCAAGCCCGGCTTGGCCTCTTTTAGCGGGCGCAGCGCGCCAATATTGCCAAGCAGCCGCTTTTCGGCGTGGTCACGCACACAACATGTATTAAACAGGATGAGGTCTGCTTCCGATCTATCCTCTGTTGACTTCATGCCGACTGCGTCCAGCATTCCGGCAATGATCTCACTGTCTCGCACATTCATTTGACAGCCATATGTTTCAATGGTATAACGCATATTCCGATCGGCAAGTTCCGATCGCAGCATATCCAACGAAATTCGTTCAAATTCTTGATGCATTGCATACTACTCCAATTTTTCTCTACTCTATTATAGCGAAAAACGAGCCTGTCGACAAGAGGATGTGAAAAACGTGCGGTATCAAATAGTTTGAATTGGAAAAGTCGCGTCGGGTCGTCTCTGGAAACACTATGCGATAAGGCAACAGAAGTCGGCAGTCCCCTGCTTGCACTAAAATAGATGTTCCGTTCATCTTCCCGGCGACGCGGACAAAAGCACTCGCCCCTCCTAATTTCTGCGAACGTATTTGCAGATTATCGGTATACCCTGTATAGCAACCTGATTCACGGTTTGACAGCTTGTTTCTGTAATTTCTATAAATATCTTCGATATCTCTATGATGATATAGAAAAATCGGAATCGTCTGTGAAACGGATGTCATGAACTGGACTTGCAGGGGGCGACTGCAAAACGGCGGCGTATTTCCTTACATTATAAAACTGCCCGTCGCATCTGCGACGGGCAGTTTGTGTGGAGAATTACAATCAATCGTCCTCTTCGTCCTCGATCTTGGCCTGCTCGATGATCTTCTGTGCAACGTTGCCAGGTACATCCTCGTAGCGGACAAACTCAGATTTGAAGGAACCGCGCGCCTGTGTCATGGAACGCAGATCGGTCGCGTACTTGAACATCTCGGACAGCGGAGCTTCAGCTACAACTTCCGTACCACCGTCAACAGGGTTCATGCCCAGCATGCGTCCGCGACGCCGATTCAGGTCGCCGATGACATCGCCGACGTACTCGTTAGGAACGAGAATATCATAACGATAGATTGGCTCGATCAGCGCGGGAGAAGCCTTTGCGCAAGCGGCCTTGTAAGACAGACGAGCTGCGGATTTAAACGCAACTTCCTTGGAGTCAACGGGATGGTACTTTCCGTCATAGAGCGTCGCTTTGATGCCAACCATCGGATATCCGGCGAGAACGCCATGTACCATCGCCTCACGCAGACCCTTTTCGACAGCGGGGATGTATTCCTTCGGAACAACGCCGCCGACGATCGCATTGACGAATTCAAAATCCGTTCCCTCGGGCGCGGGCTCAAAGCGCATCTGGACAACACCGAACTGACCGCTGCCGCCGGACTGCTTTTTGTGCTTGCCTTCGGCTTCCGCTGTCGCGCGAATGGTCTCACGGTACGGGATGCGCGGATCCGCAAGGGAGGCTTCCACGTTGGACTTATTCTTCAGTTTTGCGCAAACGACATCGATATGCATCTCGCCGAGACCGCAAATGAGGACATCGCCCGTCTCTGCATTTTTCTCAATGCGAATGGTCGGATCCTCTTCCTTGATACGGTTCAGACCGGAGATGACCTTGTCGTCTTCGCCCTGTTTCTTCGCCGTCACAGCAAGGCTGATGCAAGGCTCGGGGAAATCGATCGCATCGAACTTCACGGGGGCGGAAGGATCGCACAGCGTATCGCCGGTCGCGGTATACTGGAGCTTCGGAATGGCGCCGATGTCCCCTGCGTTCAGCTTGCCGATGTTCTCGCTCTTTTTCCCACGGAGAAGCACGGGCGCGGTGGGCTTTTCGGCCTTCTCCGCGTTAGCATTGTAC
>CAKUDE010000082.1 GCA_934645175.1 uncultured Oscillospiraceae bacterium
GAGCCTTGACATTTCAACCGAAGAACTTACAAAAAATCTTGAGGGTGTCATCAACAGCGAAAGAAAACTCAGCAAAAAAATCAATGTTGAACGCAAGACAAGATCTCATGTTTATTCTTTCTTCAGCGGTAAGGGCGGTGTTGGCAAAACAACAATTTCCACCAACCTTGCAGTAAATCTTGCAAGCCGTGGCAAAAAGACACTTCTTGTTGACCTCGACCTTCAGTTTGGCGACTCGGATATGGCGCTCGACCTTAATCCAACCGAAACTATCGTTGATGTTGTCAGAGATTCTCTTGGCATTTCCATTGATTCTCTTACAAACTGTGCTGTCACTCACGCATCGGGTCTTTCGGTGCTCGCTTCACCGTCATCACCGGAACTTGCAGATTATGTTCAATCATCCCATGTAAAAGCAATTATTGATGTTGCAAGAAATAATTATGAATATGTTATTCTTGATTGTGGCTGTAATCTTACCGACCCTGTAATTACAGCGCTTGAATCAAGCGACACCATTTTTATGGTAAATGATGTTAATATTTTGTCCCTTAAGCGTGCAAAACTTTGCCAAAATGTTTTGTACCAAATCAATCAAAGCGATAAAGTTAAACTTGTTATTAACAAAAACGCAAAGAAAAACAATGTCAAAATCAGCGATTATGAAAACATTTTGAATATGGAGGCTTATGCCATATTCTCAAGCGACCTTAAAACAATCAACGATTCGCTCAACAGCGGTCAACCTGCTGTTTCGTATAAGCCGAGATCTGCTTTTGCAAAAGAGCTCAATGCTTTTGCCGAAAAAGTAATTATGGAGCGTGAGGGCAAGGAGGGTCTTGCCAAAGCAAAAACAGCAGGAAAAGCGAAGAAAAAAGGCCTTGTCTCTAAATAATTTTTAAAACACAAACGAAAGAAGATACATAAATGGGACTACTTAACAGATACGGAACATCAGGTGGCGCACTTGATGAAACTATTCCTCAGCCTGCAGGTGCAAGTAATGACAGTTCAGAAAAAATCAGACCTGTTCTTGAGGATAGATACGCAGAGATAAAACAGCGAATTCACGCATTGATTATTGAGCAACAGCTCGGTGCGGACAATGCAGATATTTCCGATGAGGGAATGAAAAAACTCATTGACGAATATGTTGAACGACCGGATTTCAGTATTCCGAGAGTTGACAGAGAAATAGTCAAAAAAGAACTTTTTGATGACATTATGGGCTTCGGTCCGATTCAACCGCTTATTGACAGCGACAAGTATTCAGAAATTATGGTTAACGGTCACGACCATGTTTATGTCGAGTCAAAGGGTAAACTTGTCCTCACTGACATTCAGTTTAAGGATGACCATCATCTTATGCAGATTGTCGACAGAATCGTATCAAAGGTTGGCAGACATGTTGATGAATCAAGCCCAATGTGTGACGCCCGTTTGCTTGACGGTTCTCGTGTAAATGTAATTATTCCTCCGTTGTCACTTATAGGTCCTATTCTTACCATTCGTAAGTTTGGTAAAACTCCCATCACTGCCGATAACCTTGTAAAATGGGGTTCGGTATCACCAAAAATGCTCGAATTTTTGGAGGCTGCCGTAAAAGGTAAGCTCAATATTATCGTATCCGGCGGTACAGGTTCGGGTAAAACAACACTTTTGAATGTACTTTCGTCATATATTCCGGCGGATGAGAGAATCATCACAATCGAGGACTCCGCCGAAGTTCAGCTCCATCAGGAGCATGTTCTCACTCTTGAAGCTCGTCCTGCAAATATGGAGGGCAAGGGCCGAGTCAGTATCCGTGACTTGGTAGTTAACTCCCTTCGTATGAGACCCGACCGTATCATCGTAGGTGAGGTTCGTAGCGAAGAAACCTTGGATATGCTTCAGGCAATGAACACAGGTCACGACGGCTCACTTACAACAATCCACGCCAACTCGCCGAGAGACTCCATTTCCCGTATTGAAACAATGGTTATGATGTCCGGTTCAGAATTGCCGTCAAAGGCTATCAGAGATCAGGTTTCATCTGCTATTAACCTTATTGT
>CAKUDE010000083.1 GCA_934645175.1 uncultured Oscillospiraceae bacterium
GCCCTGGGCCAGCAGATCCATGGCCTGGAGCACCGCCGCGGGGGTGGGCATCATGATGTCCGACAGCAGCTCCGAAGCCTTAGACAGGCCCTTGGCGTGGATGATCCGGTTCAGGAAGATCTCCCGGATCACCTTCTGGGTAGGCTCCACCTGGAGCTGACCGAACTTGGGCATGACGTTGGGGCAGATGTAGGTTTCAAAACCCTGATCCTTTAAGATCCGCTCACATTCCCGGGCCGCCGTGCGGTTTCCGGCGATGACCACCGGAAATTCCGGCTTTATGGTGGCAAGCATCCGGGCGTTGTGCAGGATGTTGGCGGTGTTGCCGCCGTCGGTGCCGCCGACCAGCAGGAAGATGTCCGGCTTTTCTTTGGCAATGTCCTCAATGTCGTCCTCTGTCAGCTGGAAGGCGTAGACCCGGACCACTTTGGCACCGGCGCCGAGGCTTGCCAGCTTGGCCGCCTCGCCGGTGAGCTCCGGTACCAGACCGCTGGTGATCATCCTGAGACCTCCGGCGGCGGAGGAGCAGGCGTAGCAGTCGGTATATTGCAGCTTCCCGGTTTTTTCTTCCAGCTTTGCCAGGGCCTTGCCCAGGCCTTCGTTGATGTCCGTGCTGACGGTGGTATAGGATGCCGCGGTACCCAGCAGGGTCCCATGCTCCACATCCACAGCCGTAAGCTTGGTATAGGTGCTGCCGAAGTCGATCAGCAGGACAGGTTTCATGCGTTCTCACCGTCCATGTGCAGAAGCTCCCGCAGGGCCGCAATGGTGGTCTCCGGGGGAGTACCGGGGCCGAAGGCACGGTCGAAGCCCATTTCCTTGAAGCGGACCTCTACGTCCTCAAACTTCTGCTTGCCGATGACGATGTTGCCGCCTACCAGCAGGGGGATGCCCGCCAGGCCTGCTTCGTCGCACTTTTCACGCATGCCCCGGCAGTCCAGCTCGCCCTGGCCGTACAGGGAGGAGATTACGATCGCGTCCGCGTCAGACTCGATGGCGGCGGCGATGTACTCTTCCTGGGAGACCATCACGCCCAGGTTGACCACTTCAAACCCGGCTTCCGTAAACGCGTGATACAGGATCTTGTTGCCAACAGCGTGGACATCCGCGCCGATCACGCCGATGACCAGTACTTTCTTCTCATGATTTGCCATGTTCGCACCTCTAAATATGTATTGAATCAGGTTTCCGTTTTTGTATTGTCGTCTGACAATGTGCTATACCAATATGCTATAATGTTATAGCTGTTTTGTCAAGAAGGAAAATAAAAATTTGTATTTTTTGTGAATGGGTCAGTCGTACCAGGCCTCTGCCAAAAGGATGCAGCCGTGGCCGGAAAGACACAGGGTCACGTCCTCGGCGCTCTCGACCTTCAGGGACTGGCCCTGGGACAGGGTGACAGTGTCAGACCCTACACACACCGTGACCTGTCCCTGACCGCAGTAGAGGATGGCCGTGTCGTTGGGCCTGCCGCCCACCGTGAGCTGTCCCGGCACCGGAACGGCCTCCATGCGGCCCTCGCAGGCGCCCTTGCGCATCATCAGGTTAAAGTCCCGGCACCGGCCCAGGGACCGGGTCTGCCAGCCGCCGTCAAAGCGGTGGATGCCGTAGGGGGCCAGGTGAAGGGCCTCGCCGCCGTTGTGGGTCAGGTCGATTTCCCCTTCCAGGGTGGAAATCAGCCGGTCATAGTCCGGCAGCGCCGTAAAGTCGGAAACATCCAGGTCCACCGTGGCAGAACTGACCCGCCACAGAAAGTCCCGGTGGGCGTAAACCGCCCCCTGGGGGGCAATGCCAA
>CAKUDE010000084.1 GCA_934645175.1 uncultured Oscillospiraceae bacterium
ATTTTTTTCGGTGAGATTTGCTTTGTTTCATCTCTCACTTTCTGGCTTTATTATAGCAAAAGGGGTATCCAATATTGCTGGATACCCCATAAAGATAATTCATATTCTTGTTCTTTATTACTCTTGGAAGATGTGCGGTTTAAGTTCAAAGTCGTTCCGCACTTGTTCGTTGTTCTTCAAAGGCGATAAAAGATGTGCGAAGATGTATAATTTAGTTCAAACATCTGGTTTCCTGAACACCTGAAAGCGTATAATCCCAATATCCACTTTTCTAATATCCACTTTTGGCTATTTGGGAGGCGGGAGCGGGCGGCGGCATCCACTCCAATATCCATCCCAACGGCGGAGGACGCAAAAAGAGAGGGAACCGGTTTCCCGGTTCCCTCTCAAAAGATTTTGGTTTTTGCGGAACTTACTTGTTGAAGTAACGCTTCAGCATGCCCTCCAGAGCCTTGCCGTGACGGGCCTCGTCGCGGGCCATCTCATGGACGGTGTCGTGAATGGCGTCCAGACCGTTCTTCTTGGCGCAGGCGGCCAGCTCGAACTTGCCGGCAGTAGCACCGTACTCGCAGTCCACGCGCCAGGCCAGGTTCTTCTCGGTGGAGGCGGTCATGTTGCTCTCCAGGTCGCTGCCCAGCAGCTCGGCGAACTTAGCGGCGTGCTCGGCTTCCTCATAAGCGGCCTTCTCCCAGTAGAGGCCGATCTCGGGATAGCCCTCACGGTGAGCGATCCGGGCCATGCACAGATACATACCCACCTCGCTGCACTCGCCGTTGAAGTTGGCCATGAGCTGATCGAAGATGTACTTCTTATCCTCCTCGGAGATGTCAGCGTTGTTCTTCACGGTCTCTGCGTAGATGCCGAACTTGTGCTCAGCAGCCAGCTTCAGCTCGCCCTTGACCTCTTCAAACGCATTCTTGGCGTGGCAGACGGGGCACTCGACGGGAGCCTCGGGACCCTCATAAATGTAACCGCAAACCTTGCAGACCCACTTCTTCATAGATGTATCCTCCTTAAATAATTACCTTATCTTTGCTCTTTCCTTGAGCGTTTTTTGCTTTGTGAGTGTAGTATATCAGGAATTATTTCTATTTGCAAGTTGCAAATGCAACTTTTTAAAAGAACCTAAAATTGTTCACGCTTTGTTAGAGCTATTGAACTGCCCTGGAACTATCCCACACAGATACAGCGGCCGGGGAAGCGATCGCTTCCCCGGCCACACTGGTTGATCTTATTCCTCGTTCCGGGCCTTGGCCTCAGCGATCGCCTTCTCCTGCGCCGCGGGAGGGCAATCCTCATAGCGGACAAAGTGCAGGGTAAAGGTGCCGCGGGACTGCGTCATGGAGCGGAGGTCGATGGCATAGGTGCTCATCTCGCCCATGGGGACCTCAGCGGTGATGACCTGCTCGCCATTGCCGGCAGGGTCCATACCCATGACGCGGCCGCGACGCTTGTTCAGGTCACCCATGACATCGCCCATGTAGCTGTCGGGCACGGTGACCTTCAGCTCGCCCACAGGCTCCATCAGGCAGGGGTTGGCCTCGGGCAGAGCGGCCTTGTAGGCCAGCTGAGCGGCGGTCTTGAATGCGATTTCAGAGGAGTCAACGGGGTGATAGGAGCCATCATACAGAACGGCCTTCAGATTCACCACCGGATAACCGGCCAGAGGACCGTGGACGCAGGCTTCCCGCAGGCCCTTTTCCACGGCGGGGAAGTAGTTCTTGGGCACAGAGCCGCCGAACACTTCCTCGGCGACGATCATATCAT
>CAKUDE010000085.1 GCA_934645175.1 uncultured Oscillospiraceae bacterium
CATAGAGATGCGCGCCGTAATTGAAGCCGCAGACGGGTTGGAAGCCCTGTCCGAAGCCGATCACCGCGGAGGAAGCGAACATCATGATGCGAGAGACGATGCTGATGGCGGCGATGGCGGCGTCCCCGTACCCTTTTGCGACGGTATTGAGGACGATGGTGGAGACGCTGTTCAGGCCCTGTCGGCAGAGGGAGGGTGTACCGCCGTTCACGATATTTTTCAGATAGAACCGATTGGGGCGGTAATTGCGGAAGTGGATCTTCAGACTGTCGCTGCGCTGGACGCCGATATAGAGCAGGACGAAGCTGACGAGCTGACTGAGGATGGTCGCCAGTGCGGCGCCGTTCACGCCCATATGGAGGCCGAAGATGAAGAGGGGATCGAGTGCGAGGTTGAGGATACCGCCGGTGGTCAGTCCGATCATGGCGAAAAAGGCATTGGACTGGAAGCGGAGCTGGTTATTGAGGACGAGGGAGGCGCACATATAGGGAGCGCCGATGAGGATGATGCGCAGATAATCGACGGCAAAGGGGAGGATGGTATCCGTAGAGCCGAGGAATTTCGCGAGGGGATGGAGGAAGGCAAGGCCGGCGATCATGATGACAAGGCCGGCGATAAAGGAGGAGAAGAATCCGGTCGCCGCCATTTCCTCCGCGCCCCTGACGTTCTTTTTGCCGAGCTCGCGGGAGATAAAGTTCCCGGACCCATGTCCGAAGAAGAAGCCGACCGCCTGAATGATGGCCATAAGCGAAAACGCCACGCCGATGGCACCGGTCGCGCTTGTATTCTCGAGCTTTGCGATAAAGAAGGTATCCGCCATATTGTAAAAGCTGGTGATGAGCATACTGACGATGGTCGGCGCGGCGAGCTGGCAGATGAGCTTTTCCGGCGGCTCCGTCGTCATGCGGTGTTGTTTTTCCTCTTGCTTTCGGGTATCGGTTTCCACGCTGTGCGGCATATAGGTAAATCCTTCCTTTTCTCGGACGCGGTCCGTCTTTTTCCATCGATCCGCGCGGCTGTGTATGACCTGCGGTCTGTCTGCCGAACAGGCTCGGCTGTTTATTTGGAATCGACGTTTGGCTCTGGTCGGTTCCTTTGTTTTCTGCAATGGGGAACACCGCATTGCTCCTATGGGCTTTATTGCTCCTCGGGTGGGGGAGGGCAGGGTTGGCGGAATTGGCGTCTCCCCGTCTCCCGTCCTCCGCGCGATCAGTCCACGGTTGTGAGTGTATAGTCCACCGAGCCGACACCAAGAGCGGCGGCAAAGTCGATGGTGCGCTGACCGTGGCGGGAATAGACGCGTTCGAGGAAGTGCTCGCGGCCGGGGTCGTCGGAGTGCTCGATGAGGTCGAGGCAGGCGCGGTCGAGGGCAACCGGATCGAGCGAGGCGAGGATGCCGATGTCGCGCATACAGGGATCCTCGGCTACGGCGCAGCAGTCGCAGTCCACGGAGAGATTGCACACGATATTGATGTACGCCGCTCTGCCTGCGAAGAGATCGGTGACGGAGCTTGCCGCGTCCGCCATGGCTGCGAGGAAGGTATCCTGTTCACACGTGTTGCTCCAGAGTCCGTCCTGCGTTTTCCAGGTGCCGCCGGAGTGGATCCACGCCTTGCCGTCCGAGGACGCGCAGCCGATCGACAGCTGTTTCAGCGCGCCGCCGTAGCCGCCCATCGGATGGCCCTTGAAGTGGGAGAGGACGAGCATCGAGTCATAGTTCTCGATGTCCTTGCCGACGATGTCCTTTT
>CAKUDE010000086.1 GCA_934645175.1 uncultured Oscillospiraceae bacterium
CTGTGACGGAACCGGATTTTCCTCCATCAACCGCACAGTACCTTACAAACCGGAATTATGTGCTCCCGGTGTTCATATTCTAAGTCTCAAACCCGGTGGTGGATATCATATCAAAAATGGCACTTCCATGTCGACTCCATTTATCAGTGGTTATTGTGCCCTTTTGCTTCAATTATATCCTTCCCTGACCAACACAGAGGTCAAACAACGACTGATCCATGCTGCCACCCCGGTTCCCGGATATCCCTCCGCTATCCAGGGCTTTGGTTCCGTATCCCTGGAACATCTGCTCTCCTGACGTCGTTTATGCCGACAGACTTCTCTTTCCGGACGTGACACTACACACCTGTCCTTTACGGATGATCGGTTACATCTTCTTCTGCCCGGCACAATTCTGCCAGAAAACGGGATGGCTGCAGCTCCTTGTTATAATACGTCTTCACATCATAGATATGCAAATGACTCTTTGCCCTCGTCATTGCCACATAGAACATCCGGCGTTCCTCCTCAATCTCTTCCGGTTTCACCGCTTTCTTGTATGGTGTCATCTCCTCATTGGCTTCGAGAATGAATACGGATTCAAACTCCAACCCCTTTGCACTATGCATAGTCGTGATCGTAACCGCATCCTCCTGCTTTTGGGCATTCTTCCTGCTATGCTCCTCCAGATCCTTGCGATACGCATCCATACCATCAAACCAGTCACGATACGTCTTATATGGTCTTGCCATCTCCTGCAATTCATCCAGCACACCATACAGATCATCCACATTGATATGCCGATAATCTGCATACTCCTGCAAATATTCATCATATCCAATGGCCTTGCGTATGAAATTCACTGCTGCAAATGGTTTCAATCCCGCCAGGATCCGCAGTTCATACTCCATCTGATCGATATGGTCAATCGCCCAGCGTTTGCCCTCTGCCTGCCGCCGCATCTCTTCAAAGCTCACAACCGGTTCGGTCAGCAGATTTCTCGAAAGATACCGGTTCGGCTTATTGATGATCTGCAGGAACAGACTCCGATCCCGTATTCCCATCGCTGCCCGGACATAATTAAGTATATTCTGCACCGTAAAATGATCGTAAATACATGGCACATTATCCCTCATCTGAAACGGAATATTATAAGACATCAACTGATACACAATCCCTCTTGCCTGCACATTGGTGCGGAAGATCACTGCCATCTCGGAATACGGTATCCCGGCTTTGTGATAATCCTGAATCTGTTCTAACACATGCCGGTTCTCTTCCTGCAGGGTATTCATATGATGTATCTGAATCGGCTCCTCATAGTCCTTCGCACTTACGATGCGCTTATCAAACCGAATCTGATTATGTGCGATCAGCCGGACTGCTCCCTCTGTAATGTTCCGGCTGCACCGGTAATTCACATCAAGCAGGGTCTCTTTTCCATCCGGATAATCTTCCTTGAAATGCAACATAATATCCGGCTTTGCGCCCCGGAACCCATAGATACTCTGGTCATCATCTCCTACAATGAACAGATTGTTCTGTGGTGCCGCTAACATCTTTGTGATCTCATATTGTATTTTATTAATGTCCTGAAATTCATCCACTAAGATATACTGAAAGCGTTCCTGCAGATACTTGCGGATATCCGTACGCTCCTTCAAAAGCTCATAACAATATACCATCATATCATCAAAATCAAGCTTTCCCA
>CAKUDE010000087.1 GCA_934645175.1 uncultured Oscillospiraceae bacterium
GTGGCTCTGGCTGCCGGTCTTGCAGACGGACTTGGCTATGGTGATAATACCAAGGCTGCACTGATCACCCGGGGTATCGCTGAGATTGCAAGGCTTGGTATCGTAATGGGCGGAAGAATTGAAACCTTTTATGGGCTGACAGGAATAGGAGATCTGATCGTAACCTGTGCTTCCATGCATTCCAGAAACAGAAGAGCCGGTATCCTGATCGGTAAGGGTGCAACTATGGAAGAAGCCATGGCAGAGGTCAAGATGGTCGTGGAAGGGGTATATTCCGCTAAGGCCGGTTATGCACTTTCTAAAAAGTATCAGGTAAGCATGCCGATCATTGAACAGGTAAATAAGGTACTCTTTGAAGGGGCAAGTGCAGCCGATGCAGTAAAGGAGCTGATGCTCCGTGACAAGAAGGTAGAAAATATTGATCTCAGGAATCTGTATCAGAACAGTGCAGAAATATCCTGGTAGGATAGTGATAACAGAGGGAGGAACCTGCAGGTGAGTGACGAACAGAAAAATGATTTTTGGAGTTCATCATCCAATGATGATTTCTGGAATAAGCCGGTCGGTGATGACTGGTTAAAAAAGGACGAGCCAAAGCCTGAAGCAAATGAGCCTTCCTGGAATGAAAACCCGTATTACCAAAGCCATGTCCATGAGGATGAGGTAAAGGGCAGATTTATAAAATACTGGCAGAGAGTATTGCGCCGTGCCCAGTTCCTTGCAGACAAGCCGGTTTTGAGAAAGGCTTACCAGATATTTTTAGACCGCCAGCTGACAGCACCATGTACCTTATCGAATGGTGATTTTCTTGAATTTAACGCTATGTTTGATGGTGAAAAGGTTGTAATGATTGACTGGGGCTTTGGAGGCATGATGCCGTATTCCCTTGATATTGCCAGATTTATCGCCCATGCAACAGAGACCCGCTGTACTTTTCCTTTTTATATGAATGATTCCCAGAAGGAATTGTTTTTAAATGAGGTTTATGCAGGCTTAAAGGATAAGATATCTTATGAGCAGTTCAGATTTGATATCAAGTTAGCTTTATTAAATGAGTATGTGGAGTTTGTGGAAGCTGAAGAGGACGAGGATGGCTGGTATCTTGAGCATGCGGAGGCGATTGCACAGGAGATATGTGAGGAATACGAGGCATGATACATTTAGAAGCTATAACAGAAGAAAACTGGAGAGAAGATTTGTCAGTAGCAGAGTCTCAAAAGGGCTATGTTTCAGACCCGATGAGACTGCTTGCACGGGCATACGCTTATCGCGACAAGAGAAGCTGTGCATGTATGATATATGATGATGACGAGCCAGTGGGAATGGCTCTGTATTATGATTGTCCTGAATGTCAGGCGTATGATTTAAGCCAGCTGTTTATAGATGAAAAATATCAGGGAAAAGGCTATGGAAGAGAGGCTGCAAACCAGCTTCTCAATCGTATGCAAAATGACAAAAAGTATGACAAAGTTGTGCTTTGCTATATAGAGGGAAACAATCAGGCGAGGTCACTATACGAAAGGCTTGGATTTGTTCATACAGGTGAGGCAGATGGTGACGAAATTGTTATGATGAAGCAGTTATCATAGCAGGAGGAAGAAAATAGTACGAATTATATGCAGATACAAATTGAGTATCTGCATATTTTTTGCTAAAATA
>CAKUDE010000088.1 GCA_934645175.1 uncultured Oscillospiraceae bacterium
AGATGTTGTCGGCAATAACATATTCATCATTGCTGAAGGTTGCAAAGAACAGGAGTTGAGATACGTTACCGCACCGTTTTTGGTCGATTCGTCGGGACACATCCGAAAATTCATACCTGATAAAAACAAACCGGTCACGCAGGAACTTTGGATAGAGAAAGGAAAAACTCCCTGTAACCTGCATTTTTGGGATGTAGGGAAAGATTATTTTATTCCAATATCATCCGACAGCATTACTTCGGATACGACGCAACTTTATACCCATATACCGGATAATGCCCTTCTATGGTACGCAACTCCTCACCGGGCTTTGGGACAACGGGTCGGATTTATAGAAAACGGCAAACTGAAAAGGACATGGGATTTCTAAAAAAGGTCATCGAATGGTTTCTGAATGCGGTTTTGGCCATTTTGATTATTGCCAGCATCTGGGTTTTCGTCCAAGTCTTCCTCCTCGCCTCCTTCCGCATCCCCAGCGATTCGATGGAGCCGGAACTGACGGAAGGGGACTTTGTGGCGGTCTGGAAACCGACGCTCGGCGCACGGCTGTTCGACCTCAACGCGACGTTGCGGCTGGAACAGACCGAGATACACCGCATGCCGGGATTCCGGAAAGCAAAGCGGGGCGATGTGCTGGTCTTCAACTTCCCGCATCCCAACGGTTGGGACAAGGTCGAGATGCACATCTTGAAATACTACATCAAACGGTGTATCGGATTGCCGGGCGACACGCTTTCCATACGAAACGGGAAGTTCCGGATAAACGGGATGGCGGAACCGCTCGGAAACACGGACTCGCAGGAACGGATCGGGCGGACGTTGCCGGGAGAGTTTCCGGACGGTGTCTATAAGGCGTTCCCGTTTGACTCGATCTTGAACTGGAATATTCGGAATTTCGGGCCGCTCTATATCCCGAAAGCCGGTGACAAGGTTGAGATGAACCGGGAAAATTATCTGTTATACCGCAAGTTGGTCGCATGGGAACAAAAAGCGAAGGTTGAGTATGATGATTCAACCGTTTTCCTGGACGGCAAACCGATAAAGGACTATTGTTTCCAAAAGAATTACTACTTCATGGCGGGCGACAAAGGCATGAACTCGCAGGATTCCCGGTATTGGGGCCTGTTGCCGGAAGAATATATTGTCGGCAAGGCGGCCTTTATCTGGAAGTCGGCCGACCCCTACACAGGACAGTTCCGATGGGATCGGTTCATGAAAAAGATTAGATAAAAAACAGACTGGCATGGAAATAAAAATACATAAGCATGAAATTGGAATTGTATAGGCATGGAATCCCGGTTGCACTGGCATCCGTTTTCGGGGCGATGCTGATCGCCACGCCGCTTGCCGGTGATAGCGGGTTGGCAAGCGGCATTGTGATGGGGAAAGTCTTCTGGTTCCACCTGTCGATGGCGCTGATGGCGGTTGGGGCGGTTGTGATGGCATGGCTTGGCGAGAGGAAAAGCATTCCGTTTGCGTTGCCGGACGTCTTGTTGCTTCTGTTTGCCGGGGTCACGCTCGCGACATACAATTGGCCGCTCGATCCCGAACCCGAAAAACTGCTTTTTGCCGGGCAGTTGGTTGTGTTGTGGTTTTTGCTGCGCTATCTCCTT
>CAKUDE010000089.1 GCA_934645175.1 uncultured Oscillospiraceae bacterium
GATGGCGTTGCCGCCGGCCTTCAGGATCTCCAGGCCGGCCTCGGAGGCGTACACACTGCCGCTGGAGACGCCGCCGTGGGTACCGATGGCGCCGTTGCCGAAGTCGTCGCCTTCCATGACCTCGGGCTCGTTGGTCTCACTCTGGGAGGTGCTTCCGCTGCCAGAAGCGGAGCCGGAGCTGTTGGGGTTTTCCTTTTTGCCGCAGCCTGCCAGCAGGGACAGGCTCAGGGAGAGGGTAAGGGCCAGGCAGCCTACTCTCTTCCACAGCTTGTGGGAACTGTTTTTCATTGTTTTCCTCCTTTACTTTCTGCGTCAGGTTGGTTGGACCTATATGCATTCGGCATCATGGCGCCGGATCGCATACAAAAGACTCTTGGCCCGGAGCTTGCTGCCCCGGCCGCGGGGGCCGCCGGAGATGATCCCCACCATAGCTTTTACTGTACTTACTATATCAAAGAGTCCGCGGCCTCTGCAATTATTTCTCTTTTTTATTTCATGCCAAATGAAAAGTCGTTAATTTTATTCAGCCAGTTCCCCGCTTATTCTCCGCTTCTGTTCTCTCCCGCCGTTTTTCTTTCTTTTCCAGAAACTTTTTTCTCTTTTCTTCTCCCGCTTTCAGGAACTTTGTGAAATTCTTCACATTTAATTCGTGATTTCTTCATATTTCTGCCTTTTTATTCAAAAATCATCCTATTTATTTTTCTATTCCGTCTCTATTTTCTTCATTTTGACGGAACAGCTTTCCGCACCCTCTCTCTTTCCTGAAAACAGTCCCACCCCTTTCCCTCTCCAGTTCTTTCAGGATAAGTTGTCGGATATTGACCGGAAATCAGCGCATATTGAAGGCCCCGGCAGCTTCTGCTGCCAGGGCCCTGTCCGTTTTCATTCATTTTTCTGCATGATACAGTTCGGCTCGATTCACGTCAGGATCCGGTACTTCTGCTTTGGCCGGCCGACCTTACCGTAGCTCTGGTTGACCTCTACCAGACCCTGGGCCACCATGTGCTGCAAATACCGGTAGGTAGTCTGACAGGCCAGCCCCGTCTGCTCCGCAATGGTCTCTACCGCCAGGAACTCCCCGGACCGGCGCAGGCAGTCCTCGATCAGCTCCGATGTGGCGGATACGATCCCCTTTGCCTGCTTCCGGCCTCCGCCGTCCTGATTGCCCAGCTTGGCCTCCGCCTCCATCAGGCGGATATGCAGGCGGATCCTGCTGATGATGTCGGGCACCTTTATGGGCTTCAGAGCAAAATCGCTGGCCCCCGCTTCAATGAACCGGTCCGCCACCTCCTGGCTCTCGTCAATGGTAAATACGATGATGGGGATCTCCCCATCCAGCTCCCGGATCATCTGCACCCCCTTGATGCCGTTGATCTGGGGCAGATGGTAGTCGATCAGGATCAGGTCGGGCTTTTCGCTGCGGAACAGACGCAGACCACCCAGCACATCCTGGGCTGAGAGGGACTCCCAGCCCTGGTATTCAAATACAGCCTTCATGGCGAACAGGATCTGTTCGTCGTCATCGATCATCAGGATCTTCGGTTTCTTTTCTCTCATGGCGGATCTCTCCCTTCCCTTTCGCTCCTTTACATTTCCGCACCG
>CAKUDE010000090.1 GCA_934645175.1 uncultured Oscillospiraceae bacterium
TCCCACATCCTTTCTTTTCACAATTTCATTATAGCCGCTCGTTTCGGGTCTGGCAATTCCGGAACCCGACTTGTCATAATTGTACATCTTTCGCCCACAATCCGAAGCGCTACCTTTGTCCCGCCGTTTCCGCGGAAAGCCGACAGACCGCATCGACTGCGGCGATGTGCGCATGTTTCAGCGCAGCGGAAAATGCGATTCGGTCCTCTCCCGTAAACTCCGTGAGCTTTCTGAGTTCCGTAAGGATCGTTCCTGCGCACGCAAGCAGCGCGCCGGACGCGCCAGTCTCCGTAACGGAAAACACAGCAAGGCTGTCTCTGGCCGCACCGAGTTTGTCCGTGATCTCTCCGATCTCCGCTTTGCCCTCCGCGACAGCTTTACCCTCCTTGTCAAAGGCATAGACCGCGGCATACAGACGTTCTCCGATCTCCGAAAGCTGATCGAGAAGCGCGGCAAGCGCTGCGATCTGCGGCTCCGTGGCTGTGACGACCCATTCGGATGCCGCCTGTTCCATGGCGTAGCTCGCGCTTTCCATCCCTTCTTCTGAAAGTCTTGCGCGCACCTCTTTGATGCTCTCCCCGTTTTGATAGCAGGCGGCAAACACGCGATACTTGTCCCCATCCGCATAGATATACCCGCCAGCGCCAAGCGCTTGCAGCGAGGCGGCTTGTTTGCTTGCATTATCGAGGCTCGAGTATACGCCCATTTGCAGAGCATAATAGACCATTTTCGGAAGCTTCAGCGTTTTTGTCACCGTCGCGTTCGTCTCTTGTCCCGCGGCAGTCGCTACGGACGGCGCTTCCGTTTCCTGCGCGTCCGCCCGAACGACGCCGAGCGTCTGAAACACAGGGGCAACGACGTTTTGTGCGACCCACGTTCCTGCGGATGACACGCCGATCAGATATACGATCGATGCGACGAGCAACGCCGCGCAAAAAAGCGAGCCCGCAAGCGGCGGATTGCGCCTAGTGCTGCGGACACGCCTTCTGCGTCTTCTGTATTCCATGCTACCGCCTCCAGCTTTCGTTTCTGCTTACAATCTATGCAGACGGCGCATGGGTGATTCGCTGCATTCGTTTGCAGACGTTTGACGAAGCCTTCAAGCCGCCGCGCCGCGCGCACCGCCGGATGTGCGCCGAGATCAGCGAAGCTGCGCGAAGCCGCGCGGGGCTGATTGTGCCGGAGCCGGCAAAGCGAAACGACGCACGACCGAACAGCCGCAAGCCGAAACCCGAATGGAGGGTACGGCAGATGAACGCTCGCACGACACAAGCGGCAGAAGCTGTGAAAGCGGACTTGATTTACGATTGAGCGCGGAAAGCCGGGCAAAAAGCTGTTGGAGCTTTTGTCAGGAGGAGCTTTTTAGGGGCAGGGAAAAGCTATATGATTAAGGGGCTACAGGTAGAGAAAAGGGGCGAAAACAAGCCCTGCGGACGGCTGAAATGTGTTTTGGTGACAGGGAATACAAAACCCCTGCCTGCCTCGGGAAAGAGACTGCGGCAAAATCCGGACGGTCAAGGGTTTAAGCGTGGAGCTTTTTTCGCACCGTGCGCGGAAAAACTCGACTCGTCCCTTGAC
>CAKUDE010000091.1 GCA_934645175.1 uncultured Oscillospiraceae bacterium
GTTCAATACCATGACCCTTGACCTGAACGGCAAGAGCTTTGGCGGCGAGGGCGAGACCTGCAATGTCGCAAAGGATGCCACCCTCACTCTGACGGATTCGACCGACAATGGCTGCGGCAACGTAACCTTTGTGGCGGATGAGGATTATGCCGGTATCGTGGTAAAAAGCGGCAGCTGGAATTCTTTCTCGTTGGAGAATAACAGTAGCAGCACCTTTAAGATGACTGACGGCAAGGTAGGTTACCTGCTGTTCTCGGGCAAGAGCGGAACCGTCAGCGGCGGCAGCATCGAGAAACTGTGCGCCAACAACGGGAAACTTAAGCTCTCCGGCGGCAGCTACGGCGAGATTTGCAGTGACGCGGGCGTTTCACCGGCTGATCTGCTGGATAAACGGTATGCCTACGCCAGCGGCAACGAGAGGCTGATATTCGCCGAACTGGCTGAACCCCTGCAAAATGTGCAAGTCGTGGAGTGCACCGAACATGTCTATTACCTTGATTATGTAGAGGATAGCACCGGCCATTGCATCTACTGCGACAACGAATGCGGCCACGGGGTTCCCTTGGGCACAATTATCGACACGAATGACCCGAGGTGCCCGAAGTGCGGCGTGCCCTTCGTAGCCAAGTTGGTGCGGGGGGAGACATCCTACTATGCCAATGTGAAGGACGCGTTTATTGACGCGAACGACACTTCCGGCATCTCGAATGTAACCGTCACCCTCCTGCGGACTACGGAACTTACCGGGGAATGCACTATCAGCAGAAAGGCACCAATCACGCTGGATTTGAACGGCAAGTGCCTGAATTCGGATAACGGAAAAATCATTGTAAGGAGTCATGGCAGCGGCGTAACGATGATTCTCACCGACAGCACGTCCGACGAGTACAGCATTTGCAGAGTGCCCATTGAAGTCAACTACGTTAAGGGCAATGGCACCTACACCATTGAAGTGCACGGCGGCGGCTGGAGCAGCATTGATATGCGGGGAACGCTGCGGATGGACGGCGGAAGAGTGGGTACCCTTACGACCGAACACAGCGGCGATGAGACGTCCGTGGAGATCAGCGACGGCAAGGTGACAGGCTGCCTGAAGGTCGGCAGTTCCGGCAAGATTACGCTGACCGGTGGTTCCTTCTATACGATTCAACTTCCCGAGGGAAAAAATGATTTCACCACCCTGCTGGGCACAGACAGAAATTATGCGTTCAAGGTCACAGGCCCAGGGGACAATAGACAAAGGTATGCCCAGATGCAGAGTGCTAATTCCAGCATGATGGGACCCGTCGATGTAATTGAGTGCGGTGTTGAGGGTTACCTCCATGACTACAAGGACGCCGAGGGTAATGGCACCGATACCGACACCTGCCGGTACTGCAACCACAAATGTCTGCACACCGACGTGGATACGTCCAACTTCGTTTGTAAGGAATGCGGCCTGACCATGGAGGCCTCCGTCACCCAGGGCGGCGAGACCCGTTACTTCTGGCGCTACTGCGCCGCCCACGCCTACGCGGGCGATGGGAAGAACGCGGAGGCCGGGGAAGCGACCCTGA
>CAKUDE010000092.1 GCA_934645175.1 uncultured Oscillospiraceae bacterium
CCCTGCGGGATGTCTCCCGATACCTCGGCCGCTTCCGGGAGATATTTGCACAGGGAAAACGAAATGGGTACGCCTATGGCCGCGGTGAGAAGTATTCGCTGGAGCTGGGCAATGACCTCTCCCGTGCGCTGACCTCGGAGCTTGCCATGCTGGCGGCACCGGAGACGTTGCCACTGTTCCTGCGAAAGTATCAGCGTCGGCAGATCAAGCAATATTGCCGCCGTGAGCCCATCTATAAGGGCGCGGGTGATATTATCTGCTGCCTCGACGAATCCGGCTCCACCGCGGGCGAATGCGCCGCGTGGGGCAAGGCTGTTGCATTGACGCTGTTGGAGATCGCGGAAAGCGAGGGACGCAAATTTGCCCTCGTTCACTTCTCCGGCCCCGGCAGATTTCAGACGGACCTGTTTCTTCCGAAGCAGACAACGGTGGAGGATAAGCTGCGCGCGGCTGAGATTTTTATTGACGGTGGTACGGATTTTTGCACGCCGATGAACGAAGCCCTGCGGCTGATGAAGGAGGAAGGCTTCGACAACGCCGATATTGTGTTTATCACCGATGGCGAGTGTGTTCTCTCGCAAGAGTACATCTCCAAATTGCAGAAAGAACAGGCGGACCTGCGCTTTACGATCACCGGTATCCTGCTGGATCAGGAGAGCAAAGGCATGGATTTTAGCCTGAAAGCCTTTTGCCAGAATGTCTACCGCACCAGTGAGCTGACCGGCGACGCGGTTGTGGCGAAGGTCATAAACGACCGCATATAATTTGTTTCAATGACGAGGCGGGGCTGCAGATTGCAGTCCCGCCTTTGCTTTTTATTTAGAAATCTTTATTCTTGGCTATCCAAAACACTTAGGTTGCCATCGCATTTTTGACCCCATTCATTATTCAGGTGTGAGGCGGCTGAATAGTTTCCGTGAGCTTAATCCTTCACCGGAAGGACGAGCCGCGAGCAGTAGCGCTTTGTTTCAATCTCGCGGCCTGTGTAGGGCGCGACGATACACAGCACCCGAGGCAGTCCCGCGGGCGTCAGTCCCCGTGCCGTTACCTCCCGCCCCATGGTCAGCCACATTTCGTCCACACCGCCATAGTCGCCGCAGTACAGCACCGAAAGCGCCCGGCACTCCGGCAGCGTCTTCACGTCCGCGTCCGCCTTTCCTGGCTTTACGGGGACGCAGACGTAATAGGGGTAGGGCGTGCCGTCGATGCGCCCGCTGAGAAAGTCCTGCCGCTGCTGAATGTTGAAGATGGGCTCGTCAGACAGGGTGCAGCCCCGGCGAACACACTCCCCATAGAAATCGTACATGGCGGAGGTCTTCTCGTCAACGGAGTGTCCCTCGCAGCGGCGGGCGAGAAAGGTCACGGCGGGCAGCGTCATCATCTGCACGGAGATGCTGGGGCCCTCCGCCGCCCGTAAGCGCATCTCCTCCACGCTGCGCTGCAGGTCGCGCAGACGGTTTTCCAGTACCGCAAGCAGTTCGGATGCTTCGCCGCCGCGGGCAAAATAGTCCGCGATCTCCTCCGTGTCCAAG
>CAKUDE010000093.1 GCA_934645175.1 uncultured Oscillospiraceae bacterium
GCCATAAGTATCCAGCCTGCGATATAAAAATATCTATTCATCTGTGGTTCTGGTTTCATATTCTGCTCCATTATCTATGATGAATACAGTATAAGCTTTAAGTGCTTGGTTTGTCAAAAACAGAGACGTCAAAAAGGAGTTATAACAGACATGAAGACATGCAGACAATTAAAAACTGCCGCCAGAGGAAATCTCATCGGCAATTACAGAATAACCATGGGAGCTTTCGTTATCGTAATGCTTCTGGGCACCATTATCGAAATCCCCTTTTCGAGGCTGGTGAATGGAGCTGCCACCCCAACTACAAACTACATAATCTATTATATCGCAGAGTTTCTGATTGCAATTCTCTCGGGAGTACTGCAAATCGGACTTTTCCGTATCCATCTGTCTATTGCACGCAAAAAAGAATGTAAGGTATTAGATGTGTTCTGCTGCTTTAAGAGCCGCACGGACAGATATATACTGGGCTACCTGCTGGTTTTTGCAGTTTCACTAATCGGAATGCTGCCAGCATTGTACGTTTACTTTTTCTGCGATTTGACTCTAGCAAAGCTTCCACTGATTATTGGACTGCTGTTGCTGTCGCTTGTGCTCTCAGTTTTCATAAACATTGTACTTGCACTGGTGTTTTTCGTGATGCTTGACAATGAGGATATGAGCATTGTGCAGTGCTTTAAAAAGGCTGTCGGTCTGATGAAGGGGAACAAGGGCAGACTTTTTTACATCTATTTAAGCTTCATCGGCATGTGGCTTCTGGTGGTTCTGTCTCTTGGAATCGGCTATCTGTGGGTTGAACCTTACATGATTCAGACTTATACAATGTTTTATCTTGATGTGATTGGCGAGACACTTGTGGATGTAAATCCTACTGTCGGAAGCGTCATAGATGTAAATATCACAGACTAAAGAATGGGCCAGGTGCCCATTTTTTATGCCTAAGTATGCAACAGAAGCTGCCAGCGGCAGGTTCTGTGTATATAATTTTTAATTTTAAGGAGGAGTTTTTCATGAACGAAACAAAAGATGTCATCCGTGACGCCCGTGCGCTTGGCACACCTAAGATGCTAATCTTAGGACTTCAGCACATGTTTGCAATGTTTGGAGCAACAATCCTTGTCCCAATCCTTGTAAACGGCTACTTTGGAACAGGACAGCAGGTCTTATCCGTGCAGGTAACCTTAGTCTGCGCCGGTATCGGCACCCTGCTTTTCCATGTGTGTTCCAAGTTTAAGGTTCCAGCCTTTCTGGGTTCATCCTTTGCCTTTTTAGGTGGTTTCTCAACAATCGCAAGCCTTGACCAGGGGGATTTTGCCACTATGAGTGAGTCTGACAAGCTGGCTTGTGCCTGTGGCGGTATTTTTGTAGCAGGCTTACTCTATTTAGTCCTTGCCCTCATCATCAAGCTTGTGGGAGTCAAAAAGGTCATGCGTTTCCTGCCACCTGTTGTAACCGGCCCGATTATCATCTGTATCGGTCTGGGGCTGGCACCTTCGGCTGTGGCAAACGCATCTACAAACT
>CAKUDE010000094.1 GCA_934645175.1 uncultured Oscillospiraceae bacterium
AACACAGGCGGGCGCGGCGGTGCAAGACCCGGTGCAGGAAGGAAGAAATCCGCAGTCAAGGACAAAGCCGAAAACGGTAATCCCGGCGGCAGAAAACTTGAAGTACTGGATATTCCCGAAGTCGAGGGTGTTGAAATGCCAAAGCCCCATGATTTTCTTTCCGCCGAGCAGCGGGACGGCAGCGTCCTGCAGGCGCAGGAAATTTACACGGAGACCTGGCAATGGCTCAAAGGCGTCGGCTGTGCCGCAAAAGTGTCACCGCAGCTTTTGGAGCGCTACGCCATGTGTTCTGCCCGCTGGGTACAGTGCGAGGAAATGACCAACCGCATGGGCTTCCTCTCTAAGCACCCCACCACGGGAAAGCCAATCCCGTCCCCGTTTATCAATATCGGCATCAACTACATGAACCATGCGGTTCGGCTCTGGAATGAGATCTTCCAGATCGTGAAAGAAAACTGCAGCACGGAATACGGCGAGTCAACGCCGCAGGACGACCTTATGGAGCGCCTGCTCCGTGCGAGAAAGGGATAACACCATGTTTGAAAAAGTAAATCCGTGCCACCCGGACAAGATGGCAGACAGAATTGCCGGTGCGCTTGTCGACCTGGCATACAGAAAAGAAAACGATCCCCGCATTGCCGTGGAAGTCCTCATCGGACACGGCGTGTGCCACATCATTGCGGAAACCTCCGTTACGCTGGATAAGGCAGACGCGACTGCTGCCGTTCACCGCATTGCCGGAAACCTCGTTGTGGATTATGTGGAAGTGCCGCAGGACGGTCACCTCGCCAATAACCAGGCAGACGGTGTCCGCTGCGGCGACAACGGCATCTTCAAGGGAATGCCCGTGACCGAGGAGCAGAAAAAGCTCTCGCAGATCGCACGGGACATTTTCTCCGTGTATCCCTATGACGGGAAGTACATTCTGGGCGGCAACCGGCTCATCCTCTGTCAGAGCAATGCGCCTTCGGATGCGCTCCGAAAGCTGTACCCCGATGCGGAGATCAACCCGCTCGGAGACTGGACGGGCGGCACCGATGTGGACACCGGAGCCACCAATCGTAAGCTCGGTTCGGATATGGCCGACTCAGTGACCGGCGGTGGTCTGCATGGCAAGGATCTATCCAAAGCGGATGTGTCTGTCAATATCTATGCTTTCCTCAAAGCACAGGATATCGGCAAGCCCGTGACGCTCTGCTGTGCCATCGGGGACGATACAGTTGACGGAAGGCCCTACGCTGAAATCGTGGAGATCGCCCGGAAATACATTTCCGACCTTGGTGGCTTCGAGAAGTTTGCAGAATGGGGGCTGGTCTGATGAAAACAACGACTGAGATGCAGCTCGTCCCCATCACGAAGCTGGTTCCCTATGTCAACAACGCCCGGACACACAGACCGGAGCAGATTAACAAGCTCCGCTCCTCGCTGCGAGAGTTCGGCTTTATCAATCCCGTCATCATCGACCGTGACTATGGCGTTATTGCCGGTCACGGTCGTATTCTTGCCGCCAAGGAGGA
>CAKUDE010000095.1 GCA_934645175.1 uncultured Oscillospiraceae bacterium
CGTTCTCCATCGTGAGGTACGTGTACGTCTCGTCGATCTTCCCGTCGTGGAGCACGTCCTGCATCGGGTAGGGGTAGACGCGCCCCTGCGCGCCCTGGTAGACGCGCCCCGTGTAGAAGACGGGCGTCTTGTCGTAGCCGCCCGGCGCGTACGTCGGCAGCGTGATCGTCTTCTTCTCCATGGCGACGCCGCCCGCGAGCGCGGCGGACGCAGCGAGCGCCGCCAGCGCGAGATTGAGCCTCTTCATCATCGTGTCCGTTTCCTCTTTTCTGCCTGAAGCCTTTTGAAGCCTTTTCCGCCCGGGGCCGGGCCTACCGTCGTGCGGGCATCCGGTCCACGGGCGCACCGGAGATGTGGAGGTCCGTCGCGTCGCCATCCACGCGGATGCGGCCCGCATACGGCAGCCTTGGCGCGCCCGGGTCGTTCCAGACGACCGTGTTGTCGCGGAAGTGGTAGCCGCTCCCGTTCATGATGTACCAGAGGTAACCGCGCGGATTCACGAACGTACACCCCTCGACGAGAATGTCGCCCACGGCCTCCCCGCTCGGGACGACGGGCTTGCCGGCCGCCTCGTAGGCGGCGACGGCCTTCGCGAACGCGGCGTTCTTGATCGGCACCTGGCGCATCGGCGCATCGCCCTTCCACGGCAGGCGCAGCGCCGTGAATATCTGGCTTGAGACGCCGCCCACCGTGAAGTCGTCGCGCACGTTCTCGAAGCGGCAGTTCCGCACGACGACGTTGCGGCAGCCGATGCCCTCGCACCAGACGTTGTAGGTGTAGCAGCTTTGGAAGCGGAGGGGCGAGCCGTCCATCGGCCCGAACGTGCAGTTCTCGAACGTGAGGTTGCTGCCGAGGACGAGGCCCCGGCTGTAGGACGAGCCGTGGAAGCGGCAGTTGCGGAAGAGGAAATTCTCCGTCGTGTACTCGTCGTCGACGAGGACGAAGAAGAGGCCCGTCTGCTGCGGGAGGTCGCGGTCGAAGGCGATCTGCTCGCCGTCGATCCGGGCGATCCGCCCCGTCCAGCCCGGGACGAGAGCGAAGTCCTGCTGGCGCAGGCGCAGGCGCGAGCCCGTGCGGAAGAGCGTGTAGGCGACACCCCGGTTGTTGACGACCTCGACCGTGCGCGGCCCCTTCGTCCAGGCGATCTGCGTGCGGTCGTGGTAGTTGAAGTGGTCGTCGCGGTGCATCGTCGCCTCGCAGTCGATCATCTTCGCGTAGCCCTGCGACTGGACGACGTGGTGCGCGTCGGCCGTCGACGTGACGGGATAGTTCGCGCCCGGCTTCGGCCGCACGTTCACGTTCACGAGCTGCCACCACTTCTGCGCGCCGCGCGTCTCCACGCCAAGGCCCCACGTCGCCCAGATGTCCACGTTGCGCAGCGTGAAGTGGCGGTTCGACGTCAGCACGACGCCGTTCATGCCGTAGTAGTGGTGCGTAATCGCGAAGACGTTGCCGATCTCCTTCTGCGCGACGAGGCGCACGAGGTCACGGTTCCTCTTCGGGC